>CAZEXR010000116.1:0-7396 GCA_964516675.1 uncultured Enterobacterales bacterium | reverse complement strand
CTAAAGGGTAGGTTTAGAGGCTTCATCTACCCACACATATGCACGAAGCCTCTTATTTGAGAGGTTTATAAAAAAAATTGAGACCAAAAGGTTAAAAAGACTAACTTAATTATAAAAGTTGTTTTAAATTCTATCGTTAAAATGTAAAATTTACATATTATGAATAAAGGATTACTAAAAAATGAGTAAACTAATAAAACCAATAGACTACAAACCTCTTTTAGATAAGATTCAAACTGAAAAAGGAATTAAACTAATCAAAGATTTCTTCCAACAAAATCTTGCAACAGAATTAAGACTACGTCGTGTTACCGCTCCATTATTTGTGCTTCAAGGTTTAGGTATCAATGATGACCTAAACGGTGTAGAAAGAGCTGTAACATTCCCTATTTTAGACTTACAAGATCAAAAAGCTGAAGTTGTTCATTCTCTAGCAAAATGGAAACGTTTAACACTTGGCGAATTAAAAATGCAGCCAGGTTACGGTATCTATACAGATATGAATGCAATTAGAGCTGATGAAGAATTAGATAACCTACATTCTTTATATGTTGATCAGTGGGATTGGGAAGCTGTAATTACAAAAGAAAATAGAAATTTAGATTTTCTAAAAAGCATCGTAAGAAGAATTTATTCTGCAATTTTACGTACAGAATATCTTGCATGTGAAAGCTATTCTCAGATCAAACCATTTCTTCCACAAGAAATCACTTTTGTTCACTCAGAAGATTTACTTCAGATGTATCCAAACATGACTCCAAAAGAGCGTGAAGATGAGATCTGCAAGAAATATGGTGCTGTATTCCTAATGGGTATTGGTGCTAAATTATCAAATGGGGAAAAACACGATGGCCGTGCGCCAGATTATGATGATTGGTCAACCGAAAATGAAGACGGTAAGCTAGGTCTAAATGGTGATATCTTAATTTGGTACCCAACATTAAATAGATCTTTTGAGCTTTCTTCTATGGGTATTCGTGTTGATATCGATGCTCTAAATAAGCAGTTAAAGACCGAAGGCAAAGAAGAGCGTAAAGAACTTTACTTCCATAAGAAGCTTTTAAATGGTGAATTACCTTTAACCATCGGTGGTGGTATAGGTCAAAGCCGTTTATGTATGGTCCTACTTCACAAAGCACACATTGGTGAGATTCAAGCAAGTATTTGGCCAGAGAGTATGAAAGAAGAATGCAAAGCGCTTAATATGCCATTAATCTAAGAATATAATTGGATTTAAAAAATATCTCTCTAGTGATTTAATCAATTTAATAACTAGGGAGATTTTTTTTGACTAAAAAGAAAACTTAGTCTTTGTCACTAAGTAAGTCGTCTGCTGTGACTGGCTCTGAGCTATGAGAATCTGCGTTATCTTGTATATTTTCATCACTCACTTTTTCTGTAGATATATCATCTTCAGATTCAGGTTTAGCATTTTCGTTCTTTTTGCTTGTGGTATTCTTACTAAACCACTTAGAAATTTCGGTTGCAGCTTCAGGAACATCACTTTTAGACGATACGATTACTTCAACTGTTTTAACTTCAATGGCCTTATTTTCTTTTATATTATTATAATCTAGCTCTTTTTTTAATTTCTGATCTGCTAAATCTAGGCCTTGATTATCTAATTCACGATTTCTACGAATTGACTTATTAACTTTATAGGAAGCACTGTCTTTTTTTAATTGAGATCTTAAAGCTGCACGTTTTGCATCAAGCGCATTTTTGTCTGCGAAATTATTATTCTGAACTTTTCCAACTTCAAACATCTCAATGAAGTCATTAGCTTCCTCGGCATTTGGTTGATTTACCATATACCCAATTATTGAAACTACAAATAAATAAGCTAAGGCTTTTCTAAAAAAACTACACATATTTCCATGCCTATGTTTAAGTTTTTAAATTCTACTTTCATATAAGTATAGTTAATATTATATTAAATCTTAAATTTTATTATCATTTTTATACGCAATTTATTATCACTGCATCAGATTTAATTTATTTATATATACCTAATAGTAGTATTAAATATTAAGAAAAAGCTAAATAAATACAATATTATATTCACTTAAAATCAAATATATTATTGCCTTTGTACATTTTTCTTAACCCAATTAGAGATAGCCTTGGCTCTAATTGCAGATTGTGATTCTTTTGGTTTTTCTCTTCTTCCATCTGGAATCATACCATGAGACTCTCTATATTGAAGAATTTCCTCACCATTTGATCTTGATTGAGCTTCTTTATATTTTTGTCTTTTTTTACGCTCTTCAAGCTCAAGATAGCGCTCATGATCAGTTTGAGAACTACTTTTTATTCTAAGAGAAATTTCATCATTTGCCTTGGATGTTACAAGATCTTGACGAAGAGTTCTGCGCTTTATATCTGATTCTTTGAATGTCTCGTCTGAGGGAATAGAATACTGTCTTGGAAATAGAATAAATCCCAAGATAATCATAGCAATGATTAAAACAAGACCAACTTTTAAAGCAAGTAATGTTCCCGGTACACGATTAGACAAACTTCTTTAATCCTAAATTAACTACTCAAATGAGCTTGCATCACCTGCTCCATATCTTACAACAGTAGCATTTCCATCTTCAAAAGAAACCACTGTTGTCATATTTGGAGCAATTTGACCACAGTCAACAATTAAATCTACTTGATTACCAATTTCGCCATTTATAGAAACTGAGTCTGATTCTGCTTCATCTTTGCCAGGCAAAATCAAAGTACAGCTCATAATTGGTTCATTTAATTCTTCAATAATAGCATCAATGACTGCATTCTTTGGAATTCTAATACCAATAGTCTTACGTTTTTCATTCATAAGTCTGCGAGGAACTTCCTTGGTTGCTGGCAGAATAAAAGTATAAGCTCCTGGAGTATTATTCTTTAACAATCTAAAAACGCTGTTATCGATTTTTGCATATGTCGAAATTTCAGCTAAATCTCTACACAGCAATGTAAAATTATGGTACTTATCAACTTGTCTGATTCTGGCAATTTGTTCCATTGCTTTTTTTTGATCTAGCATACAACATAAAGCATAAGAAGAATCAGTTGGAAGAACAGCAACACCGCCATCTCTTAAAACACTACACACCTGTTTAATAAAACGAGGTTGTGGGTTATCAGGATGAATACTTAAAAATGTAGCAGACATAATTTTCCTTTGTTATTTAACGGCTATATTATGCTTTAATTTATACTGATGCTAAAAAAATAACATTTAAATGAAAATATTCCTTTAGCATACATAAATGTGTACAAAAAAATTGACATTGATTTTGAAAAAACAAAATACAATGCCAACTTCATATTAAAACAGATTGCTAATTATTTTCTGATGATTTAAGTGTCTCAAAAGAAGCTGTTGATTCAACAATTTCAGTTTCTTGGTTTACACTTACAGAAGCTTTATCTATTACTTGTTGTGTAGTGGTTACTTTTGTTTCTTCAGAATTTGTACTCTCTGTCTTAACAGAATTTAAACCGTTCTGATTTAATGAAGCTGGTTTCTCAACCTTTTGTTCAGGGAATACTTCATATTCAATACCTAATAAATCATATATCTGATTTAAAGGAATTCTTTCTTGAGGTAATCGAGCTTTTCTACCAAAAACACCAGCAGCTATCATGTTATATAACATTGATTCATTTAGAGTTAATGCCATTGAAGAATTTAGTTCTTGAATCTCAATATCATCAAATGAAAGTAAATCTTTGTTTGCAGCAAAGCAGTCTTTGTTTAGGAATAAAGTATCTGTATTTGGCAAATGAACACGGATATTATTAATCACGGCAAATGATCGCATCTCAACACCGGACACATATGTACACTGTGAGTGTGATACCCATGGGATTGAACAAACTTCGGCAATATTTGAAGGTAAAACTATCACAACTACTCCAGGCATATCTGGAATTGAAAGTGCAGTAGCTAAGTCATCAAAGAATAGAACTTTTCTTGGTTTGATATCAAGCTTTGATAAATCTTTAATAGAAATACCTAAATCTCTGATACCACCAACCTTGCTTCTTAAAACGTTATCTAAGAATACAACTCTTAAAACTTGAGATGGAGGAACCAAACCTAATTGAAGAACATCTCTTCTCATAGGATTTAAATCAAGATATTTTCCAAGGAAACTTAGAATAATAAAGCGATGAGATTCAAACCACTCAGTATCAACACCTCTTACAGGTATCTGTCTGATTAGTGCACCGGAATTCTTATTCTTGCACAGCCAACGACAAACATAAACAAAGCGCATAAAATCGCTATCATCAAGGGTTGTTAGTAGATGTATATTTTCGACAGCAGAATCAATTAAATCAGGAAGTTCAATCTGAATTTGTTTTAAACGAATTTCAGCAGAATGATATTCAACTAAGTGACCAGCCCAAGTTGCAATTTCATCAATCTTATTGAAAACTAAATGAATTGGTACTTCTATAACACCGATATCAGGATAAGTTTTTTCAATAAAATCGACTTTACCTGCAGTTAATTCTTTATGCCAATCTGCACAGAAGCGGATAAATTCGTCTTTATTTGAAATAACTTGCTCATCAATAGTAGGAGCACCTAAGTAAATTCTTACAGGTTCAGCAGGAGTCTTAGATTTAATTGAATCAGAAAGCCAACCTATCACTTTATTTTTATAAAGTGCATTAATTTCAGCACGTATACTGTTGCGAGTTTTCACAGCTGTAGCTCCTTAATAAGCTAAGATACATTTTATTATATTGATATTATACAAATTTTTTTAAATTCAGTTTTGAACTATATCAAGTAATTAAATTATTTTTTTAAATTCCAAGTTCTAACTTTGCCACTTTCTACAATCCAATCTCTGCCCTCTTTTTGCATTTGACGCCTTGCTTTAAAGAAATTAGACAACAGTTCAGAACAATCCTTTTCTAGATAGCCACCAACAACATTTACTTTATGATTGTGCCTATCATCAATTAAAACATTAAATACACTTCCACAAGCCCCTGTTTTCAAGTCATGAGCTCCGAAATATACATTTTGTATTCGTGCGTGGATAATCGCCCCCGAACACATACAACAAGGCTCTAATGTCACATAAAGACTTAAATTTGGTAATCGATAATTAGATAATGCATTTCCGGCATTTCTTAAAGCAACAATTTCAGCATGAGCTGATGGATCATTATCTGTAATAGTTCTATTAAAACCTTTAGAAACGATATTACCCTCATTATCAACGATGATTGCCCCAACTGGGATTTCACCAATTTTATATGCCTCTAAAGCTTGTTCTAAAGCTAAAGACATATAATCTTCATGAGACAGTATAGACACTTATAAAACCAAAATTGAAAAGTGTTCTAATACAATAATTACCCAAGTAAGTAGAGTTAAAATTAAAGTAACAAACACAGCAGCTGATCCTAAATCTTTCGCTCTTCCTGATAATTCATGGAACTCAGGACCAATTCTATCAACAACAGCCTCAATACCAGAATTAAGTAACTCGGCAACAACAACTATCCAAGGCATTGCGATTAAAAGAATTAGTTGAGCTGAATTGTTATAAAAAAAGAAGGCTGCTACTGTAAGAATAGTGGCCAAAAAGAATTCTTGTCTTATTGATGCTTCGTTAATTAAACCAGCTTTAAAACCTTTCATGCTATATTTATAAGCATTGAAAATTCTTGTTAAACTTTTTTTCTGAACCTTTGCCATTTGATACCTCGTAATTTATTAAAATTTATTATATTCACTATTTTATTTTTTTCAAAAAAAAATGAGTCTTGTATCATTTTTTTTCCACAAGACTCTTTTTTAAACATAATTGAAATCTGATATTGAACTATTTTACCTTTTTAGGCAAATCAATGTCCTCAAAAAACACTTTTAAACCGTCCTTTGTTTTTTCAGTTTTAACAATTTTTCCTGAATAGTAATATGGAGTGAAATTTCTATCTTTATCATCTACAGGAGCAAAGTATAAATAGGTACTGTTTTTAGACTTACATTTAGCATCAGAGCATTGTTTAGCTCGTATTGCATTTGAAAGGATAGTACCAATTAGAGAATGCTCTGAATTATGAAAACCATTTCTCCAGTAAAATGATTTAAATGACCAATTTTTCAAATCGCCATACTCTTTATCGGTATATTCATTTATCCAAGGGCGTAATGTATCTGCCATATCAAAGTCGTCACTTAGAGCAAGAGTTAATGCACTTTGATCTAGTTCTGCATAATGCCAATAATCAGCACCTCGTTGGAGATTATCACCATACCAATCATTGTTATTTCGTGTCGATGCTAATTTGAGAGTATCCAACATACCCTTTTTTGCAAAATTAGCAAGCTTAGAATTGCCTAAGCCAAGAGCTGCGATATATTCCATCCAAAAAGCTTTAACTCTATGACCATAATCTTGGTGTCTACCATTATTTTGATCATAACAACTCTTGTTATGAGTACACCCCCAGAAATGATTTGTTGGCTTGTCATAAAAATTCTTGTTCATATCGTCGATTGTTTTTCTAATCGTAGCAGTCCACTCAGGACGTGAAACCTCAGGAACAAGACGCCACACCATCAGTAAATATGCATTTAATTGGTCTAACATTGCAACTAATTCAACTTGGTCTTTCTTGTCAAAATATGTATCAACAAAATTCCATCTTAAAAAACCTTTATCCTTGTCGTAATAGGTATCATAAATATATTTTTGTGTATCCATGATTACCTTGATTACTTTTGGATCATGCGTTAAATAAGCGTTCATTGCCAAGCCAACGAGGGCGTAAGACAAGTCTTGAGAGGTTCTTGCAAGTCTTGAATCAGTAAAACCGGTTTCGACAGGCCAAGTTAATGGCTCCCCCTTCTCCATTAGTGAATGAAAACCGCCTTCTGGATCAAGACCTTTGGTAAGTAGAAAATTAACACCAGCTTTATGTAATCTTAAAGCCTCTGGATTACCAGTTAATTGATAAAAAACACCATAAGCAAAGGTTTGACGAGATTGCATTCTAATCCAATCAATACCTGTAATTTTAATCATTTCGCCCACATCCCTTTCAAATGGACAAAGCTTTTGATTTCTTAATGTGCCATCATCACATCTCCAGGTAGGAAAATTACCTTCAGGTACACCTTTAGCGTCTGGGTGCAAATAATATTTTGCAATATAATTTGCATGTTCACGCCATTGAGCATCGGATGGTAAATAATCTAAATTTGTTTTTGCTTGAGTTACAAAAGTAAAAGCAACTAACGCAAAAGTTAATAACTTAATTTTAAGCATAATATTCTCTGTTACATTTATTTAATTTTATTTGTAAAAACAAACGTTCTTACATAAATAAGTATACAAAATAAATAAAAATGAAAATTTAGCATCAAAAAAAA
>CAZEXR010000115.1:0-7460 GCA_964516675.1 uncultured Enterobacterales bacterium | reverse complement strand
TTACTAATATAAGACTTTTAAATTTTTCGATTCCACCTCTTTATTGTAGGCTCTTAAAAAAAATGATCTGTGAGAAAATACAAAAATATGTTTAAACATTTTCCTGTAAAAATGCACGAAAAGTATTAAAAACTCTTTACAAAAATGAATAGGGCAATCTCAAAATGTCAGATCTTTAGAGATAAGTTTCAACCAAATAGTGCAGTTAGAACCTTACTTGCAAACGAAAAAAAATCATGGACTCATAAATATTCCATTGTATTGCTTATCTCTTAATAAAGAGATCGAGGGGATTCATTTGAAGTTTGCAAGTATAAAGAATTGCAACTTAGAAGAATTGATTGAAAACTTATCAAACAAAAGTGGTTAATGTAAAACTGTCTATAATTAAAAAATGAAGTAAGAGAATTTAGATTTGAATGGAGCGAGTGACGGGAAATCGAACCCGCGTTAGAAGCTTGGGAAGCATCCGTTCTACCATTGAACTACACTCGCAAAGACAATGCCCTAGCAAAACTAGGACATTGCATATATTAGCGTAAAATAAAACTAAATAAAACTAGATAGTTAGTTTTCTTTTAATGTACTGAATACTATCTGTGATGGTATTTGTATCTGTAGCAGAAGATGCTGAGGTTACACACATAAGACCTGCGTACTCACCATCAATTAACTCACCATAACAAGTAAGAGGTAATACTTGACCTAAAATCTTTAGACCCATAGTGCGTAGTTCACGACAAGTAGCTACAGTAAACTCAGCTCCCTTTGTGTATAGAGCTTTAATATCAGGACGTTTTTCTAAAACTTTAGCTACAATCTGACCATAAGCAGTTGAAATGATATCTAAAGCTTCAGTTTGTGAACGATTAGTCTTTAAAAGCATTTCTTGATATTCAGGAGCTAACTGATTGTTAATTTCCATATTGTCAGATACAGCAAAAGAGATGGTGTAGTTATTAAATTTAGTTACAATCTCGTTTACTACACGGTTAATTTCGGCATTGCGTCTTTGAATGTCGTCTAAAATCTCTAAGCTTCTAACAGTTACGATATTAACTTTTTCTTCAAGTCTTAGCTGTTCTACCTGAGCTGAAATTAGAGGGTTAACACCGCCTACGATACCAAAAATCTTTGAGCCTAACGCTGCATCTGCCACTTTTTTAGTTCTCATAACTTTACGAGCTAAAGTTGCGGTAAATGGACCTGGATCAACAGCGATAAACTTAATACCAGATAGTAATACAGCATCCGCAATAAGGTTGATATCCTCTTGAGAGGTACAATCTAAAACAATTGCACGAGTACCGTTATCTGCTAATTTTTTAATGGTATTAGCTAAATTCTCTGTACCTTTTAAATATTCTTTTAAGTGTAGAGCTTCAGCCTTGTACTGGAATTTTTCTGTAAATAAATCAGCTACACGTCCTGATTCTGCTGGATATAAATCCTCTAAACCGTCTAAAGATTTTTGTAGTGGCTTACCATCAACTAAGATATAGCCACCAACATTTGTACGCTTTAGAGCAGGGAAGGCTGGAACTACAATTGCAACACGGTCTTTATCACCTAGAGCATCTAAAAGAGCTACGGTTTCTGCACAAGTGTTGCCTCTCATAGCAGGATCAATCCTCTTAGCATATAACTTAACATCTTCTGATTTTAAAAGACGTGCTGCTGAGAACACCATCTGATAACTTTGTTGATCAGTTAGGTTTCTAGAATTTGTTGAGTAAACTAAACAATCATAATCTTGGGTGATTGGATCTTTAAGTCCTCTTGCACTCATAAGTGAACATACAGATGTTCCATTTTTTTCAAGCATTGAGCCTACAGCACTTCCGCCTGTGATTTCATCTGCAATTACTATACATTGTGACATTATTTTTTTTCTCCTTTAACCAAGACTTGCAATCTTAGCTCTTAAGGTTAGGATACTTGAAGGAACAACAGACATCTCATCAACGCCAATCTGAATTAACTTGCCTAAGAACTTTTCATCAGATGCTAATTCACCACAAATACCAACCCAAATACCTGCTGCATGACCGTTTTGTACAGTCATTTCAATTAGTCTTACAACAGCATGGTGATATGGATTTAAGTACTTAGTTAAGTCTGCGTTTTGTCTGTCTGCAGCTAAAGTAAACTGTGTTAAATCATTTGTTCCGATACTAAAGAAGTTAACATATGGAGCTAGTTCATCTGAAATTAAAGCAGCCGCTGGAGTTTCAATCATGATGCCAAATTCAACATCATCGCTGAACTCGTAGTTCTGTGCTTTTAGCTCTGTTTTTACCTCTTCAATGATCTTCTTGCACTCTGTAACTTCTTCTACAGAGGTGATCATAGGTACCATGATAGATAGGTTGCCATATTTTGAAGCTCTATATAAAGCTCTTAATTGAGTTTTAAATAAGCCTCGATTGCTTAGGCATAATCTAATAGCTCTCATACCCATAGCAGGGTTATCTTCAGGTTTTAACATGAAATACTCAGCGGTTTTATCTGCACCAATATCAAGGGTACGGATAATCACCTTTTTGTCTTCCATGCCTTTTAAAACATCTTTGTATATATCAAATTGCTCATCTTCTGTTGGGTAATCGTGAGACTGTAAATAGATGTATTCACTTCTAAATAAGCCAATACCCTCAGCATCGGATGCTTTGACTAAATCAATGTCAGCTAGGGATCCTGAATTTGCAAAGAGGTTTATCTTTCGACCAGAACGAGTTTTAGTTACAGCTCCACGGTATTCTTCTAAATGAGAACTTTGTGCATCATCAGTCTTCTTAATCTCTGTATATCTAATTACAGTAGCTTCATCAGGATTGATAAATACGTGACCTGAGTTTGCATCCACAATGGCAAACTGACCTTCGTATTTCTCATCTAATTTATCACCTAAACATACGATGGTAGGTATGCCCATGGTGCGAGCAAAGATAGCTGTGTGAGAACGGGTAGAGCCTTTTGTGGTAATAATACCTGTAACGGTCTTTTGGTCTAACTGAACTGTTTCAGATGGTACAAGATCATCTGTTGCAAGAATAATAGGACCAGTACTATCAAAAGAAATGCCATGCTTCTTGATTTTGCCTGCATGCATCATCAGAATTTCATTAACACGTCTTGAGATATCGATTACATCAGAGGCTCTTCCTCTCATGTACTCAGAGTCCATATCTAAGAATTGTTTTTCAAAACGTAATGCTACTTTGTGTACTGCATATTCGGCATTAGCATTTTCATTTTTAATAACATTTAGAATTGATGAGACGTAATCTGGATCGTCTAACATCATCTGATGGATCTGGAAGAGAACTGCGTTTTGTTCGCCAAGTTTTTCTAAAGATGCATCATATAGAGCATTTAACTGGGATATAGCGTGAAGTCTAGCTTTTTCAAAGCGATCGCATTCAGCTTCTGTATCCTCAATATGTTTTTTTTCAAATTCAGATGTTAGTCGTTTTAGGAAACTAATCTTACCAAAGGCAATACCTTTGTTTGCAGTAGTTCCTTGAAGGGCTAAATTTTGCTGTATTTTGTCCAAAATTTCACCTGCTTTGGTCAGTTTAATTTGAGCTATTTTTTTGATTATACATTGTCTTTTGCAAGTAAACAGTGGGGATTGTTGGAAATTTTAAAGAATAATTATCAATAGCTAAAATTATCTAAGAATTAGCTGATAAATATTTAAATTTGATTTGTGATGAACTCAATACAACGGTTTAAAAGTCTTTTACTAAAACACTTTTTTGACCCAATATTAAACAAATTATTAGTGAATTTTTGCAAAAAAATGAACTAAAAACACTAATTAAGTCTAGTTAAACAAGTTTGGAGTTTAAGGTGAAATTTAAAAATATAAATAGCTCATTTTCGCTTTTAGACGGACGTAAAATCCCATGTGTAGGTTTTGGTACCTGTAATGTTAAAGATGGTTTAAAAGGAGAGGACATTGTATTAGATGCAATTAAATGTGGTTACCGTCATTTTGATACAGCATCTTTATATGGCTCCGAGAAATCAGTAGGTTTAGGTATTAAAAACTCAGGAATTGCTCGCGAAGAATTCTTTGTAACTACTAAAGTTTGGAAAGACGATTTAGAACCAAATAAGATTAAAGAATCATTTGAAAGATCTCTTAAAAATCTTGATATGGATTATGTAGATTTGCTTTTAATCCACTGGCCAAGGGCTAATGCAGAAGATGACAAGTGGGAAGGACATTTAAAAGCAGCTTGGGATACTTATGTTGAATTAAAACAATCTGGCAAAGTAAAATCTATTGGTGTATCAAACTTCCTTCCTCATCACTTTGATGTAATTGCTCATTCTCCTGAGAAGCCTGTAGTTGACCAAATCGAATTCCACCCAGGTTACATGCAAACAGGCGCAGTAGATTACTGTCATCGCCATGGTATTGTTGTTGAGGCTTGGACTCCATTAGGTCGCGGTAAGTTAATTGAAAATCTTGTTGTAAAAAGTATTGCTAAAAAGCATAAAGTTTCAACAGCTCAAGTTCTTTTACAATTCTGTCTTTTAAATTATGTTTTACCTTTAGTAATGTCATCTAAGATTGAGCGTATGAAGAATAACTCTGAAATTTTTAAATTTAAATTAGATGATAGTGATTTACGAGATCTATGCGCTATTGAAGAGAAGACCGCTTGGTCTGGCGAACACCCAGATTTAGCTATCCCTCATTGGAAAATGGGCGAGGTTTAATCATTAGGTAACTGCCGTTAATAGTTGTAATGGAATAAATAAAATAGGAGAGCATGGCTCTCCTATTTACTAGTTTGTTTTACGTTTAATCCTTTTTTAAACCTTTTCTAGGTAATCTAAAAGTTCACTAATATTCTTCTTACCAAAGGTAATGTGCTCATCATTTACCACTAAACAAGGTACTGACATAACTTTATATTTATTACGAAGCTCTGTATATAGATTTAAGTCAAAAACTTCAGTCTGTATGTTTTCATTTCTTGTTGCTATTTTTTGTGCGGCAACAACTAAGTCAGGGCACATAGTGCAAGATAATGAGATAAGAACTTTAATCTTAGTTTCTTTTGTAATTGAGTTAATTCTATTTAAATCATTTTCATCTAGCTGCTGACCTTGGCCTGAAGCATTGTAAATTCCTAAGATAAAGGAGGTAAACTCATGTCCACCTGGTACTCCATGGAAAGCAAGACCTGTGTATTTCCCATCTTTGATAAGTTTTACGCAAGGTTTGTACTCACCTTCATTTTTCTCAATAACACTAAGTTTATCTGTAAGAGTTGCTATCTCTTTCATAGCTTGTAAAAGTTCGTAGCCCTTTTGTAAACCACCTGTACAAACCTCAAGTACTAAAGGATGTTCCATCCTTTCAAAAACAGCATTTAGCTGAGGTATCATTTCCTCATCAACAAATTTTTGATTGTCACTTGATGTTTGAGCTATGGTTTGTGGTGCTGATGTTTTGGCAACATTGTTGTTGTTATCTTTATCAGGACTCTTTGGTAATAAGCCTGTTTTTTCTTGTAAGGCTTGGGCATTCTTTTCCATGGAAGCTGCTGCAAGAGCTCCATCTGCTGTAGCAGTTACCACTTGTCTTAGTGTCTTAATACAAATGTCACCACCCGCATAAACTCCCTTAACATTAGTTTGCATATTACTATCAGTAATAATGTATCCTTGCTCGTCAAGAGCCACTACATCCTTTACAAGGGAGCTATTAGGTACATAACCTACGAACACAAACACACCAAAGGTGTCATTGTTTGAAGCTTTGTATTCAGAGGTTTCTTTAGTAAGGTTGTTTAGTATGGTTGCTTTTGTAATACAGTTTTCACCACCTTCAACTTTTAAAAGCTCAGTGTTGTATTTAACCTCAATCTTGTTATTTAAAAGTACTTCTTCAACAATTGATTTAGCACAGCTAAATTTATCTTTACGCACAAGAATAGTTACTTTTGTAGCATATCTGGTTAGGAACATGGCCTCTTCAGCTGCTGCAAAGCCTCCACCTATAACTAAAAGTTCTTTGCCAGTGAAAAACTCGCCATCACAGGTTGCACAATAGGCAACTCCACGTCCACGGAATTGTTCTTCTCCTGTAAAACCTAAGCGACGAGGATTTGCGCCTGTAGCAATTAAAATATTAAAGGTTTTAAATTCATTATTCTTTGTCTTTACGGTTTTGATGTCATCTTTGGTATCAAAACTCTCAACAGTATCAATTAAAAATTCTGCTCCAAAGTTTTGAGCTTGTTTTCTCATTCTATTAGTAAGTTCTTCGCCACTAATAGATTCAATGCCTGGATAGTTAACAACTTCAGATGTGATTGTAATTTGTCCACCAAATTTCTCTTTTTCAAGCACTAAGACTCGGTAACGAGCGCGAGAAAGATATAAAGCTGCTGTAAGTCCACAAGGGCCACCACCTACAATAATCGCATCATATAAATTTTGAGTAGACATACATTCTTCCTTATTGTTTAAGCATTGAATTTATTAGAAGAAAATGGCCTCTAAATCATCTTTTAAATCGAGATTTAAAAGCCATACAATGAGTTTAGTTACAATCTAGAATTTTATAGTTTGCCTACTAAATCTAGACCTGGTTTTAAGGTTGCAGCACCGGGTGTCCACTTAGCTGGGCAAACCTGATCGCCGTGCTCTGCTACAAACTGAAGAGCTTCAACTCTACGTAATAACTCTGCTGCGTTACGGCCAATATTACCTGCTACAACTTCGTATGAAACAATCTTACCTTCAGGATTTACCACGAAGGTACCACGCTCTGCCATACCATCATTTTCGATTAGAACTTCAAAGTCCTTAGCTAAAGCATGGTTAGCATCAGCTAGCATTGGATATTCAAGTTTCTTGATGGTGTCTGATGCATCATGCCAAGCTTTGTGAACAAAATGTGAGTCACATGAAACAGAGTAGATTTCACAACCGATTTTCTTAAACTCTGCGTACTTGTCCTGAAGGTCAGCAAGCTCTGTAGGGCAAACAAAGGTGAAGTCTGCTGGGTAGAAGAAGAATACTGACCACTTACCGATTAAGTCCTCTTTTTTAACGGTGTGGAAAGCATCGTTCTGATAAGCCTGAACAGAGAAGTTTGCGATTTCTTTATTGATTAAAGACATATTATTTACTCCAAAAGTGTAATAAGGTTTTTAATTTCAACCTTGTGGTTAACTGTTGAATTCATAATAGTAATAATTACTAATAATGTAAATATAACTGATAATCATTACTAATTGATAATGATTTATCATATTCTCTAATATTTAAATCGTAATTGAGTGATTGTTTTATATAAATGGCTTAAAAATGTGGTTTTAAATCTATATAAACCCAGATAATGTTAAAAAAGAATGAGGTTTATTAACTAAAAAATGTCATATACAGGATCATAAGCAGCTAAAAATGACAAAATTTTAGAGCATCAAAGA
>CAZEXR010000114.1:0-7461 GCA_964516675.1 uncultured Enterobacterales bacterium | reverse complement strand
TTTTTTATAGTTTCAACTTTTACCTAAGTAAAACATCATTTTTCTTTGATAGAGTAGTAAAAGTTATTTTCTAAAATTCCTTGTTTTTGTGCTAAAAATTTTTATTTTTGAAAATTTGTAACATCTAAAAAATTTAGATATATAATTGCTCAAAAATTTAAAACTAAATCATAATTATAAGTTGAATTAAATGAGGCTTTTCCAGTACTTTACAGCTCTGTTACTAACAGTTATTAGTACACTAGTATCTGCTACTAGTATGTGGGAAGCAGGTCAACTTACCTATCCTAATGGGGAAACAGAAGTCTCTGCTTTTGTTAACACTCCATCTGATACCCAATTACAAGTTGTTTTATGTACAAACAACTCTGCTAATGATTATCGTTTCACTCTATTACTCCCAAAAAAGTTAGATGTTGACACTGTAATTAAGGTAGTTATAAAAACAGATGATCAAACGGCTGAAGAATATGCTGAAATCTCAGGAAATAGTCTAGATATACAAGTAGATGAAAAGATGCTTCTATCCATGCCTTCATCTCCAGTTATGACCTTTAATTTTGATGAAGAGGATGCATCTTTCCTTGGTATTGATCCTGTTATAGAAGTTAATATGTCAGGTGCTGACTTTACTATTCGTAATGTAGCATCCCAATGTACTGCTTTTTCTTTAAATAAGGGCTATAAGGCAAATGCGCCTTTATTGTCTGCATTATTATGGCCTGTAAATCGTTTTGAACAAGTTGATGAAGAGAGTATTGATGACTTATGTTCAACACTTATAAGATCAAATGTTTATAAGTTTAATTTTACAGATTCATGCAAATTAGCATTAGATAGATTTTATAAAAAAGAAGGTGTAGGTCCGCTTTCTTTTATAAATAAAATCTTTAATGAAAAAGAATCTAACTTTATTAAATACCAAAAGGCTTGGAATGAAGCTGTTTCATTGTCACCATATTCTGCTTTAAATTTACCTGTACATGCTGATGACAAAGAGTGGTACTTAGTCTTATATAGCATGGTGTCCAAGCGTAAAATTCGCGAGTTTCCTAATAGTTATTATTCAATTAAGCATTACGAATCTGATCCTACAACTCTTGTATATGATGTAGATAATCGATATGAAATGGAAATGCTTAAGTACTCTTCTGTTTTATTTCGTAGAGTACGTGGATCTGTATCTGCTGTAAATGCAGTTGAAAAGGCATTAAAGTATTGGCAGGAATTTTATCGTGAGCTTACAGCAACCTTGCCATCAATTGAGCAGGCTCAGGCTGTACGTCCAATTGTTTATCGTTCAATGTTAATGAGAGTTTGGAATTTAGCAGGCAAGCCTGAAGGCTTAAAGCTTATTCCTGAGAATATCTTCAGACAAGGTACTGGAGGTAAAACTTTAACATCTGAACCTTTAGAGGCTAAGTGTTCATTCTTTGATGGTTCAAATGGTGAGCAGTTCTATTTTGCATCCGATGAATGTATAAAGAGTGTAGATGACTATATGAGAACCTCTCCTTTAAAGACAAAACTTTATAAGGATGTTGAATATAATTGGAATCGCTTTTCATCAAATTGGGTTGTATCACCTTTTTATAATGACAGTATTGATGATGCTGTCGGCGAACATCCTCAGGCAAATTTAGCTCTTGCTATCATGTCTATGTTCAAGATATATGGCTTTGGTGATTATTTCCTAGTACGAGAGGAAATCTCAAGTCGAGATGCTGATATATGTGGTTATGAACTACATAAGCTTTACAATATTTATTCAAAAGAATTTAACTATCGCTTAGACTCTATTTCAAATGTTTCTGATGAAGATGGAAAGAAACTTAACGAGCTTAATACTAAGTGGTTAGATTATTACAAGTCACTTGAAGTTTATCTAAAAGATCTTGTTGATAAAGGTCTAATTCCTTTATGGCGTGCTGATTTTGTTAAGAGTGTTGCCATTGTTATTCAGACAAATGCTCTCCTAAACTTTCCTTATGATAGAGCAGAGCTTCCTGATATTTCATTAAAAGAAGACGATTATGTTGATGAAACTACCCGTGATGGTGAGAAGATGTCAATTGAGTCAAATGAAGATGAGGAAGAGGAAAAGCCAATCTCTACAGACGAAGAGCCATCAAGTGATGTAGAAGATGACATTATTCATGTAGAAAGACCTCAATCTCAAGATAAACAAGATGATGATTCTGATGGTGACTTGTTCTCAACAGAAAACGGTGATGTTGTAATAGGGGCTAATGAAGATGGAGATTTGTCTTCAAGTTCAGATGAACAGGATAACTCTCAAGAAAAATCTTCAGATAAAACTTCTAGCAATTAAAACTCTAATTAAAAGGTTAATCACTCGATAGTCATTAAGATTTATTCGTACTTTTAAACTTCAATTTGTATATGGAATTGCCAAAAAAAGGAAGCAGCTGCTTCCTTTTATTTTGCATGCTTTAAATATATCTATTAAGCTTGAACTTCTTCTTGAGCCTGACGTAAAAGCTCATTTAGTCCAACCTTGGATAAGGTCTTTTCATCCACTCTCTTAACGATAATAGCTGCATATAATGAGTACTTGCCATCCTTTGATGGAAGGTTACCTGCAACTACAACTGAGTGAGGTGGAATACGACCATAGCTAATCTCGCCTGTGGTTCTGTCATAAATACGGGTTGATTTGCCTAAGAATACGCCCATAGAGATAACTGAGCCTTCACCTACGATAACACCTTCAACAACTTCTGAACGTGCGCCGATAAAGCAGTTATCTTCAATGATGGTAGGACCTGCTTGTACAGGCTCTAGTACACCACCGATGCCCGCGCCACCTGCGATATGAACATTCTTACCTACCTGAGCACAAGAACCAACTGTTGCCCATGTATCAACCATAGTACCAGAGCCTACGTGAGCACCGATATTTACGAATGATGGTAATAAAATTGTATTAGGTTCAAGATAAGCACCGCGACGAACAACACAGCCTGGAACAGCACGAATGCCTTCTTTTGCGAATTGTTCTGCAGTATATCCTTCAAACTTTAAAGGCACTTTGTCATAGAAAGCACCACCAGGTACTTCTGTTAAGAAATTGTCTGAAATTCTAAAAGATAGTAGAACAGCTTTTTTAACCCACTGATTAGTTACCCAATCTCCGTCAATTTTTTCTGCTACTCTAATCTCACCTTTATCTAAAGCTGTAATTACGTCTTCAATAGCCTGCTTTACTTCAGGTGTTACAGTCTTTGAGTTGATTTCGCTTCTATTCTCAAATGCTGACTCAATTACGCCCTTTAGATTTGATACTGACATTTAATATAGCTCCTACTAGCATTGAGATAGGACTACATATCATCTAGAGCTTTCTTTAAAGCCTCTGATAACTCTTCTTTTTTATTCGAGTCTAACGGTAGTCCATTGATATCGGTAATGGAGAAATAGTCATCAGCTCTTTCACCTGTGGTTGTAACACGGGCTGCACTGATAAGACATCCTAAGTTACCGAATGTAATACCGATTTTAGCTAACAGACCTTGTCTGTCAAGGGTTGATATTTCGAGTTTTGTCTGTTTATCTGACTCGGAATCTAGGTATGAAATCGTTGTTGGAACATCAAAAATTTTGCGTCCAATGCTAGGTAAATTAAGGGTTTGCGACTCATCATTAAGACCTGCCAAAATAGCCTTTCGAAGGCTAGTTAAGCGCTCTTTATCTAAAGGTTGTCCTTTTTTGTTTTGGAACATAATGGTGCATAAAACGTGAAATTGGTGCGTTAAAAATATCTGTGCACTAAAAACGTTCAATTGCTTTATAGCCATAGTTCTTACTAGGTTGCCAAAGAAAGTAGGGGACTTACTTTGATAATAAATTAAAAGCTCTGTACCTACATTTGGAGTCTGTGAGAATAGGATTAAAGGTTTCTCCTGATGAGGGTATCGTAAGATATTTCGTGCATGCCAGCTAATATCCTCTGGTTGGTAATGAATATAGTATTCAATAGGGAATGAACGTAGATATTTTAAGATATCTGCTTTCTTGCATTCATTCTTTGATAACTCAATGACTTTGTTTTGCTTTTCTTGAGCTTGCAACTGCATGCTCTTTACTAGGTCTGTTTCTTCTTGAGAGATTGCATGTTTTACAGTTTGGTATAACTGTTTGAAAATATTATCTTTCCAAGAATTCCATACATTGTCATTTGTCGCACTAATGTCTGCAACGGTTAAGCAATAGAGTTGATTTAAGTGTTCTTCATCCTTTACAAAATCTGCAAATTTATTGATAACTTCTAAATCAGTAATATCACGACGAGTAGCTGTGGTATTAAATTGTAAGTGAGAACCTACAAGCCAACTTACAAAATTAGTTTGATAATCAGAGTAGTTATGAAGTCTACAGAAGAACTCTGCTTCCTTAGCTCCTTTAGCTGCGTGACTGCCTCCGCGACCTTTTGCAATATCGTGAAGTAATGATGCTGTAATTAAAAGCTCTGGCTCTGAGATTCGCTTGCTTACGTTCTTAAATAACTGATAGTTTGGATCTTTTGATAAAGATAAATCATGACAGTTTTTAATAACTCTAATTGAGTGTTCGTCAACAGAGAATAGGTGAAATCTGTCAAATTGAGCTAGACCTTCAATACGTGCCCATTGAGGCATGTAACTTGATAATACACGAGTCTCATGCATAAGGTTTAATACCTTTGATGCAACATCCGTATTCATCAATATTTTTCTGAACATATCTCTACATTCAGGCATGGTAATTAATGGATCTTTTAGATCTCGTCGACCTTCACGTAGAGCTCTAATACAGTTTACGTGAATTTTCTCAATCTCTGGGCGAGCTGCAATTAATAAAAAGAGTTCTAAGATTTTTTTTGGGTCGTTTTTAAACAACTCATGATCTAATACATCAACATATTGACCACGCTGTACAAAGTAACTGTTGATGAACACAGGCTCGGAGTAATCAGCGCCAACATATCCTTTGAGATTTAACTGTACTTGTTGTAGAAGAATGTCGTTTAGTTCTCTAACTCTATGGAAGGTTCTGTACAAGTCTCGCATCATTGCTTCAACAGGTTCATTACCTTCGTCACCGTAACCTAACATGGTGGCTATAGGTTTTTGGAAATCAAGTCTTAAAATATTGCTATTGCTGTTACAGTGAATAGCATAACGAACATCAGATAAGAAACTTTGACAGGCTAGATATTCCTCATACTCAGAGCTTGATAAAAGACCTACTGTGTTTAGATTCTTTCCATCTATAGCCTTATAAATCTTAATGGCAAGCCATTGCATGATGTGCAAATCGCGAAGACCACCTGGATTATTTTTAATATCAGGTTCTAGTGAGAAAATTGTGTCTCTAAAAGAATGGTATCGTTCAATTTGCTCATTAAGCTTTGCTTCAAAGAATTTTTCATCATCCCAATAGTCATCGTTATCAACAGCTTTTTTTAATGAAGTATAAACTTCTTTGTTGCCCGTAATAAAGTGAGTTTCTAAAAGGTTTGTGATAATAGTGATGTCTTCGCGTGATGCTAAAACAGTTTGTTTGATTGTTCTAACAGAAGAGCCTAAATCTAATTTTAGATCCCATAAAAAAGAGACAAATGTTTCAATATCTTCTCTAGCACAATCTTCAATTGGATCTTTTGAGGAAACAATAAGTAAATCGATATCAGACTCTAAAAACTGTTCCTTTCTGCCATAGCCACCTACAGCTACAAGTGCAAGATAGTCATATTTAGAGCCTAAAAAATGTTCCCAGATTTTAGTTAGTTCTAAATCTAAATTATCTGTAGCATCCTGTAAGATTGCACTTACCCTATAGCCATTTAAAAAACATTCTTTTCTGTATTCTTTGTAAAGTTTTACAATTTCTCTACCTTGCTTGATGTCATATAAATCAAGATCAGGCTTTTTAAATTGAAAAGATGTTTTTAGATCACTTTCGTTTATCTGTCTTTTAATGGCTATAGTTTCAAACATACTTTATCTTTAATCGTTTTCGTGAGTAATAATTCTAGGTAATGTTTCATTCTTACGTAATGTAAGTACTTCAACGCCGTTAGGAATTACAAGTAAAGTATGCTCATACTGAGCAGAAGGTTGTTTATCAGCTGTAGTTACAGTCCATCCATCTTTACGGTTTGTTTTTACTTTATATGTGCCTGCGTTAATCATAGGCTCAATAGTAAAGCACATTCCTTCTTCTAAAATTAGATTAAAATCATTTTTATAATGTACTACTTGTGGTTCTTCATGGAAGCCTACGCCAATACCATGTCCACAGTAATCTCTTACAATTGAAAAACCAGCTTTGTCAGCAACTTTTTGAATTGCAGCACCGATGTCTGCTAAATTAGAGCCAGGGCGAACTGTTTTAATTGCTTCATACATTGATTCTTGAGCGCATTTACATAGCATCTCATTACGAGGTGAGGTTTTACCTACAATGTACATACGTGAGCTATCTCCGTGGTACTTATCTTTAAGTACAGTCACATCGATATTCACAATATCACCTTCACGAAGTTTATGAGGTCCAGGAATACCATGACACACAACTTCATTGATACTAATGCAAGTAGCTTTAGGGTAGCCTTGGTAGCCTAAATCAGCGCTTTTAGCATTTTCTTCTTTTTGCATATATTCATTCATGATGTTATCTAACTCTTCAGTTGTAACACCAGGCTTTACGTAAGGCTCGATCATTTCTAGAACGCGAGCTGTTGCAGCTCCAACAATACGCATTTTTTCAATTTCTTTTGGGCTTTTTAATGATATATCCATGATAATTTCCTTATTAAACTTCTAGTATTATATTATTTTTTTGCAGATAAAAGTTACGACAGTTTCTCATACTTTTTTTTATCTACCATGATAAAAAATCTTATTAAACATGTTAGAATGATGTGCCTTTTGTGTAGGTACACATTGGGTGTCTCTTATACAAACGTATAAAGAGATTAGTTTAGAAAACGCACACTGTTTATATACGATCCGTGCTGGGTGCTAAGAAATTAGTTTGCCGGACGAAACAGTGGAGGCTTAACCCTTTAATATTTGAGGATATTTTTATGTCTACTATCACTATGCGCGATATGCTTCAGGCTGGCGTTCACTTCGGTCACCAAACTCGTTACTGGAATCCTAAAATGAAACAGTACATCTTTGGTGCTCGTAACGGCATTCACATCATCAATCTAGAAAAGACTGTTGAGTGCTATGAGTCAGCAATGAACTTCCTAAGCAGCACTGTTGCTCACAAGGGTAAAGTTCTATTCGTAGGTACAAAGCGCGCAGCTAGCGATAAAGTAGGTACTGCAGCAGCTGAATGCGGTCAGTTCTACGTTGATCACCGTTGGTTAGGCGGTATGTTAACAAACTGGAAGACAGTTCGTCAGTCAATCAAGCGTCTAAAGGAATTAGAGGCTCAGACTCAGGACGG
>CAZEXR010000113.1:0-7661 GCA_964516675.1 uncultured Enterobacterales bacterium | reverse complement strand
TGATTCCTGACCTGTGGCTTTTGCATAAGAAATTTTGCCTTCCAACAGCATTTCACGCATAATAGATGCTTTTGTGAAATTAACAGCATTAACACCTGCGTTATTCATAAGATTATCCATTGAACTTTGAAGTTTACCCATTGCATCAAGAGTTAAGTAGGTTGATGTAGAGTTTGTACCCTTATGTTCAGTTGGGTTTATTTTATCTGCAATATACTTGTTGGTATAAGTTGTTGGGCTGTGAAGAGCTGTCTCTAAAGAAAATTCAATTCTTTCGTAAGCTTCACCACAAGAAACAGGAGCGCAAGATGTACCGTTTAAACACAAGTTTGTGTAATAAACGCCGCCTAATTTATCAGTATTAAACGCATTTGCAAAAGTTGAAGTGCCACCCCCTGAACTTGTGACAGGACCAAATTTTAAATCCTGCTCTGAAGCATAGCCTAAGTGCATATTCGGAATAACACAATCAGCAACAAAGTTACGAGCTGATGTCTTAAAGTCCGTACGATTTGCACCAACAGTAGAAGCTAAATCTTTATTTATTGCACTGTACAAAAAAGGATCATTGGCTATCTCACTAACTGTACTTAATGTGTTTAAAGCATCAGTATATACAGAACCTGTACCAATGCCACCAGCCCCCGTTAATGTTGCTGTTGCATCTACATTTGAGTATGCTTGTTCCATGATCTCTGTAATACCGTAGCCGATATGTGAAATCGCCCACCCTGCTAGCGCAACACCTTCTGGAACATTATCAACTTTCCTATCTTCTTCGGTATAAATATCATGTATAGAGACTGACGCTTGTGCTCCAAAAAAGAAATTCCACGCAATAACACCAACCACAATAGAAGCTAAATCAAAACCTCGTCCTGTGTACAAGGATTGAAATCCCATAACGATAAATCCGATTAAGAAACCGATTATGGAAACTGTTATAAAATCCCCCGAGCCTGTTATCATGGCAACACCATCAAAGATGTTTTTTAGAAATACAGGATCACCTGTACTATAAATTGTATAAATCATTAAAAAATCCTTTTTACTTTGTTGGAGTTGTGACAACTGCCTCTGCATCTGTTGGGTTTTGTACAGAAGAAAGCGATTTCATAATCTCTTGCGCTCTTTGTTCAAGAGCTTGAGAAGTAGGGTAAACGGTATTTAAAGAAGATGTTTCTGAAATAATTAACGCTTCATTTCTATCTAGTGCTTTTTCCACTTTTTCCACTTCATCGGCAGATAAACCTAGTTCACTAATGCCTTTTCTAATTTCAGTGTTTATAGAAAGAAGTACGTCTGATGCAATATAGGTAGCGATAGTTCCTGACATCTTCTTTGTTAGTTCCATTGCACCACCCATCGTCCCATTTGAATTAACATTCATTTCTACGAATGTAGGTAAGTATCGACCCATTTGCGCTGGAATTTGACTTATAAAATTCTTTTGAGTTTCAGTTAACCCGCCCCCGTTTGGTTCAGCAAACACGTGTAAAATTCCTGACGCACACGTTTGGTCTACTCCGTAATTATCTAATGACATCCCATTTGCACCGCATAGCATCCTTTCTACGTATGCTTTCATTCCACCCTTATTTAAGAATTGATCATCAACTCTTTTAACTTTTGTTGGTTTTGCACATTCATCGTCATTGCAAGAATAAACTTCTTGTTCAGTCAATGAACCCTGAACAAAATCCTTCATAGACAAAGTCGGATTTAAATATTTAAATTCATGTTGTGTATCTGATGCGTTAGTTCCACCCGTTGCGCTTTGGCTTGATACTTTTTTAATCGTTGTAATGTATGCTCCAGTCATCGACATAACTTCACCACAAACATCTTTACAGTTTGAAGTTGTACAATTACCAAGACTGCTACCTAAATTCGTCTTCTTTAAAACAAGTCGTATGATATTGCCTTCTTGTTTATCTGAATCAAGTGAGCCGTCCTTGTTTTCAGATTGACCATTCCCAGCTTTATTTGGGTCAGTTGCACTTGAACCATCACCACCAAAAAGATTCCAGGGGGCACTTGGTGATTTAAAAGAACCAAACGCATCATCAAGATTCTGTTTCATTGCTGTTTTTGCAAAACGGTTATCCTTAAAGCCTGTAATAGCATCATAACCCGCTTTTGTAATACCGTCAGCCAACTGACATGAATTAGATAAAAGGTTATTAATCTTTTGTACGAGTTCCTGAAACCATTTAATTGTTTCACAAATCTCAGGGGATATTGCGCACAATGAAATTTGAAATAGAAAAGATACAGCGTTAGATGCAATAGATCTAAATAGCTGAATCAATTGATCTTTGTTAATAAATGAAAAAGAGCCACCAAATAAATCAATACCGCCACAGCCAGCACTAAAACTTGGCGGAGCAAGAGTAAGAATGGGTTTATTAAAAATCTTATTTCTAGTTGATACTGAAGGTCCAGAAAATACTGTACGTGACGAGCTCTCATATATCGCACCCTGAGTATAGTTAGACATAACGCTTAACTTCTCATTTAAAACGTTTTGAATGAATTGTCCTGCATGAGCTTGCGTGACAGGCAAGCTAATCATTGTTGCAATACTCAATATACACAAACTCCTTTGTGTGTATCTCTTTATAAAATAAGATAAATTATTCATTTTAATTTTCTCGTTCATATCTAGCTCCTAATATCCACGAGGTATGTAGTCATCTGGTAGTTCGTCATTTTTTGCCTTTTGAATTTGCTCAACTAAAAACTTTGGGTCAATAAAATTCGTTTCTTTTCCGTAAGGGTCTTTCTTTCCACTTTCTTGTAATTTCTTTGCAAATTTAGATTTAGAGTCAAAAAGACCCGATAAAGAATCACTATCTTCATGTGGTTTTACGAAATAGAAATCTTGCTGTGGTAACCACCTTTCCTTTTGAGCAAGGCTTATCATGCGAGAATTAAAATCGCTAAGTGTAACCATGCCTTGTAGCAAAGGTTTAATTTCATCACTTTGCGGGGCGTACACAAATGTGGCAGGAAGCGCAAAAATCTTAAAATAGCTTACAGCTTTTGGATCTACGACATAATCAGGAAACTTTTCAGCTGATATAGAGCCTTCGGTTGGCTCATCTAAAGAAACTGCTTTAACCTCAGCTCCAAAATTATCTCTAACCGCTTCTAAAACACCTGCTTGTTCATCACACATTGCACAACGATCTTTAAAAACATAGAAAATACCCACCTTTTGATAAATCTTTTGAGCTAGATTATTCTTCTCAGCCGAAAGATGCGCTTGACGTTTTACAGATGCTGAACCACCTATTGGTGAACGTGTGATAGCGTCAAGTAACGGATCTCCCTCAACGGCTAGCCTACCTGCATTAGCAAACTGTTCAGACCTGTCTAAAGCCAAACGCTGCATATACATATAAGCCTTCATATTCTCAACTGTTGGATTATCTAAAGCTAGTTTTCGATAAGATTTAAGATTATCGTGAATCCATTGGAAAGAACCAACATTAGGTCCTTTGTTTTCTTTCTTTGGTTCTTTTTTAGGTTCAACTGTTACCACAACTTTTGGTGGGGTGACTTTAAATGGCTTAGCTTTTTTCTTTTCTTTTGGATCTTTATACCAAAAGTAACCTTCTTGAGAATTTGAAAAGAATGGTTTTGGTTCATCATCTTGTTCATTTTCTTGAACTGCTGCTTGAACAGTTGGAAGAGAACTTAATAATAAAAGCCCCATAGAAAGTAAACTAAGTTTTCTTAGATTTATAATCTTTTTCATAATACGTACAATCCGAGATATTAACTGTTTTGTATTATGCATTATCTTTAAAGATAATAATTTTGCTAACGGGGGAAGTGAAATATTAATATTTAATGTATGGTTTTTAAATTTCTTTTTATGCTTTTTGATAATTTTTTTTATATATAAATTAATATATTTACATTTAATTATAATCTTTTATAATTAAATTGTTCCTGCATGAAAAGATTCCTTTCTTTATGCAAAAAATTTGAAAAAATATTTAGCAGTATTTTCATTGAACAAAGAAATGCCTCTTAGCTATAAAAGTTGAGAGGTATTTTTTTATCTTTTATTTAATACAAATCCCAATTATCATTAAAATTCAACTTAATAATTAAATTTTTTTATAACTAACGTGCCATACATTAAAATTTTTATGTAAAATAAAGCATAATTTTTATAAATATTCAAAATATTAAGGTATATGAAACGTTCAATATTAACTTCTTATTTAGCTATATTGGTTGCAACAACAGTCTTTACTAATTCTGTAGTTGCAAAAACACCAGATTTTTTAGCAAATTCCGTTTACGAGAAAGTTGGGTTACAAGAAAGTGTTGAACCCGAGCTTTTATACGCAATTAGCTTAACTGAAAGTGCATTAAGCGGCGGTAAGAAAAATATTAAACCTTACATATATGCGATAAGAACACCAAAAGGTGCTATTTATCCGCCATCTTTGGAGTCTGCAAAGAAAGCTCTATCAAACGCAATCAATCAATTCGGATACAAAGGTATTGATGTCGGTTTAATGCAAATTAATGGACAGCATTGGAAACACATTAGGAATAAGGCTAGTCTGTTTAATGCTTTCTATAATGTTAGATTTGGTGCGCAAATTTTAAAAAAGGCTATAAATTCAACATCAAATCGTCAAATTGGAATTGGACGTTATCATTCCTTTACTGATTGGCGTGCAAAGGCTTATTCATCACGAGTTCTTGCTATTTATAACAATTTAAAAGCATTGGATTAGGATTAGACTATGAAAGATATTTTTAGTTATGATGAAAAAAAGGACTCTCCTGATCAATCCTTTTACTATCCAGAAAGAGATCGATTATTACCAAATGATGAAGTACTAAGTAGCAATCCAGCATGCGATTCTGTGCTTTATGATATTAACTTGCTAGCAGAAGATGAACTTTCCACGCAGAATAACGATTTAATTAGCTTAGAGAAAACCTTATGGAAAAAACTTTTAAGTACCGTTATTTCTGGTTCAGATAAAGAATGTTTTCAAACTCAGTTCTTTTTTAATTTATCTTCTGAATTTATAAAGATTATAAAAAAGATAAGTCTTCAGAACGTAAAGCATTTAGTTGATCCTTTACTACTTTCTTTTACCATTCCTTTGCGTAAGCAAGAAGAAATATTAAGTTTCTTTAGAAACGTAAAATCGAGTAAAAATTTTTATACCGATATGGAATTAAATTCAAAATTCATTGAAGTTGAATATTGGTTAAAAATATCTCAAATACTTAATAGCGATAAAGGTAAATACGAAATAGGTTCAATTAGAACGGGCTTATCACCAGATATTATTGAATTATTCTATGCGTATAGTAGTGTAGATTTAATCAAAATATTTATTCATTCTTCAAATTTTAAATTACAGTTTCGTTGTACAGAACAAATTATCTGCAATATTCTATTTGCTGATAGCAATGATTCTGAGTTATTGAAAAGACTTGAGTTAATAAAAAATCAACAAATAATTTCTGCCTCAGGATATGACAGTTCCTCGATTTTAAAGAAAATTGAAAATTAAGGAGTAACAAGAATGATTGATGATAATTCAAAAGACTATCTTTTTGACCTTAATTATAGAGATCAAGATAGAAACTGTAAAAGATTTTTACAAAACCAGCTTATTTACGTTCTATCTTATTACGGTCTGAATGCAGGCTATATCGGTATGCTGACAGGAATTGAACATAAAACTGTAGCGAAATATAAAAATATTTGCTACATGGTGAATAGAGATTTTTTAGATGAAAAACAAAAAAAGCCTGACTGTAGACGCACCTCAAAACCAAACTCGATTTTAAAAAATGTCCCTTGTGTAAATGAACTGTATAGTAAACTTGTGGTGCTTTATATTCGATTTCATAAAGGAAGACCATCTAAAAATGTTGATTTAAGCGCATTTTTGAAGTCTTGGATATATGCACGCTCTTCATTTAATTTTATATATAACGATTTACAAAAATATAATAAGCTAGTTAATATAAATAATTTTTTTGTACTTTGCCGTAGTCTTAACGAAAGCTTAATTACAATGCCTGATAGTGATTTTTCTGTGCTGGAATACTCGAAAAATCACAAGTGTTTTTACATTCGCTCCATTATGAATATTGAAAACAATGAGAAGACTGAATTACTTTCAATGAAGACAATTTCAGAATGCTTAAATAAAAAAGAAGAGCCAAACTGTTTGAAGCATATTAAATATCTAACAAATAAGAATTATATAATTGCTACAAAACAGATTTAGAGACACTGTTTTAAAACACTAAACTCCCCAATTGAGTCTTCTAAAAAGTTACTCCAAAGCTTCATAGCCTCTTTTCGAGGTTCATAAAGAAAAGTTCTATCGTACACTAGATGAACTGATGTTGTGTAATTATGCTGAAGACAAGCCATACCAACCTGATAGGGTATTTCTTTAATATTTTGAGAAAAGAACGCTGCACCTACTGACCTTATACCGTGTGGAACAATCATATTACAGTTCATTTCTTTAAGCTTATTAGCTAATCTAGCGCCATGTATTCTATTATTTTTGTTTTTGTTAAGATTACTGAACAGGTATACTGATTCTGATGTATCAATTTTAACTAAAAGCTTAACAAGGTTTACAGCATAATCAGTTAGGGGAATAGAGAACTCTTTTAAAGTTTTATTAAGGTAAGTATCAAGACGAGGCGTATCATCAAGAAAATTTAGCTGACATTTTTTTATTTTTAGCAATTCATTTGAACGTAATAAGGTATAAAACAATAACTCAAAAATAATTCTGTATTTTGTCTGCATTTTGCTTATATAAGATTTAAACAGTAGATGTATTTCTGCTTGTAGATTAAAGGGGGATAATGAAAGACGAGGTACGGACTTCTTTCGTTTAATAATGCTTTTAAGTGGTTCTAAAGGATTACTATTTATGTAATTAAGAGCTTGAGCATAGTTAAGAATACGAACTAAGATTTTTAGTAGAATAGAAGCTGAGTTTTGATTTATTTTATTTAAAGCAAGAATAATTTCGTTAAAAAGTCTTTTATCTAAAATTTTCTCAATAGGTAAATAGAATACCTGCTGGGTAAACCTTACAACATTTCTTTTAACTTCATTCTTGGTATTTTCAGTAACATTGCCTGACCAATAGTCGTACCATTCATTAAAGACTTTATACCATGTTAATGAGCCATATTTTTTTGCATCATCATCTGAGGGTAAAAAGTCGCTATTAATCTTAATTAGATTACTGAACAATGATTCAATAGCTGATTTAGTTACATATACTATTTTTGAATTGTCTAATACTCGATTTTGAATCTCAACTTCATCAGAAGAAAGATTGCGAGCTGAATCAAAATACTCTTCCAATGCCTTCTGAATGTATATACGTTTAGAACCTGCTTTATATAACGCAATTTTAATATTAAGGTATTCTCTTATCTTCATGGCAGACTCAATCGAAATCTGATTCGCATCACCAAGTGGAATAACAGTACTTTTCTTATCAAATTTATTTCTGAAAATAAGTTGATATATTCTTGTAGTGGTATTCTTTCCTTCTCTAATTACAAGATTAAGATTAGGTCTAACCATAATCTCCCTTTTACCTTTGTGATTATCTGTTGCTCTTATTTTT
>CAZEXR010000112.1:0-7778 GCA_964516675.1 uncultured Enterobacterales bacterium | reverse complement strand
AAATCAAAATTTCGACCCAAAAATTTGTTATTTTTAGCCTAATTGTGATAAATGACATCCAAAACACTAGAATTCCCCAAGCCAATGAATACTTGGAGAATATTGTTATGGTGATTTTGCAGTATGTTTTTTAGTAGGCAACTCTAACCGACATAACACCTGCTAAATCACGGATGCCTTCAATTAAATCATCACTTGGAAGATATCTATATCTATCATTACGAAGCTTGATTAGCTGATTATCAATAATCATATTCAAAGAGCAACCTTGAACCACAGTTTGTGGATCTTCAGCTTGTCTTAGCTGCATATTGATTTCATTAACGTCTAAGCGATTTCTTAAAAGTATCTCATCGATTGCTTGGATATTGTCGTCTAAAACCTTACTTGTAAAGTTTAGAGTAATTTTACTTGCTCTATACACACGAAGACTTTCTAAAGTGCTCATGTCCTTTACTCTCATGCGAGTAGTGCCATCTTCTTGCATGATTAAGTAAGCATTTAAAACAAGAATTAAAGGAGATTGAATATCATCTTTTGAATTTCTGTTTTTCTTACGAGATTCATTTACCTTTCTTTCAATTTGCTCAAATGCATCAGCACTTCTGCCAAATAGCATTAACTCAAAGGTTGCAGTGCCGTCATCAAGAGTTATGGCATAGAAGGTTTTTGTAGGATCTTTTTTAGACTGCATTGAGTTTGCACTGATAACCACACCACCTACGGTAACAGGATTTGGTCTATCAGGAGATCCTGGAATCATATTATTTAATGTAGTGTCGCCACAGTACTGAATTAGCTCTGTTTTATAAGCATCAATAGGGTGACCTGATAAATAAAGACCTAAAAGGTTTTTCTCATGATGTAATCTAACTTTATCTGACCAATCTCTTACGACTACATAGTTTGGCTGAGCTACCTTATCTTCAAGTGCTCCAAATAAATCTATCTGGCCTGTAGATAAATCGTCAGACTTTTGGTTTGCATACTTTAACGCAGTAGGAATAGAAGCGAGCATTGTTGCTCTATTAGGGCCTATAGAATCTAAAGCGCCACTCTTTACTAGAGCCTCTAAGGTACCTTTAGATAAGAAGTTGGTACCTACTCGATATACAAAGTCGAAGAGATCTTTAAATAAGCCATGAGCTTCTCTTTCTTCAACAATATGGTCAACAAGTCTTTCGCCAACACCTTTAATTGCAGAGAAACCGTAGATTACATTACCTTGTAAATCCACACCAAAGTAGAATTTACCAATATTAACATCAGGTGGATTTACATCTACACCTAAACGATGACACTCACCGATATATGCAATCAACTTATCAGTCTTCATACAATCGGCAGTCATCATGGCTGCTAAAAATTCAGCAGGATAATGTACTTTAAGATATAGCGTCCACCATGCTACAAGAGCATAAGCTGCTGAGTGGGACTTATTAAAACCATAGGCAGCGAACATTTCTACCTGGTCGAAAATCTGTCCCATGATCTTAATATCTTTACCCTTTTTCTCACAACCTCGGTTGAAAACGTCACGCTGTGCGGCCATTTCGGCAGGAATCTTCTTACCCATCGCACGACGTAAAATATCCGCGCCGCCTAATGAGTAGCCTGCTAGCACCTGAGCAATCTGCATAACCTGCTCTTGGTACACAATAACGCCGTAGGTTGAATCAAGAATTGGTTTTAGATCTAAATCTTCAGCCTCTGGTAGAGGGTAACTTACAACCTCAGTACCATGTTTTCTATCCACAAAGTGGTCCACCATGCCTGAGTTTAAAGGGCCTGGTCTATATAAAGCTACAAGAGCTACTAAGTCATCAAATCTATCAGGCTGCATTTTACCGATTAGCTTACGCATACCGGTAGATTCAAGCTGGAAAACTGCAGTAGTTTCGGTCTCTTGAATCATCTTGTAAGAGGCTTCATCCTCATAAGGGATGGCTGCAATGTTAATCGGTGGCTTACCTTGTCTTGCAAGCTTTGCATCAATCATGGCTTTAGCATCATCGATGATGGTAAGAGTGGTAAGACCTAAGAAGTCGAACTTAACTAAGCCTGCGTGCTCAACGTCCTTTTTATCGTACTGAGTAATTGGGTTACCATCAGAATCAAGCATTAAAGGCGCGAATTCAGCAATTCTTGTAGGGGAGATAACCACACCAGCTGCATGCTTACCAATACTTCTAATCACACCTTCAAGACGCACAGAAACATCAATAAGTTCTACTGATTCTTTATCATCATTTAATTTTGCGTTGTTATAAAAGTTTAAAAAGTCTGGGGAGACAGAATCAATCTGTTTGCCTTTTTTATCAATACCAAAACAAGCATTAAATGTGGTACCTGGAGTTTCAGGAATTAGCTTTGCAACACGTCGAACTTGACCTAGTGGTACACCAATAGCACGACCTACACCTTGAATAGCAGCTTTTGGTGCTAAAGTACCGAAGGCTGCAATCTGTGCTACAGATTTACGACCATAGTGATCAACTACGTGTTGTACAGTTTGAATACGTTTTCTCTGACAGAAGTCAACGTCAAAGTCAGGCATTGAAACACGTTCTGGATTTAAGAATCTTTCGAAAAGTAAGTCAAAACGTAAAGGGTCAAAGTCAGTAATAGTCAAAGCATAAGCTACAAGTGAACCACCACCAGAACCACGTCCTGGTCCTACAGGTACACCATGTTCTTTGGACCACTGAATAAATTCCATCACGATTAGGAAGTAGCCAGGGAAGTCCATGCCGATGATAACTTTAAGCTCGGTCTCTAAACGTTCCTCATAAATAGGTCTTTTTTCTTCACGTTCTTTTTCATCTGGGAATAAGAACTCAAGACGCATCTCAAGACCTTCTTTTGCCTTTTGACGCAAGCAGTCTGCTGTTGATAGATCACCTGTGTCATAACGAGGTAGTCTTGGAACATCAAGCTCAATTTCTACGTTGCAACGCTCTGCAATACGACGAGTATTGATAATGGCTTCAGGTAGATCTTTAAAAATCTCTGCCATTTCTTCAGGAGAACGAAGGTATTGCTCAGGAGAGTAGCGGCGTGCATTCTCTCTATCTCCCTTTTGGCAACCTTGCTGGATAGATACACGAATATCGTGTACATAGTAATCTGTAAGACCATCTTTAGGAACTTCGTTTGGTCCCTGCATGAAACGAGTGTCGTTGGTTGCGACAGGTGCAATTCCATACTTACAGCATAAATCTAGGGCAAAAACTTCAAAATCACCTTCGCCTTCACGGTTGGTTCTTGTGATTTCAAAACAGAATCTGTCGCCATAGTATTTTAAATAGTTATCTAATCTTTCTTGAAGCTTCTCTTTTTCATCATTAGCAAGAAAATTAGCAATGTCACCTCTAAAACCATTTAAAAGAATAATACCTTCTGAGTATTTCCATAAATCGTCAACAGATGCTACTACGTCTGCAATATCAGGGGAGGCGGTATTTACCCACGCATCAGATAGGATATCGTATAGATTTTGTTTACCAACTCTATCCATGGCAAGCAGGGTAACTGTAAAGATTTTTTCAGGATCGCCTGGCTTTGTATTCTCTTTGACCTGGATATCTGCGCCCATAATTGGTTTAATGCCGGCTCCATAGCAAGCATTATAGAATCTAACAAAGCCTGCCATATTGTTATAGTCAGTTACAGCAATAGCAGGTATTCCAAGCTTTGCAGCTTTTTTAACAACGTCACCTACGTTTTGCAAACCATCATTGATGGAGTAGCAAGAGTGTACGTGGAGAGGAATATAAGATAGATCGTTATCAGTCATGGTTTATTTATTCTTTCGTTAATCGTTCTACTATTTTAACATTGAAAAATCGAAGACGAAAACTAAACTTTTTAGTAATAGATGTGAGGCACAAAGTATAAAAAAATTAATAATTTTTATATTAAATATCAATTGGTTATAAACAACAAGGCCTCCAATATAGGAGGCCTTGAAAACAAAAGTAAGTTTAAATTACTTTAGTTTCTTATAAGCATTGATTAAGCCGTTTGTTGAGCTGTCGTGTGATGAAACAGTATCAGCTGACTCAAGCTCTGGAATAATTGCCATTGCAAGCTGCTTACCTAACTCTACACCGAACTGGTCGAATGAGTAGATGTTTAGGATAGAACCCTGAACGAAGATCTTGTGCTCGTACATAGCAATTAACATACCTAGAGTACGTGGAGTAATTTCCTTAACTAAGAATGAGTTAGTAGGACGGTTACCCTCAAATACCTTAAATGGTACTACATCTTTGTACTCAGCTTCTTTCTTGCCCTTTGACTCAAACTCTGCAATTACCTGCTCTTTAGTCTTACCAAATGCTAAAGCTTCGGTCTGAGCAAAGAAGTTTGATAATAACTTAACGTGGTGATCGCCAATTGGGTTGTGGCTACGTGCTGGAGCGATGAAGTCACAAGGGATAACCTTAGTACCCTGATGGATTAACTGATAGAAAGCGTGCTGACCATTTGTACCTGGCTCACCCCAAATGATAGGGCCAGTTTCATAATCAACCTTGTTACCATTTCTATCAATGTATTTACCATTTGATTCCATGTTGCCCTGCTGGAAATAAGCTGGGAAACGGCTCATGTACTGGTCATAAGGTAGGATTGCTTCGGTCTCAAACTTGTAGAAGTTGTTGTACCATAAGCCAACTAAAGCTAGGATAACTGATAGGTTCTTCTCTAGAGGAGCTTCTTGGAAGTATGTATCATACTCAAAACCACCCTTTAAGAACTGTTCGAAGTTGTCATAACCACATGCTAAGCAGATTGATAGACCAATTGCTGACCATGATGAATAACGACCGCCAACCCAGTCCCAGAACTCGAACATATTGTTAGGATCGATACCGAACTCAACGCAGCCCTTTTCATTTGTTGATAGAGCAACGAAATGCTTAGCAACAAACTTTACATCCTTAGCAGTCTTTAAGAACCAATCACGTGCTGTGTGAGCATTAGTCATGGTCTCTAAAGTTGTAAATGTCTTAGATGCGATTAAGAATAGAGTAGTCTCAGGATTGCACTTCTTGCAAACTTCAGCAATATGAGTAGCATCGATGTTTGATACAAAGTGAGCCTTTAGACGTGAATGATAAGGAGTTAGAGCCTCAGTAATCATTACAGGACCTAAATCTGAACCACCAATACCGATATTTACAACATCAGTGATTTCCTTACCGGTATAACCTTTCCACTCGCCAGAAATAACCTTGTTTGAGAATTCTTTCATCTTAGCAAGAACAGCCTGAACGCCTGGCATTACGTCTTTGCCGTCAACTAGTACAGGCTTGCCTGAGAAGTTACGTAAAGCAGTGTGTAATACAGCACGACCTTCAGTACGGTTGATGATTTCGCCATCAAACATTGCCTTCATGTTCTCTGAAAGCTTGGTCTCTTCTGCTAACTCTAATAAAAGCTTTAAAGTAGTCTCATCGATGATGTTCTTTGAGAAATCAGCAACGATATCGCCATTAGCGATGTTTAGAGAATACTTTTCAAAACGAGCTGGATCCTGTGAGAATAGGTCCTTTAAAGTGCGGTTCTTAGTTGCTTCAAAATGAGCAGTAAGTTTTTTCCATGCCTCTGTTTGAGTTGGGTTGATACCGTAAAACATCAGTTATCTCCTAATTGGATTTAAAAATTCCTTTTGCTTAATAAATAGAATGCTCTTTATGCTTCTACTTTGTCATAGTGGATATTATAGTCAATTTGATACCTTTTGCACATAATCAAAATACATGCTAGGGCATCAAATTGTATTAAATTCCGTTTATGTCAGTTCTTCTTCTTGTTAAATCTGGAGTAAAGCTTGGAGCAAGACGTTTAGCAAGGTCGTGTACTACCTTGATATTTGGATCTTTTGCTCTGTTCTTTAGATTGCATAAAGCTACTCTAAAGTTTGACCAAGGCAGTTCCTTTACAACTACAACATCATTCTTAAATGGTGAAATTTCATAGACTAAGCGAGGAACTACTGATACACCAAAACCTAAGGCGGTTAAAGATACAATAGCCTCATGACCTGAAATCTCTGAATAGATGTGAGGGCTTACCTCTAGAGTTTGGAAGAACTTTTCTACTTCATAGCGAAGCTGTCCTTTTTCTGGCATCACAAAAGGTACTTCTGATAAATCAACAGAGGATAAATCAGTATTGCTTGAATAATGTGGCTTTTTTGGTGCAATCAAGATTAAAGGAAAGGTAACCAAATCTACGTATTTAATGTTAGCTGGCACATCATTTGGCAATGCACTTATAACAAAGTCTGTATCTGGATCTTCAAGCTTGTGCAAAGCATCTGCAGGATCACCTGTCTCTAACTTAATCTCAAGATTTGGCGCGGTTAAATGTAATTCATTTAATAGGCGTGGAATAAATAAGTATGAAGCTGTAACAGAGCAGAAAATCTTTACAGTACCTGTAATGGTTTCAACACTATTATCTAGTTCTCTTTCAAGTTCTGCGTAGTCATGTAAGGTTTTTCTAGCAAAGCTTTCAAATTTGTGGCCAGCTTCTGTAATAGAAATACCTTTCTTATCTCTAATGCAAAGTTTTACCTTTAGCTCATCTTCTAGCTTATTTAATGTACGGCTTAAAGTGGATGGACTCACATTGCATAAGGTTGCAGTACGGGTGAGGTTAGATGTTTCACACAGTCTTAAAAAGGCTTGGGCATCTTTTAAATCGATCACTATTGAATGTCCTAAAATATGTCTTGTGTTGCAATTTTTGCAATATATGAGAAATTATATACCATTTTTTAAAATTTGTGTTAGTATAAAAAACAGATACCGAATGGTTCGAGTTTTTATTTTATATTTTTTTTTCATGTTGAAGGTGAAAAATGGCTAATTTCAATTATTTCAATACATTGAATTTACGTGAGAAATTAGCACAGCTAGGTTGCTGTGAGCTAATGGATCGTAGCGAATTTGCAGATGGTTGCAATTTCTTAAAGGGTAAGAAGATTGTTATCATCGGTTGCGGTGCTCAGGGTTTAAACCAGGGCTTAAACCTACGTGATTCAGGTCTAGATGTAAGCTATGCTTTACGTCAGGCTGCAATTGACGAGAAGAGAGCTTCTTTCAAGCGTGCAACAGAGAACGGCTTTACTGTTGGTACTTATGAGCAGTTAATTCCTACAGCTGACTTAGTTATCAACTTAACTCCTGATAAGCAGCATGAGCCAGTAGTTAACGCTGTTCAGCCTCTAATGAAGTCTGGCGCTTGCTTAGGCTACTCACACGGCTTTAACATGATTGAGCTTGGTATGCAGGTTCGTAAGGACGTAACAGTTGTTATGGTTGCTCCTAAGTCACCTGGTACTGAAGTTCGTGAAGAGTACCGTCGTGGTTTCGGTGTTCCAACACTATTAGCAGTTCACCCAGAAAATGATCCAAACGGCGAAGGCTGGGATTATGCAAAGGCTTGGGCTTCAGGTACCGGTGGTGATAGAGCAGGTTGCTTACGTTCATCATTCGTTGCTGAAGTTAAATCAGATTTAATGGGCGAGCAGACAATTCTATGTGGTGTTCTACAGGCTGCAACTGTTATGTGCTATGACCATGCAGTAGCTTTAGGCGCTGACAAGGCTTACACTTGCAAGCTTCTACAGTATGGTTGGGAAACCATTTGTGAGGCTCTAAAGCAGGGTGGTATCACCAACATGATGGATCGTCTATCAAACCCAGCTAAGATTAAGGCTTACTACCTAGCTGAAGAATTAAAGACCATCATGAAAGATCTATATC
>CAZEXR010000111.1:0-7845 GCA_964516675.1 uncultured Enterobacterales bacterium | reverse complement strand
ATAGTTTCAAACCGTTATCTTAATTGACGGAATGGAATAATAGTGAATAAGGTTAAATTCATGACTCAAAGAAAAAATGTCTTAATCACAGGCACAAATCGTGGTTTAGGAAGAGCTTTTGTTGAAGAATTTGCAAAAAAAGGATTCAATGTTATAGCCCATGCTAGACTTCAAAACGAAGAGCATGAATGTCACTTAAAAAAGATCAGCGAACAAAATGGTGTTGATATTACACCTGTTTATTTTGATTTATTGGATAAAGATTCACTAAAAGATAACATTCAAAACTTAATCAAATCAAAAACAAAAATCGATGTTCTTGTAAATTCAGCAGGAATTGCGCATGGCGGATATTTTCAAATGACTAAAATGACCACCATTAGAGATGTTTTTGAAATTAACTTCTTTGCACAACTTGAATTAACCCAATTACTTTTAAGATGGATGACTAGAAATGGTGGAGGTTCAATTATCAATTTAGCATCTAATGCAGGAATTGATTTGTCTGCAGGTAATTGTGCCTATGGTGTATCAAAAGCAGCCATTATCGCTTTTACCAAGACATTAGCAGCAGAATATGCCATGACAAAAGTCAGAGTAAATGCTGTAGCTCCGGGTCTTACAGACACACAGATGGCTGATCTAATGGATGAAAAATCACAAAACAAGATGCTAGATAAAACAACTCAGAAAAGACGAGCAACTCCGAAGGAAATTGCAGATACCGTTATATTCTTAGCATCAGATGAATCATCCTTTGTTAATGGCCAAATAATTCGCATTGATGGTGGATTAGAATAAAAGGAAACAAAGCATGGGTATTGTAAAATTTAACAATGTAAAAGTTAAAGGTATTACTCTTTGTGTACCTGATAATTTAATAAATATCGATGACGAAATTGAGTTTTTTAACAATGATTTAGACTTACTAAAAAGAAATAAAAAAATTCTAGGTTTAAACACCAGACATGTTGTAAAAGATAAAACAGTTTTCTCTGATCTTTGTCTTTCAACAACTAATTCTCTTTTTAGTAAATTAAATATTGATAAATCAACTATTGATACATTGATTGTAGTGTCTACATCTTTAGACTTTAAATACCCTGCTACAGCATGTGTGTTACAAGGAATATTAGATTTACCAGAAACATGCACTTGTTTTGATGTTTCAGGACTATCTTGCTCAGGATATGTACATGGTCTTTATCTTGCTCATTCTTTAATATCATCAGGTGCATCAAAAAGATGTTTGATACTTTGTGGAGACCTTACAAGTCTGCATTCTGATAGACGTAACCGAAACTCCAATATGCTTTTTGGAGATGCAGCTAGTGCAACTGTACTTGATTATGAAGAAAATAATAATCAAGCATATTTCCTAACAGGAACACGAGGAAAGGACTTTGATAAACTAATTGCACCAGCAGGTGGATATGCCATCCCAATTCAAAAAGATATCATTGATTTAGAATTATCAGATGATAAGGGAAACATATGGCATATGTGGGATGACATCATGAAAGGTTTTGATGTTTTTAAATTCTCTGCCGAAGTTGGACCAAAAGGAATTCAAGATATTCTTGATGAAGCAAAATATACAATTGATGACATAGATTATTTTGCAATTCATCAAGCAAATAAACAAATCATAAAAACAGTAGCTGGTTTCGCAAAATTGCCTCAAACAAAATATTCATTTGAAGCCTTTGGCGAATTTGGAAACTGCGGTGCAGCTGCAATCATTACAGATATGTGTAAAAAGCTTCCAACTATAAAACATGATAAAGTCTGCTTAGCAAGTTTTGGCGTGGGGCTGTCTTGGGGTTTTAGTTTATTAAACCTAAAAGACACCTTTATAGACCAGGTTGAATACTATGTAGAAAATGAAAACAATAAAAGCCGAAACGAAAAAATTAAATACTGGACTGATTTCTACCTAGACAAGAAATAACAATAAATTATTAGGCTAAACATTGATGACAAAAGATTTAATTGAGCTATCAAAAAGAATTAGAAGAAATATTCTTGAATTAACTTTTAACGCTGGAAGTGAAGGCAGTCATATCGGAGGAGCTCTTTCAGCTTCCGACATATTAAGTGTTCTTTACGGAAGAATACTAAAATACGATATTTCAAATCCTCAAGATCCTACACGAGATAGATTTATTCTAAGTAAAGGTCATACTGCAATTGCTTTATATTCAACCTTATATGAATGTGTTTTTATTACAAAAGAAGATTTACTTTCATTTGAAACAGATCATAGTAAATTTCAAACTCATTGTACTATGAATGTAGAAAAAGGCATTGAAATATCAAGTGGCAGCCTGGGATGGGGACTATCTGTATCTATTGGAATGCAAATAGATGCAAATAAAAAGGGCCTTAATTACTACAATTATGTGCTATTAGGCAATGGTGAGTGCAACGAAGGTTCTATTTGGGAAGCAGCTATGCTTGCTTCTCAATTAAAGCTATCAAGATTAGTTGCAATTCTTGATAACAATCATATGCAGTTAGATGGAGACTCAGACTCTATCTTAAATTCAAGAGATTTCTCTCAACGCTTTACTGCATTTGGATGGAATGTGGTAGAAACAGACGGACACTCTCATAAAGATTTAGAAATAGCCTTTAATAAATGTAAAGAATGCAAAGATAAACCATCAATCATAATCGCCGAAACTATAAAAGGAAAAGGAATATCTTTCTTAGAGAATAATCCTAAATCTCATCATATGTCTATTACAAAAGAGCAATATGACTTAGCATTAACTGAAATCGGAGACATCCAATGATTGAGTACAGCGCAAAATCATCTCAAGAATGGAATAGACTTGGATCTAGAAAAGTAGCAGGGTTTGCACTTAATCAAATAGCTAAAGATCATCCTGATTTAATGGTTCTTACAGCTGATTTTGCCGAATCAGCTGGGCTCTCTTTATTTAAAGAAAATCATAAAGACCAATTTTTAGATGTTGGTATTGCAGAACAAAACATGATAGGCGTTGCAGCTGGTCTTGCACTATCAGGAAATAATGTATTTGTTTTTTCATTCACTCCTTTTGCAACCATGAGATGTCTTGAAGCCATCAGATCTTATGTTGGATACATGAATCTGAACGTAAAAATAATTGGTATGGCTAGTGGTGTATCTCTTGGATATCAAGGTAATACTCATTATGGGCTAGAAGACATTGCTCTTTTGAGAACTATACCAAATATGAAGGTAATATCCCCTTCTGATTGCACAGAAACTGTAAAAACCTTAGAGCAGCTTGCTAATACAAATGGTCCAGCATATATAAGACTTACTGGAACTGTAGGTTCAGCTTCAGTTTGCAAAAACTATGATGACTTTGAAATAGGAAAGGCAAACGTATTAAAAAAAGGTGAAAAAGTAGCAATTATTTCAACAGGAACCTTAGTAGCAGAAACACTAAGAGCAACAAGAGCTTTAGAGAAAAAAGGAATTTTTCCAACTGTTATTGATATGCATACAATTAAACCTTTGGATAAAGAATGTCTAAATATGGTTTTTAAAGAGCACGATATTATTTATACTATCGAAGAACACTCAATTATTGGTGGTTTAGGTTCGGCTATTGCTGAATTCATGGTGGACAATAAATATCAAAACCAATTGATAAGACTTGGTCTACCAAATCAATTTATTGAAGTACAAAAGTATCCAAATATACTTCATGAATATGAGTTAGATGGACCAGGAATACTAAATAAAGTTCTTGAAACATATAACGAAATTATAAAATAATAGATTAATATACCTCAGCTAACGGAGTTACTAATGAGCAATTTAGAAAAATACACACAAGCTTTTTGTGATGCTTTTGATATTGATGCAACACAAGCTCAAACACTTAAGTTTCAAGATATTCCTGCTTGGGATAGTGTAGGTCACATGGGACTAATATCAATGTTAGAAGATGCTTTTGATATTATGCTAGAACCAGATGACATTGTAGACCTATCTAGCTTTGAAAAAGGTAAAGAAATTCTTGCTAAATACGAAATCGCATTCTAAGAGATTCAAAGTTTAAACATAAACAAAAGCAATATATTTATGAATTATGTTAAATATATTGCTTTTTTCTACCACGAAATATACTTTTTACAGTACTAAATTTGAGATCCACCATTTATCAAGTATGCTCCACCAGTAGATTTTGTCCCCTTTTTATCTAGTAAAAATCTTATTTGTTCAACAACTTCTGATGTTGAAATTATTCCTAATGGTGCATTATCCAAAATCCATTTATCAAAATTATCACCATGATATGCTTTCACAGAATCAACCATCGGAGTATCAACCCAGTTTGGCTGGATAGAATTTATTTCGACATTTTTATCTCGATAGATACGGCACGTATAAAACCATCCATAGCAGCTTTTGATGCACAGTACATATGATTATTAGGGAATCCAACAACAGATGAGGTTGAGGATATCGCAACACATCTAAATTTCTTTTCAACTGGTTTCTTTAAAGTACAAAGTCTTAAGACCTCACAAAAAGCGAATAAATTAACATTCATTACTTTTTGAAATTTCTCATATGTAGTCTTTCTTAAGCTTTCAATTCCACTCATACCTGCGCAGTAAACAAGTCCATCGAGTTCCCTTCCAACTAAAGATTTTAGACTATCTTTTAATGAGGAAACGTTTTCTAGATCTGCAAGAATAATCTCAAGCTGTGATTCTGGAATAATATTAAACAGCTCTTTTGCTTTTTCTTCATTGCGGGCAATAACAATAAGCTTAACGTCTTCATCTTTGTAGGATTCAACTAATGTCTTACCAATACCTGAAGTTCCACCAGTAATCACATATGTTTTAGTCATAAAAAAAACCTTTTAATAATTTGAAGATAAGAATATTTACGTAAAAATTACGTTCTAATTAAAGAATTTGGAAAAAGCAATTGGTAAAAGTTTTCTCCAAGCAAAAACATCATGAAAACCTTCTTGTTCTGTATAAGTGGTATTAAAACCATTTTGTTTAATCTTGTTATAAAAGAATTTGCTTTGCTCAAGACTTATTTGATCATCCGAACCACAATAAAAATCGATATCAAAAAGTGACGGATCAGATTGCTCAATAAGACTAATTAAATTTGCGCTTTCTTGATAAGTATCGTATCCAATTTTACTATTGGTACTTTTTCCTAGAATTTCATTTAAGGAAGCATTTCCACCAGTAAAAGCCTCTTGAATATAAGGAGTAGATAATCGAGTTAATATGTAGGAACTTCTCTGCTTTTTCAATCCATCAGATAGGGCTAAATTAGGATCAAAAAAACCACTAACGCAGGCTATTTTTGAAAAGAAATTATTTTTTCTAAGGGCCCATGACAATGCGCCAAATGCCCCCATAGAAATTCCAATGCAAAAATTATCTTCTTTATTTTCAGATAAAGGCAATATGTTTTTTATGTATGGATATAGCTCGTAATCTAAAAAATCAGCAACATTGTTTAGTCTTGAGTTTAGATAATAAGAATTAGACAAATTTGTTGAAATAAAGGCGCAACCATATTTTTCTACATAATCTTCTATATTAAGTCGATTAAAAAAAATATCACTATTAGAACAGAGGCAATGTAAGCCAAAAACACATTTAAGTTTAGTATCCTTAAAGGTTAGAAGCTGAGGCATTGCCACTTGAATCTCGATTGGCTCATGTAAAATAAGCGAGTCAATTGAAAGTTTTAATCTGATCATTAAGCTAAAATTAAATCAATAAAATCAGATACTTTTTCGCATTTTGCTAGTTCTGCAATAGATTGGCTCTTGCCAATTGACTTCAAATATACAACCACACTAAAAATTGCCAATGAATCAATATCTTCACAGTCTGAAATAACTGTATTTTCTTCAATCGGATCGATAGGATCGATTACTTCAATTAACTTTGCTAAAGCTTCTTCTCGAGTCATAATTATTACCTTCTTTATTGTCTTAAATATTAAATTTTAGTTATCTAATAATACATAATCATACTTTTGCAAGTAGCCATTTGTATCTTGTTCTTCTGGATCGTAGCAAATTGATTCAAAATAATAGTTTTTCTCGTCCTCTCCAATAATTGGATTCTTCATCTTTACAGCGTTAAATAAAACGGCTTTCATGTTGTCCTTATGAACATAAAATGTTAATTTTTTTATGCCATACTTTTTGCAGACAAACAACTGAAAAAAGCAAATTACAGGTGCGTATTTTTTATAATCAGAGATAAAATACATGCCAACTTCAGCAGACTTTTCTTCCTTATTAATATCAACATAATCGTATACACCGCAAGGAACACCATTATATTTAATAAAGAAATACAGCTTATCTTCACGTTTTTTTAAAGAATTGCAGAAACTCAAATGGGACTCTAAGCTAAATTTTTCTTGAGTTTCCATTGCTTTTCTTATTTCTTCAGATGTTCTCCACTTATAAACAAGTGCTAATGCACTTTGATCTAATCTTGTGAAGTTTTCAAAAGTAATTTTTATCTTTTTCATTAAACTAGTTGCCGTGTATCTTATCAATCCAAAACTTAAATGTTTGCTCTCTATTTAGCCAATCAGATGGTTTTTCAAAATTAGATATTCCGCAATAAAAAGTATCGGATAAATCCAAAATTGCAGTAGCAGTTACAAAACCATTACCAAACGCAGAACATAAATAAGGTTTTTTATTAAATTTTTGTGTGTCATCATGAATTGACAGCAATGTAGTCGGAATTGAGCACATGGTATTATTTCCATAATACTCAAAGGCCTTATAAGGGACCTTATCTAAAGGAAAGTTAATTAGAGTTCCTATTGTTTGAACAATTTGCTTATTAGCTTGATGTAAACAACAATATGAAAACTCATCTGGATCAAATTTTCCATAAACATTTTCTACAGTTCTTTTGATATCCTGAGGAACTTTGTTCATTGTAAATTCGAAAACAGTTTCACCATCTAATGTACCTAACCTTAGATTGGTTTGAAAACCTTTACCTGTTTCATAAGTTGTAAATAACGGCTTATTAAAGGGATCTTCACTTGATTTAGAAGCATCTACACTTAATTTTTTTCCAAATCCTGGAATTATAATTGATTCGTAGCCATCAGAATAAGTACTAATATCATAGAATGATTTAGTAATATCTCTTGTGTATTCTAGGAGGGTTGCGCAACCTGCATCACCAAAAATAGGAGCTTGATTTCTATCGTTGATATCAAGACCTGTAGATGGAATATCTCCATTTACAAGAAGTAAACGTTTAATTTTACCTAACTCAACTAGGTTAGATGAAAATTGCAGTCCGTAAACCCAGCCCGCACATCCTTGTTGAAGATTTGTACAAAAGCAATGTGATGAAAGACCTAACTTATGGTGAATTAAATAGGAATCCATTGGTCCTAGATAATCATTATTCTGAACTACATAAATCAATGCATCGATACTATTTTTATCGATGTTCATTTTATCTATTAGATTTGTACATGCATTAATAGCAAGGTCAGTAGCAGTCACATCCTTATCAATAACTCTTCTTTTATAGAAGCCTACTTTCTTGCGTAATCTATCTATTTTCTTCTCGTTATTTTCATAATATTCAGCTTCATCATATATGCAAATTTCCTTAGGAGGAACAACCACAGAGATTCCACTTATTTTTACATGTTCAAAACTAAAAAAAGCCATTTTCAACCTCTGTTGCAAAATAATTAAGCTATTTATATTATATGAAAAACTTTATAATAATTATTTTCAATAGAAATATAAATTTTTTAGAGGCTTCGTGCATATGTGTGGGTAGATGAAGCCTCTAAACCTACCCTTT
>CAZEXR010000110.1:0-7957 GCA_964516675.1 uncultured Enterobacterales bacterium | reverse complement strand
TTAAAAGTTAACAAATTGATCCTAGAGGTTTTCAACATAAATTTATGAAGAACTACATTTTTTTGATTAAATGCTAAAGTTTTGATAATTGGATGCTGATATTAAATATGCTCGGCTTTAATTTTTCATCATCAGACGTATGTGAGAACTATGAATAACAAAAATTCCCTAGGTGTAAAGGCTAAACTTGCACTAGCTTTCGTGGCAGTTATTTTCTTAACTATCGTTATTGCTATTGTTGCTATTACAAATGCTTCTTCTTCAAGAAATGTTGCAAAGTATGTTCAAAGTGTTATTGAAGATCACTATGCAAATATCGTTGATGTTTCAAGATCAGCAACTAATTTCCGCGATGACTTAGTTTCATTTAACAATAGTGTATCTAACTACAATAAAGAATCTGCAGCAAAAACTGAGGCAGATATCGATAAACTTCGTGCAGCAATCAAAAAGCTTGAAGTTTTTGAACCACAGGATACAACAGACGTAAACAAGTTAAAGTTAGACTTAAATCTTGCAATCGACTTGTGGAAGAACAAAATGGAGAAAATGGTCGATAAAGGCTACTCTGTTGATGTTAGAACTGTATACTCTGAAGAAGTTTTCCCTACAATCAATGAAGCTGTTACATTGTTAAACAAGCTAATTTCAGTTTACTTAGATCGTGTTAATTCAAACGTTGTTGCAATGACGGATCCTACCCCTGTATGGATTATCTCAATTGTTACAATTATTGCTGTTATCCTATCAAGCTATATTGCATACGTATTACCACGTTCTTTTGTAAGAATCTTACGTTATGCTGTTAACCAAGCTGCAATCATTTCTCGAGGTGATTTATCACAGCCAATTGAAAGTCGTGGTCGTTCTGATGAATTTGGTCAGCTATTAAACTCTCTAGAAAAGCTAAGAGAAGATTGGCAAAATAATGTTGTTACAATTAAAGATTCAGCTGCAAATATCGAAAAAGCCTTTGATGCAATCACTGAATTAACAACAAATATGAATGATAGAGCTCAACAATCTCAGTCTCGTTCTTTGACTGTTGCAGCCGCTGCTGATGAAATGGTTTCAACAACAGCTGATATCGCTAAGAACTGTGAATCTGCAGCTGCAAATTCAAATCAGTCTAACGATACAACTCAAGAAGGTGTACAGAAAGTACAGCTTACAATTGAAGGTATTCAAAACCAGGTTATTAAATCTAAGCAAGATGCTGAGCATGTACAGGCTCTTGTTGAGCAGGCACAGAAGATTGGTACCATTGTTCAAACAATTGATGATATTGCATCACAAACTAATCTACTAGCTCTAAATGCTGCAATTGAAGCAGCTCGCGCTGGTGAGGCTGGTAAGGGCTTCGCTGTTGTAGCAGATGAGGTTCGTGCCCTAGCATCAAGAACATCTACCTCTACTCAAGAAATTACTAAGATGGTTTCACAGATTCAAATCAATGCAAATACAGCAAATGAATCAATGCAGTCATCTGTTGGTAATATGGATAATCTTGCAATTGAAACCTCTACTATCGAAGAGCTATTAAATAACATTACTATGCAGGTAAGTTCTGTTAATGCACAGATTACACAGATTGCAACAGCTGCAGAACAGCAGACTACTGCAACATCTGAAATATCTGGCAATATGCAAGACATTACAGCATCTTCACAATCATTATCTGATGATTGTGCCACTGCTAAGGATGAGGTTGATGGTTCAATCACATTACTTCGTGATTTAGTTGATATTCTAGCTAGAATTAAAGTTTAATAGATAAAACTAATTTTAATTAAAGCGCATCAAATGATGCGCTTTTTTTTGTGTAAAACATCTCCATCAAATACAATACAATCAATTTTCTAAATATAATTTTATTCACTTTTTTAGAAGTAGGAATGTGCAAATTTGATAAATAGATCCTTTTTAAATCACAATTTATATGTATAATTAAAGTTATAAGCATGGAAAAAATTACTGTTTAGTAATTTATACATTTAAAGATCAATATATATAATAAAAAGGATCTTAAAAATGGAACTCTACAAACCTAAAACAATCGAAGAATAAAAGGGACTAGTAGATAACTATTCAATCGGACTTGGAAATATTGATACAAGTTTAATTGATGATATGACAGGACTCTTTAAAGATAGTATTAGAAAAGACTTTTCTGGTATCGAGAATTGGGATGTGTCAAACGTTGTAGTTATGACTTCAATGTTTGAAAATTGTACGCATTTTAATGCAGATCTGAGCAACTGGAATACAAAATCCTTAGAGTATGCCGATCTATTGTTTTCTAAGTGCCCTTCTTTTACATCTGACTTATCTTCATGGGACGTATCTAATGTTCTAACAATGAGGGCAATGTTCCAAGACTGTAATTCATTTCAATCAGATTTATCTAAATGGCAAACCTCAAATTGTCTTGATGTAAGCCATCTATTTGAAAACTGTAAATTATTTAATAGTGACTTGTCATCCTGGGGTGTTTCACATGTAACAAACATGACAAACATGTTTTCAGGTTGTACTAAATTTACTTCAGATTTATCTAAATGGAATACAGAAAAAGTCTTTAGCATGGAAAACATGTTCTTAGACTGCGTTATATTCAACAGTGATTTGTCTAAATGGAATTTATCTGAAGTTAGATATGTTTCTTCAATGTTTTGTGGTTGCTATAAATTCAACTCTGATTTATCTAAATGGAATATTTCAAAAGTTAATAATCTTTCCTATTTATTTAAGTACTGCTCTTCTTTTTGCTCTGATTTATCTAAATGGGATGTATCTAGAGTTGATGACACAAGCTTCATGTTTTATGGCTGTAGCTCTTTTAGTTCTGATTTATCACAATGGAATGTTTCCAATGTTAAAGATATGACTTCAATGTTTGAAGAATGTATCTCGTTTAACAGTGACTTATCTAAATGGAATGTATCTAATGTTGAATCGATGTTTATGATGTTTAGTGGATGTACTTTATTTAATACCGACGTTTCAAACTGGAATGTATCTAAAGTTGAGGATATCGCACTGATTTTTAATGGATGTCGATCATTTAATTCAGATGTCTCTAAATGGCAACTTAATGAAACAATTGATATTGATATCAAACTTGATATGTTCCGTGAAGTGCCTAACATGTACAAATTGTTAAACGAAATAGACTAACTCTCCAACACATAAAATCATATTCTATTATTGAATAGAACATCACAGTTACTAAATTAGTTTAGTTTAGAATACATTTATATAAACATAATATATACTAATTTATTATTAGATAATATAAAGATTACTAAGATTAAGGATTTTAAATGACAAAATATTCCCCTAAAACATATGATGAGTTAAAAGAACTTGTTTCAAATCTACAAATCAATCTTGGTGACATTGATACAAGTTTAATTACAGATATGGCTGAACTTTTTACAGAATCAGAAAGAATTGACTTTGCTGGTATCGAGAATTGGGACGTTTCTAATGTAGAAAGCTTATTTTGTACATTCCAAGGTTGCATAAAGTTCAATGCAGACCTATCAAAATGGGATGTTTCAAATATAACAAATATGGACAATTTATTTGACTGTTGTTATTCATTTAATTCTGATTTAAGTAATTGGAATACTAAAAATGTTGAATCCATGCAATATACATTCTCCAACTGTGAAGCATTTAACTCGAATCTTTCAAAGTGGAATGTTTCAAATGTTAAATCTTTGGTTGGTTGCTTCATAAATTGTACTAACTTTAATTCAGATTTATCTAAATGGAACGTTTCTAGTTGCGATGCATTTTTTAACATGTTTAATGGCTGTTCAAAATTCAATTCAGACCTATCTAATTGGAATATATCTAATGCTGTTGACACAAGTTATATGTTCTACGGTTGTATTTCATTTAAATCAGATTTATCAAAATGGGATGTTTCTAAAGTTGAAGATATGACATCAATGTTTGAACAATGCATTGCATTTGATTCTGATTTGAATAATTGGAATGTAAAAAAGGTTTTAATATCTAATATGATGTTTAGTGGTTGCATATCTTTTACAGGTCGAATTGAAAATTGGGATGTATCAGGTCTAGATGAAGCTTACAGAATGTTTAACGGATGTAAACGATTAAGTACTGATTTTTCAAAATGGAAGTTGTACGAAGGACTTAATAGAACAGAAGATGATTACTATGACTTATTCAGAGAAGTCCCTCTAGATGATGAATTTGTAGAACAATTAACAAGCAATAAAGACTAACTAATAAGTTGTTATAAAGGATTATAAAATGTCTAAATACACACCTAAAACTCGCGATGACTTATCTGAGTTAGCAAATGATCCAGATATTCTTCTATCAGATATTGATACAAGTCATATCAAAGATATGTCTCAACTCTTTAATTGTGAACGTACTGATTTTTCAGGAATTGAAAATTGGGATGTTTCTAAAGTAAAAGATATGTCAGGAATGTTTGCCTACTGTGAAAACTTTAATGCGGGTTTAAGCAAATGGAATACTTCAAATGTTACTGATATGACTGCCATGTTTGCAGAATGTTTGAACTTTAACTGTGACTTATCTAAATGGAATGTTTCAAAAGTAAAATCTTTTGAGAGTATGTTTGAAGGATGTGAAAAATTCAACTCAGATCTTTCAAAATGGCGAGTATCAAATGCAGAGGATACTAGTTTCATGTTCTGTGGATGTGTCGCTTTTACATCTGACTTGTCTAAATGGAATGTATCTAATATTGATAATATGGAATCAATGTTTGAATTATGTGTTGCATTTACAAGTAATCTTTCAAAATGGGAAGTTTTTAACGTCTTTAACATGGACTCAATGTTCAGTGGTTGTATTAGCTTTGATAGCGATTTATCAAAATGGGATTTATCTGAACTTGAAACCGTAGAATACATGTTCAATGGATGTAAAGCACTAGAAAGCACTGATTTTACTAATTGGGCAAAATTTGATGCATTTAATATTGAAGATGACGAATTACTTGATGTATTCAGAGAAGTTCCTCACGCCTACTTCTATGTAGGTCAAATCAATCCAGAATCTCAAGAAAACCTTTAATTTAAATAATGGCCTGTTTAATTACAGGCCATCCTTTAGAATTTAAATATACTCTTTAATAAAAGTACTACAATGCATGAAGCTCATCATAAATAAGTTGAGCTATATCTATACTAATTCCAGGGACTTTGGACAATTCATCGACACTAGCATTCATAACTTCTCTAATACCTCCCAAATGCTTTAACAAAGCTTGTCTTCGTTTAGGCCCCACGCCCTGAATATTCTCTAAAACACTTTGTGTACGAGCCTTTTGACGTCTATTTCTATGACCTGTAATTGCAAAACGATGTGACTCATCACGAATATGCAACACTATTTGCATAGATGGATCTGAAAGATTTAAATGATATTCTTCACGTGTATATGCTCTTATGAGAGTTTCTAAGCCCTCTTTTCTGCCCTCACCTTTTGCAACAGCAATAATTAAAGGAGGCTTTACCTTAAACTTAGTGAAAATATCTGCAATAACATCTTCAGCTTGTTTTAGTTGGCCTTTACCGCCATCAATAAAGATTAAATTAGGGATGATACCTTGAGTTGGATCTTTAAATCTTCGAGTAAGAACTTGATGCATAGCCGCAAAATCATCACCAGGAGTAATACCTTCGATATTAAAACGTCTGTAATTAGCAGAATCAGGGCCATCTCTATTAAAAGAAACACAGCTTGCTACTGTGTTTTCACCCATTGTATGTGAAATATCGTAGCATTCCATATGCTCAATTCCTGTTATTCCAAGAATTCTTTCGAGATCTTCAATTCTATTCTTTGCTGTAGATTTATCCGCAAGCTTTGCTAACAACGAAGCTTTTGCATTTTCTTTTGCTAATTTTAAATACTTTGCTCTTTCGGTTCTAACATTTGATAAAAAAGAAACTTCTCTATTACAAACCTGCTTAATTGCTTGAGCTAAAATCTCACTATCTTCAATTTTTGCATCAGTAATGATTTCTTTTGGATACATTCCAGAACGAGTTTCTGATAAATAAAATTGAGATACAAAAGCACTCAATGGATCATCATTTTCATCAATTAAATTGCATTTAGAAAAATAAGATCTAGTACCAATAATTCTACCTTTACGAATGAATAGAACATGATTACAGCATAGGTCTTGAGATACTTCATGAGCAATTACATCCATATCAAACATTAAATCACCTGATACAGATTGTGATTCTTGAACTCTTCTTAAAGCTAGTAACTGATCTCTTAGTTTTGCAGCTTCTTCAAACTCAAGTTTTTCAGAATGCGCTTCCATTCTCGAGGTTACTTCTTTTAATACATCTTGATTCTGTCCTTTTAAGAACAATCTTACATAATTAACCTGCTCCATATAGTCGATGTATGCCTCTTGAGACATAGGAACACAAGGCGCTAAACATTTTCCTATTTGAGCCATTAAACATGGCCTTGAACGATGAGAATATACAGTGTCTGTACATTGTCTTATGGGGAAAAGTTTTTGAAGTAATTTTAAACTTTCTTTTGCTGCTGATACATCAGGATATGGTCCGAAGTATTCACAATCTATTTTTTTTCTACCTCTGTAATAATAAAGACCAGGATGCTTTCCCTTAGATAAAACCAAATATGGATAGGACTTATCATCACGAAGTAAGATATTGTAGTGAGGTTGATATTTCTTGATTAGATTATTCTCAAGAATTAAGGCTTCTGCTTCTGAAAAGGTAACAGTAAATTCAATATGTTCAATATGATGAACTAAAGCTTTTGTTTTAAAGTTATTTTCTTTTAGAAAATAGGAGGATAATCTTTTCTTTAAATCCTTTGCTTTTCCAACATAGATAACAGTATTCTCATCAGAGTACATTCTGTAAGAACCTGGTCTATTTGGAACTGTTTTTAAAAAGCTTTTATAGTCGAATTTAATATCAAGCATTGTTATATTCTTATTTAGTTTTTTCCTTATTTTATATGAAAAAAGCCTTCAAAGTATTACTTTGAAGGCTCTTAGTATTAAATTATCAGTTTAGATTCTTAGAAAGCAGCTACAACAGCACCGTTGTACTTCTTATTGATGAAATCTTTGATTTCCTGACTCTGTAAAGCCTTTACTAAAGCTTTAACACCATCTTTCTTTGCTGAGTTTGAATTTGCAACAACCACATTAACGTAAGGTGATTCATTACCTTCGATAATTAAAGAATCTTTTAGAGGATTTAAATTTGCAGCAATTGCATAATTAGTGTTAATTACAGCTGCATCAACATCATCTAATGAACGAGGTAACTGAGCAGATTCAAGCTCTGTAATATTTAAATTCTTAGGATTATCCTTAACATCTAATGCAGTAGCTGTAACGCTTGAAGGATCTTCAAGAGTAATTAAACCAGCTTTCTGAAGAAGTAATAAAGCACGACCACCATTAGTAGGATCATTTGGAATTGCAACAGTAGCACCCTTTTTAAGATCCTTTAAATCTTTAACTTTGTTTGAATAAACACCCATTGGCTCAATGTGAATTCCGCCTACATTAACTAGATCGCTTCCACGTTCTTTAACAAATGAATCTAGATAAGGAAGATGTTGGAAATAGTTAACATCAATTTCACCATCTGATACAGCAATATTTGGCTGAACATAATCGTTAAACTCGATGATATTTAAATCTACACCTTGTTTTTCAAGAATTGGCTTAACAGCTTCTAAAATCTCTACATGAGGTACTGGTGTTGCTGCAACAGAAATTTTTTCATTTGCATATGCATTTGATGAGGTTGCTGCAAAAAAGAAGGCTGCAACTGCACCTAATTTAGCTAATTTAGACATTTTATTCTCCATTTAAAATCGGCTCTTCGTGCATATCTGTGGGTAAAATTTAAAAAGCAGTGCACGATAAAGC
>CAZEXR010000109.1:0-7960 GCA_964516675.1 uncultured Enterobacterales bacterium | reverse complement strand
ATGATGTTAAAGAAATCGGAATTATTGTGTCTCATTATCCATTGATGGCAACAGCTATGAAAGGCATGATGTCATCTAAAGTATTAGCTGCTTTAACTATTCGCACAAATAATGCAAAATTAGCTGAGAACCAGTCCTTAACTCAATTTGATTTAAGAAATTTCTTAGCAATATCGGTTGCATATAACTTATTTACACTAACCAATAAGCAGATTACTGATTCTCGTCATGAACCATTTAAGGTTTCTCAAATTAACTATGAGCCTTTTATTCAGGCATTGCAGTTTGGCAAAATTGTTGATTTACTGGCCCACGATAATTGCGATGATATTACTGCACCTCAAGGCTTTATTGCAGGCTTCTTAAGATTTGCTCATGTGTTCTTGCATGATACTCCAGAGGCTTCTTTCTCTGAATTCCCTCTAGATGCTGTATCTACATGTTATAGCAATGGTGGTGGTCAGCTAGGTGTAATCATTCGTGTTTTAACCATGATCACAGAGCATGAGGTAAATCAGGCCTTAGATGCTGCAACTGAATTTGGCTTAGACCTTACTAAAGAAAAGGTTTATGGCTACATCGCTCATTCTTTAGCTTGGACTGATGCTGTTATCAGAGCAATCGGCATTATTAAAGAACCAAAGCCAACTCCAAATGCAAGCCACTAAGTTTATTGTAGATAATCTAAAACAGTACGGCTTTAAAAAATTTAAAGATACCTATGTCTTTAAAACCACTCTTCCTAACTGTAAGTTTTTGCTTACAGTTAGCATTTCTAAAGAATCAGCTGTCAAAACTGTACTTATCGATCCTGCGCTTGATGAAGAGTATACATTACATTTAAATCCTAAAAGCTCGGGTAAATTTGTAGGCGCAATCAAGTGCGAGTATGAAGATATATTAAAAAATATTATCGACAAATGTGGAGCTCACGATACCTTTGTCTCTCCTCAAGTCTTTGAAATCATGGAATATGCTAAAAATAAGTATCAAAGCGAAGTAGAGTATTTGTGGACAGAAAAATTCAATTCTCATGATGGCATATTAAGAAGACACGATACAAATAAATGGTTTGCTGCTTTATTAACCTGTAAGAGTAAGAGTTTGACTGGCCATGATGGTGGACTACTTGAAATTATCAATTTGCATATGAAAAATGAAGATCTAGAAAAACTTATAGATAATAATTTGTATTATCGAGCTTTTCATATGAACAAAAAGAGTTGGATTTCCATAATATTAGATGGGCGCGTTCCATCTGAAGAGATCTTTAGAAGAATTGATATTAGCTATGATTTAGCAACAAAGAAGTAATTTTTCTTTTGTATATGGTAGAAATTTAAAAGGCCCGATAAAATCGAGCCTTTTGAAAAATCATATTTCCAATTAGTTCTGTTCGAACATAGCTGAAATTGATTCTTCGTTATTGATACGACGGATAGCTTCAGCAAGCATTGCTGCTAAAGTTAACTGACGGAAGTTCTTTAACTTCTTGAAAGCTTCTGTTGCAGGAACTGAGTCTGATACAACTAAAGTATCAATCTGTGACTCTGAAATGTTCTTGTAAGCATTGCCTGATAATACAGCGTGAGTACCATAAGCAATAACAGATTTAGCACCACGTTTCTTTAATGCTTCAGCTGCCTTACATAAGGTACCACCAGTATCGATGATGTCATCAACGATGATACATTCTCTATCCTTAACGTCACCGATTAGGTTCATAACCTCAGAAACGTTAGGCTTTGGACGACGCTTATCAATAATAGCGATATCAGCGTTATTTAATAGCTTAGCAATAGCACGTGCACGAACAACACCGCCCATATCAGGAGAAACCACACAAGGGTTTTTCATGTTTAGGCTTAGCATGTCGTCAACGAAGATCTGGCTTGAGAAGCAGTTATCTACAGGAACATCGAAGAAGCCCTGAATCTGCTCTGCATGTAAATCAACAGTTAGAACACGATCAACACCTACGCTTGAAAGGAAGTCAGCTACAACCTTTGCAGTAATAGGTACACGAGCAGAACGTAAACGTCTGTCCTGACGAGCATAACCGAAGTAAGGAATTACAGCGGTAATACGGCCAGCAGAAGCACGACGTAATGCGTCAATCATTACGATTAACTCCATTAGGTTGTCGTTAGTTGGTGCGCATGTAGATTGAATGATGAAGATATCGCAGCCACGAACATTTTCGTTAATCTGAACGTGAACTTCTCCATCAGAAAAACGGTCAACGGTAGCATCGCCAAGTCTTGTATAAAGACGTTCAGCAATTTTTTTAGCTAAGTCCGGAGTAGCATTACCGGCAAAAAGCTTCATATCAGCCATAAGATGAGTGATCCTGATTGATTTGACTTAAAGAAAATAGACTTTGAGTGTTTTTCAAAGTTGAGCCTATTCTAAAACTTTTAAGCCCGTCAATAAAGTAAAAATTTAATTAAATTATTGTTGATTTTTCAGACTAAAACGTTTCAAGTTTTTTTAGAATGCTTGATTTATCAACGGAACGGGCAATAAAACACTTTGTTCCATTCGCAAGAATTTCTTTTTGCGCACGTTTTGCGATCTCAAAATCATCAAAAGCAACAAAACAAGATGAACCGCTACCTGACATAAATGAAGGTCCATACTTAGATAGCGTATCTAGTAACTCTTGAACTTTTGGATATTCGTTTACTACAACAGGTGTGAAACAATTCTTAAAAGGTAAAGATAAAAGCTCTTGATATGATCTTACAGGGGAATCTTTTACAAGTTTATCTGAAGAGAATAGTTTTGCTGTAGGCACAGAACAGTCAGGTGTTGCTACAAGGTAGTATTTTTGAGGATAGTCTACTTCTACTAGCTTTTCACCAATGCCTTCTCCAAAACAGGAACAGCCTTTTATGAAGATAGGTACATCTGCGCCTAATAAAGCACCGTATTCAATTAAAGTTTTCTCATCAAGGTTTAAATCCCAAAGTTTATTCAGAACTGATAGTGTAGTAGCTGCATTAGCAGATCCACCTCCTAAACCTCCACCTTGAGAGAGTACTTTATCGATAGAGATTTCAACTCCTTTATGGCAGTTGCATTTCTCTTTTAAAATCATTGCTGCTTTGTAGATTAGATTTTTTTCAACGCTAAAGCCAAAATCTGTAAGTAAGGATACTTTGTCATTTTCTGTTACTTCAAAATGCATTTTGTCGCCATAGTCTAATACAACAAAAAGAGTTTGTAGTGCATGGTAACCATTTGGGAGTTTACCAGTGATATATAAAAATAAATTAAGCTTACAAGGACTTAGAGCATCGAATATCATATTTAGTTTATACGTGTTACTTCGTGGATCTTGATAACTATTTGAGCCATAGGGCTTACAACCTCAATAAAGGTTGGTAATGGGTAACCACCTCTAAAGGTTTTGTATTCCTTATAATCAACTTTATATTCATCTCCATATAAAGCAGATTTAGCATAGCCTTTATTGTCGTAGGTGACATCTCCCTTTGGAGTTCCAAGCATAATAGATGGAAGATCTTCAACAGGAATATCAAGACCAAACTGTTCTTTTAGAAGTTCTCTAGCTCCGTCACCTTTAAATAACTGACCTCGAACATTTAAGAAAGTTGTTCCATTTTTTAAAACATCAATTTTTGCATAGCTCATTCCCATAGGACCTGTAAATTCTAAAGAGAAAGACTTCTGTTTATAATGATAAATGGAATTAACAGACATTCTGCTGCCATTCATTCTTGAAATCAGTGCAATTTTGCCATTTTCTTCAATTTCATGAAGACTTTGAAGTTTTTCAATGCGCTGCTCTTTTGATAGCTGCTCAAAATTAACTTCTTCTAAATTACTAGAACAAGCGTTAATAAATAGAGCTGCTAGTGCTGGTAGTGCAATTTTACAAAAAAGTTTTTTCATAATTATTCCTGAGCTTCTTTGATGATGTTGTAAATTCTGATCAGCTCTTGGTGATAGGCAAAACCTTTTAGGTTTAAGTCGGATGCCTTTAATCCATTGAAGCGAGCATTACCATTTACATGATCTAAAGCTTTTTCAAAAGTTTTATTGCCGTAAACTAATTGAAGTCCTGACTTATAGTCCTCAATGTTTAAACTGCCATCTGTTTTGCACTCTAAAATTTTAATTAGGCACTGATAGAAAGATAGTTTATCTAGACTAAAGTCATTAAAGTTGTATGTAACAGTCCATCTTGCATACTCTAAAGCCTTGTCTAAATCTTTACCAGCAAGGGCAATTAAACAACGTAATTCACCCATACGTAGGCTCTTCCAAGCAGATTTTTCATCAGGAAGAATACCTAAAAGAGGACAAACTAAAGCGTCGTTATCGATGTTTTCGTTTTCAATTTCTTCAAGATAGCTTAGATAGGTTTCATCTGTTTCATCTGATTCTGGAAGAGCTAAAAGAGCTTCTTGGAAATCAATTGCACTATTAGTATTGTTGTATACAAGATCATCTACTGGGTAAATTTCAGACATACCAGGTACGATTGTTCTGTATACACTTACACCTAAATAATTGTATGAGCGAACATAGATATCAAAGCCTAGTTTTGCAATCATGTAGCGAAGAGCTTTGTACTGGTCTTGTGTATTACCTGAAAAATCCCATGCGATAAATCTATAGTCAGGAACCTGCTTAAACATTTGCATAGGTAGAAGACCTGTAGAATCAACAAAATGACTTTCTAGATTTACAATGTCAGATGTTCTTTCTAAATCAAAATCAGGAGCTTCAAAATTATCTAAATCGCTAAAAGTTCTACCTTGCATTAACTCTGTTAAGGTTCTGTCAAGTGCAACCTCAAAGATAGGATGAGAACCAAAAGAAGCAAAGCATGTTCCGTTACTTTGATTGAACAAAACTACACATACAACAGGGAATTTACCACCTAAAGAAGCATCATATACAACAGCCTTTAGGTTATTGCCTTGAAGCTCTTGGTAAGTCTTATAGGATTTTTCATATTTAGCTAAAATCTCATCAGGTACAACTGGTAGAGCAAGGCCGCGTTTAATAATTTCTTTTTTAACGTAACGCTCGATGATTTCTGACAGACCTTGAACTAAAGCTTCATATTCTGTGTTGCCAGCTGACATACCATTGGAGCCATAAAGGTTATCTAATAGGTTAACAGGAAAATAAACAACTTCTCCATTACGAGCATTAGTAAAAGGAATAGAGCATACTCCACGTGAGAAGGATGATGATTGAAGGTCTACAAGATCTTCAAGATTTAAATCAGTACCTTCAGAATAAAATTTACGTAATGATGAATTTAAAATATCAATAGGAAGTGATGGGTCATTCTGATCTATCTCTGTCCATTTTTCATCTTTAAAATGAACAAAAGGTGCATTCGAATTGTCTAGACCTAAATAATAGTCAGAAAACGACATATGGGTTGCTAAACGTTCAAATAGCTCACCATAAGCTGAAGCTCTAGCTGATAGTCTTGAAGAGCCTTTACCATTAGAGTAAATACAAGGAAGAGTTGCAATTCCTAGATGTACAGAGTAAACACCATCTAAAGGATTTAACCAATTATCTTCAAGTACCTCAATCTTTAATTTCTTTAAAGTATCAGTAAAAAGTTCAATACTCTGTTCTAGAGGGGCATCCTTACCAACAATAGTAGTCATGTATTTATTCCTAAAAATAGCATAGATTTTTCTATATAAAAGTTAAGCTATAATAACACAGTGCAGGCTTCTAGATAATGCTTGTATCAAGCATTGAGTTAAGAGAATTAAAGATGAAAGCTACAAATGACAATAATGAGCTAAATGAAGATGTTACAGATAGTAACAACATTAAGTTTGATAGCTTTAATTCATTAGATGATAACTATATAAGTGATGATGATTTAGATGACCTAACAAAGCTTGATAATGACAGGCCAATGTTATTAAATCTTGCTGGTCCATCTCTTGCGACAAAAGCTCTTGATAGAGTACGAAGACTTAAAGGACAAAAAACATCTAAAAATCCTCTTAAAGCTAAATACATCAATCCTGAGATCTTTGATAGGATCAAAGATTTAGAAGAAGAATTTGAAAAAGAAAAGACTTTAGAAGAACTAAAGAACAATCCTAATCTTGAGAATAAAGAAAGTACAGATAAAAGTAATAATTCAAAAGAAGTAGATGTAACCAGTCTTTTTTATAATAAAGCAATGGCTAGAATTGAGAATTTAAATATGCAAAAAAATGAAGTTTTATCAAAAATTAAGCGTAATTTTAGAATTTTTATTATTATAATAGTAGCATTCGCAGGCTATTATTCTTTTAGTGTTTATACCCATAACGATGAAGAACTTTCTCTTATGGGAGTGAAGGCAAAACTACCGCTTAAACTCGATCTTAATACAACCTTAACAGAGGTTAATCTAGATGGTGAAAAGTTCTCACTTAAGATAGTCAAAGCAAAAGATGCCTTTAAAGGCTCTGAAAACATCCAAAAACAGTTAGATTTGTACGTTTTAGGTGCATCTTCTAATTTCTGTAAAGTTCAATTGTTTTCCGATATGATTAAATCAGGAAAAAAAATCTTCGTTTCATTAGATGCTGAAGATAAAAGCTATCACAGAGAATTCTCTGTAAGTAAATGCGAAAACTGATTTTCTGTCTAAATTTTTTTATTTAAGTTTGCAATTTTTGTGAGGATATAATGCAAAAAGTTGGTTTAATCGGCTGGCGTGGTATGGTTGGCTCCGTATTGATGGAGCGTATGCAGCAGGAGAATGACTTCGCACTAATTGATGCAGTTTTCTTCTCAACATCTCAAACAGGTCAGAAAGCACCTTCATTCAACGGTAAAGATTTTGGTGTTTTACAAGACGCTTATGATCTAGATGCCCTAAAGGCAATGGATATCATCATTACTGCTCAGGGTGGCGATTACACTACTAAAATGTATGGTGCATTACGTCAGTCAGGTTGGAATGGTTATTGGATTGATGCCGCTTCTACTTTACGTATGGAAAACGATACTAAGATTATCTTAGATCCTGTAAATAGAGACGTTTTAGACAAAGCTTTAAATGATGGTGTTAAGTCATATATTGGCGGTAACTGCACTGTAAGCTTACTTCTAATTGCATTAGCAGGTTTAATTAAGACTGGTAAAGTTGAGTGGATTTCAACTCAGACTTACCAGGCAGCATCTGGTGCTGGCGCTAAGAATATGCGCGAGCTTCTATCTCAGATGGGCGCATTATATGATTGTGTAAATTCAGAACTAGCTGATCCTCATAGCTCAATTCTTGATATTGAGCGCAAGGTTCGTGCAAAGATGAATGACTCTTCATTCCCAACTCAAAACTTTGGTGCTCCTTTAGCTGGTAGCGCATTACCTTGGATTGATAAGGAATTAGAGAATGGCCAAAGCCGTGAAGAGTGGAAGAGCCAAGCTGAAGCTAACAAGATTTTAGGCTATGCTGCTGGCACTCTACCTATCGATGGTAACTGTGTACGTATTAGCTCAATGCGTTGCCACAGCCAGGCATTAACAATTAAGTTATCTCAGAACATTTCTATTGCAGATATCGAGCAGGAAATTGCTTCTCAGAACCCATGGGTTCGTGTAATTCCTAACCACAAGGAAATCACTCTATCAGAGTTAACTCCTGCTAAGGTTTCAGGTTCTTTATATGTACCTATTGGTCGTTTACGTAAGATGAACATGGGTGACAATTTCGTATCTGCATTTACAGTAGGCGATCAGTTACTATGGGGTGCTGCAGAGCCTCTACGTTGCATGTTACGTCAGATTATCGGCTAATTAGATAATCATAATTCTTAAAAACCCGAGTCAAAAAAACTCGGGTTTTTGTCTTCTTTGATTCTCATTTCTTAAAATCTCCTTTTTTATATCAAAAATTACATAACTCTAGTTTCCCACATAAAAATTAGAAACAAACCTTGATGTACTCATAGGT
>CAZEXR010000108.1:0-7960 GCA_964516675.1 uncultured Enterobacterales bacterium | reverse complement strand
AAAAAAAATAGGGCAAGGCGTATCATCTGAACTTACAATTCATGCGTACGCCCTGCATTTTATGTGATGAAGATCGACTTCATTTTTTTATCGTATAAATTTATAAAGATTGTTTAATAAAACTATACATAATTTATATAAAACCCTTCTTTAATACCTTATTTTTTCAGTTTTGTGAAAAAATACACTAGATATTAAATGATGAGTATTTAATAATAGACATAATAAATTTTTAAAATTGTTGTTTAACAAAGGAAAATACAATGGCATTGCATCAGAAAGCTGGTCAAAAGGCTGGTATTGAGGATTTAGATAATATCCCACGTTTAATGGCTGCATACTACCTTAACACTCCAGATCTTGAAGATCCTGAGCAGTTAGTAAGCTTTGGTACTTCAGGTCACCGCGGTACTTCATTAAATGGTTCATTTACTGAATCACATATTCTTGCTATTTCTCAGGCTATCGCTGAGTACCGTCAAAAGGAAGGCATCACTGGTCCTTTATTTATTGGTATGGATACTCACGCTTTATCAGAAGCAGCTTTAGCTACTGCTGTTGAAGTATTAGGTGCTAATGGCGTTGAAGTTAGAGTAGAAGCTGATCACGGTTATACTCCTACACCATCAATTTCTTTTGCTATTTTAAATTACAATAAGGGTAGAACCACAGGTTTAGCTGACGGTATCGTAATTACCCCTTCACATAACCCTCCTTCAAATGGTGGTTTTAAATACAACCCTACTGATGGTGGTCCTGCTGGTACTGAAATTACATCTGTAATTCAGAATCGAGCTAATGAGATTTTAAAGAACAAGTTACAGGGCGTTAAGCGTGTACCTTATTCTCAGGCAATTAAGTTATCAAACGTTAAAGAGCACGATATGTTGTCTCAGTACGTTGATGCTTTAGGTGAGATTTTAAATCTAGATGCTATCTCTCAATCTGGCATCAAAATGGGTGTTGACCCACTAGGTGGCGCAGGTCTTTACTATTGGGATCGTATCGCAGATAAGTATAAGTTAAATCTAAAAGTTGTTAACTACTCTGTAGATCCTACCTTCTCATTCATGAGCATTGACCGTGATGGCAAGATCAGAATGGATTGCTCAAGCCCATATGCAATGGCAGGCCTTATCAAGATGAAAGATGATTTTGATATCGCTTGGGGTAACGATCCTGACTATGACAGACATGGTATCGTTTGCCACTCAGGTTTAATGAATCCAAATCATTACCTATCAGCTGCAATTAACTACATTTATACTCACCGTGATATGTGGCCAAAAGATGCAATGATTGGTAAGACTGTTGTATCTTCAAACTTAATGAACCGTGTTGCTGCAGGTCTTGGTCGTAAGGCTTTTGAAGTACCAGTAGGCTTTAAGTGGTTCGTTCCAGGCTTATTTGATAAGTCATTAGCTTTTGGCTGTGAAGAATCAGCTGGTGCTTCATTCCTACGTAAAGACGGTAGTGTATGGACCACTGATAAAGACGGTATCATTGCTTCATTACTATCAGCAGAAATGCTAGCAGTAACAGGTAAAGATCCTTCTGTTCACTACGAAGAGTTAGTTGCAAAATATGGTCGTCCTTTCTATGACCGTGTTGATGCTCCTGCTTCTCCTGCTCAAAAGAGTGCATTAAAGAAATTAGACCCATCAGCTGTTGAAGCATCTGAATTAGCAGGTGAAAAGATTGTTGATAAGCTAACATGTGCACCTGGTAATGGCGCAGAGATTGGTGGCCTTAAGGTTGTAACTGAGAACGGTTGGTTCGCAGCTCGTCCATCTGGTACCGAAAATGTTTACAAGATCTATATGGAAAGTTTCAAGGGTGAAGATCATCTAAAGAGAATTGAAGCTGAAGCTAAAGACATTGTAAACGCTGCTCTTAAAAAAGCAGGTGTTTAAATAATAAAGAGCCAACATGAACAAATGTTGGCTTATTCTTGTTTAAATGTGACGAAAATCTCAAGAGACTTTTCAATCTTTATACACATTTATTTGTTTATGGGATAAAATCGACACATTATATAAATTACAGGATTAAATAATCAAATGAACAACAAACTGTTATTGTCTATTGGTTTAGTTTGCGCAGTAAATTTTTCTGGCTGTGCTGTTTTAAACTCAATGATGACAGACGAATCAGAATTTAAAGAAAAAGCATCAGCAGCTATGGATATTCCTGTTGAAGAGCTATCAATCGATCCTAAGACAATTCATCCAGGCTTAAACGATATCGTTTATGACTTAAAGGATAAAGCAAACAATACTTATAGATGTCGTTTTGAAGCAGGCATGAGTGGTAACGCCGCTTCACAGGCAAGCTGTCAGAAGAAGGTTGGCAATAAGTGGGAAGCTATTGGTGAGCAGCTTGAAATCGAATCTGGTTTTAACTGGTTCGGTGGTAATAATGGTAAGAGTCCTGCTAGCCGTGAGCCTGATATGGACTTTAGCAAAGATAAGTTTAAAGGTTCAAAGACAGCTTCAAAGCGTACAGGTCAGGCTTTCTATGTTTCAGGTTCAGGTGATGATTCACAGCCTGCAATGGAATACGTAGGTGGTTCAACAAATACAGCTGTTCCTACAATTGTATTTACTGAAGATCAGAACGCTGCATTCAAGACTAACCCTACTAAGACTTACAATGGTAAGTTCAAGATGCGTGATGAACAGGGCCATTCATATGAATGTCACTTCGCTAACGTAGGTCAGGTTGTATCTGACACTATTTCAGTATGTAACAAGCTATACTAATTAGACTTTTACAAATAATTTCTAAAAGCACCTCAATTATCAAAAGTAGATAGTTGAGGTGCTTTTTTATCTGACAAAGCTAAGTAATTTTCTATATAATTATTGATGTTAATAAATAGAGGATTATAAAATTGGCAAAATATACATTAGATACCCTACCAATCGAATTTGATAAATACAAAGTAATTGCTCTAGATTTAGACGATACTTTATTACGCTCTGACAAGACTATCTCTTTAAATACCATTAAGACCATGCAAAAAGCTCAAGCTCAAGGCTTTTCAATTGCAATTGCAACAGGTCGTCATCCAAAAAGTGCAGTTCACTTTATGGATATGTTAGGCTGTCTTAATGACAAGTCTTATGCTGTTTGTTTCAATGGTTCTGGAGTTGTAAGACTATCAGATTACGTAAAACATAATCACCATATTGGTTTTCCTATGGTTTGTAAGGAAACTGCACCTGCTTCAATCATTAAAAAGCTAACTGCTTTTGCTCATGATAATGGCTGTAAGGTGCATGCTTATTCTGTAACACGTGGACTTTTAATTGAAGATCATAATCCTCATACCCAACGTGAAATTGACAACGGAAATGTTGGTTTTGAAGCTGTTGATTTTATGCAAGCAGATGATAGTGAAGAATTCTTTAAGATGCTTATCGTTGGTGATAAGGACGTTCTAGATAACGTTAGAGAAAAAATCCCTACAGAACTTACTGACTTCTTTGCTGTTGTTCGCTCTGAGGCTCATTTCCTAGAATTCATTCCTCATCACTCAACTAAAGGTACTGCCTTAAAAGAGCTATGCGAAGCTTTAGGCTTTGGTATTGAACACTCAATGGCTTTTGGCGATGCAGAAAACGATTTAGCTATGATTAAGGCGGCTGGTCTTGGCGTAGCAATGGGCAACGGCTTTGACATGGTAAAAGATGCTGCTGATGTTGTAACTAAGACTAATGATGAAGATGGCGTAGCTTATCTTGTTGGAAAATTCCTAAAGTAATATAAATGTTTAAGACCTCAATTTTTAAAGATGAGGACAATGCTAAAAGCTTACGTGAAAGATTTCACGGAGCAGATAGCCTTCCTCTAAAAGTATCTATTAAAGCAGCTTGGCGCATGATCCTTCTTTACTGGAAAAGTAAAGATAGTTTATGGTCATGGTTATTATTAGCTTTAATCGTAGTATTAACATCTGGTGCTATTTATTTAGCAAAGGTATTTAACACTTGGTATAAAGAGTTTTGGGATACTGTTCAAAACTATGATTTACCTGGGTTTAAGCATCAGCTTATAGTCTTTGTTGTTTTAGCTTCGATTCATGTTGTTGTATCTGTAAACAATGCTTACTTACGTTCTTTATTATGTATCCGTTGGCGTCGTTGGTTTACAACAAAGGTTATGCAGGATTATTTAAATGCTGATACCTACTACAAGATGCAATTAGAGGATAGAAAAACAGAAAACCCTGATCAGCGTATTTCAGAGGACTTAGGTGGATTTGTCACAAGTACTGTATCTTTAATCTTAGGTACAGCATCTGATTTAGCAATGCTAGGAACCTTTGGCGTTATTCTATGGGACTTATCATCAGCTGTTGATATGACTTTATGGAATGGCTATAAGCTTCATTTACCTGACGGTTATATGTTATATCTTGCAATTGCCTATGCTTTAATCGGTACATTGCTAACCTTTAAGATAGGAAAGCCTTTAGTTAAGTTAAACTTCCGTCAACAAAGATATGAAGCTGACTTCCGTTTCTCTTTAATTAGAGTAAGAGAAAACTCAGAGTCTATTGCCTTGTATAAAGGTAATGAGACAGAGGAGAAGATTTTAAATAACGGTTTTATATCAGTTGTTACAAACTATTTAAACTTAATTAAACGTGAAAAGAGATTAGGCTTCTTTACATTAAGTTATGCACAAACAGCAGTTATATTTCCTCTGTTAATTGCAGCTCCAATGTATTTTGCTAAGATTATTTCTATTGGTAGTATCATGCAGATTAACTCTGCCTTTGGACGTGTCCAAGACTCGTTATCTACAGTAATTAGTAGTTTCTCTTCATGGGCAAGTTATAAAGCTATTATTGACCGTTTGGCATTATTTTTCGATAGTATGGATTCAAGCTCTGAGATTCATTGTTTGAAGGCAAACAAAGATGATGCTACAAATGTTTTCAAGGTTGAAAACTTAACTGTATCGAATCCAAATGCTGAGCCTTTATGGAAAGACCTCTCTTTTGATCTGATTAAAGGTCAATCTCTTTTAATTCGCGGTCCATCAGGTTGTGGCAAATCAACTTTAATTAAAACTTTTGCAGGTATCTGGCCTTACGCTCTAGGTTCAATTAGTGAGCCAAAACAAGATAGTATTCTATTCTTATCTCAAAGACCTTATTTACCATTAGGTACCTTAAAAGAAGCTGTTTGCTACCCAGGAGAGCTTGTTGCTGATGAGATAGTAGTTAATTACCTAGATAAGTTAGGTTTATCTCATTTAGCTGAGTCTTTAGATAAACAGGATAATTGGTCGTCAATTTTATCATTAGGTGAGCAACAAAGAATTGCCATCATTCGTGCTTTATTGATAAAACCAAATATTCTATTTATGGATGAGGCAAGTTCAGCTTTAGATGAGCAAATAGAACAAACTGCATATCAGTTAATTAAAACAGAATTAAAAGACAGTATTTTAATGAGTGTTGGACATCGTTCAAGCTTAATTAAGATGCATGACTTTGTTTTAACATCGCAAAAGAAAGATGCTTTATGGAGTTTAGATAAAAACTAAATTAAGCGTTTAGATAAGAAAGGCTGATAGTTAAAAATAGTCTGACCCCAGAAATTGATCTATTAAAGTCAGACTAAAACTATCAGCCTTTTTTAATAACTGTATAAGAGTAGATTACTCTTCGTTTACAGTTTTTGTTCTTTTATGAGCATGACGGCGTGAAGCTGCTTTTGCTAAACGACCAGTTAAAGTCTCTGAAGGGCCAAAAGATGGGTCTTCTCCCTTAAGGTACTTATTCTCATAATCATTTAATGCTTTAGTTACTAGCTTATAAAGACCAACAACTGCGATGATATTTGGAATAACCATCAAGCCGTTAAACATATCAGCTAATTCCCATACAAGCTCTACTTTTAACATAGAACCTGTCATCAAGAAGGCTAAAACAATAACAGAGAAAATGTTGATAAACTTATAACCAAATAAGTATTTAACGTTTTGTACTGCAAAGAAGTACCAACCTACGATGGTTGTAAAGGCTGCAAAGAATAAGCATACAGCTACGAAACCAGCACCAGCAGGTCCCATACCTTTGACGAATGCATTCTGAGTTAGCATAATACCTGTTGTGTGACCATCTAGAGATTCAGTTACCATAATTACAAGAGCAGTTGCTGTAAGAACGATAAATGTATCAATGAATAGACCAACTACAGCTGCTAAACCTTGTTCTACAGGATGCTTAACACGAGCAATAGCGTGAGCGTGTGGGGTTGAACCCATACCAGCTTCGTTTGAGAATAAGCCACGTGCTACACCATAACGAATTGCTTCTTTTACAGTTGCACCGATTACACCGCCTGTTGCTGCTGATGGATCAAATGCGCCTACAAAGATTGCCTTAAATGTTGGGATGATATCACCTGCAAATAAGCACATGATATAAACAGCACCAAGAACATAAACAGTTGCCATTAAAGGCACCATTTTTTCAGCAAAACCTGCAATACGCTTAATACCACCGATGAAAATAAAGCCTGCTAATAAGATTAGTAGTAAGCCTGAAATTTCTGTTGGAATATTAAAAGCAGAAGAGAAGGCTGTAGAAATGGAGTTTGCCTGAACCATGTTACCAATAAAGCCAAGAGCAATGATAATAAGAACAGAGAACAAAGCTGCCATTGGCTTTGAGCCAAAACCATGCTTAATGTAGAAAGCAGGACCACCTGTAATACGACCTTCTTCATCCTTTGAACGATATAGCTGAGCTAAGATCGCCTCAGAGAAGATTGTAGCCATGCCAAAGAAGGCAGCAAGCCACATCCAGAAGATTGCACCAGGACCACCCATTGCCATAGCAGTAGCAACACCAGCTAAATTACCGGTACCTACTTGAGCTGCAATAGCAGTAGCTAGTGACTGGAAGGAGGTCATTCCGTGATTACCTGCTTTTTCACCGTTAAAGGTCAGGCCGCCGAATACGTGTTTAAAGGCGCGACCAAATTGACGGATTTGCACAAAGCGAAGCTTAAAGGTAAAGAAGATACCTGCGCCAACCAGCACTGGAATTAGACACCAAGGACCCCAAAGGATGGAGTTGATGTCAATTACTATTTGAGTTAAAGAATCCATGAGAATTTCTTAAATTAAAAGTTAAAAAAACAAAGCAACCGTAAGGTTGCTTCAGTCGAAATACATTTTATAGCTTTTAACTAAGATAAAAAAGAGTAACTAACTCTTTTCTTTAGATTTTATCGTTTTTATCATTTGACTCAGAAATAGAATTCATTTTTGAGTGGAATTTTTTCTTTAGCACAATCGCAATAATGATAATAGCAATTAGACCTAGAGCTGCAAAAATACCTTTTTGTAGGTCGTGCACATACTCCATAAGAATATCTAAATTGTCTGCAAAGAAGAAACCTAGGTAAACCCATACAGGAACAGAGATTAAAGCTGCAAGTCCATCCATTACAATAAATGTAAGATATGAAATACGATGTGACATACCTGCAACTAGATAGATAGGGGAGCGTAGACCTGGTAGAAAACGAGCAACGAATAGTAAACCTAAACCATGCTTTTTAAATTTCTGTTGAATTTGTGAAAATCTCTGAGGAGTTACAATTTTTCTAAACAGTCTAATCTTTTGTACTCGATAACCAAAGATTCTTCCTGCAAGGAACATTGTACTATCGCCAAATAAAACACCAGCTAGTCCAACAACAAGCATGACATGAGGATTTGCTAAATCAAGACCTGATATTACACCACCTGATACAAGAGTAATGTCCTCTGGTACGGGTACACCAAGACCACATAGAATAAGACAAGCAAAAACGGCAAAATAGCCATATTCACCAAAAAATCCTACAAGTGTTTCTAGCAACTCAATTTCCTCAAATTTTACTTATTAAATGGCGATATATAATAGCAGAATATTACCAATTATTTTAAAAAA
>CAZEXR010000107.1:0-7991 GCA_964516675.1 uncultured Enterobacterales bacterium | reverse complement strand
TAAAAAACAATCAGACGAAGCTATTATGGCTCGTGATGCGGAGCTTGAAAAACAAGCTAGAAATGCCTCTCCTAAAATTTCAAAATTAAGTTAAAGCCAATTTCTGAAAGTTTTTATATTGTTATTTGAAATAAACACTCAAATTTATTAAATTTGGTTGTTAATAAATGTGTTTATATATCAGATAGATAACTTAATACTCTTTAATTTTAATCCAATAAAAACTTGCCTAAGTTCGCACTTTTGCATTTCTTTACTATAATCAGAAGATGTTTTGTGATTAGGAAAGTTCAATGAAAAGAAAATCAAAAATAATCTTAGCTGCTAGTTCTGCTACTCTAGTTTTATTTTTCATGCTCTGTGCATTCGCTGTTTCTAAGTCTATTGAAAGATTAGAATCCACTCCTGCTGCTTACGAAAAACATATTATTGCTCTTAAATCTGGGGATAATGCATCAAAAGTCGTTGATTCATTTGTTATAAATCCTGTAGAGAAGTTTATTGACCATTTATGGCTTAGATACCATAAAGAATATACCGCCATCCAAAAAGGCGATTATCTTGTTGATGGTAAGAAGAGTGTATTAGATATCCTTAAGGATATGGTTGCAGGTAATGTTGTAGAGAAGATTTACCCTACTTTTTCAGTTGTTGAAGGAACAAATTACGCGAAGATTTCACGTAAAATTTCTAAATATAAGGGAAAAATTAAGGATGAAAAATTTCATTCTTTGGCAAAAGATAAAAAGAAGTTTCTAAAAGAAGTATTTAAAAATGATCCTGATTTATTAGAGTTTTTAGGTACAGAGGTTGATAGCCTTGAGGGGTTAATTAATCCTGCAACCTATCCTATGTATGAGGAAACACCTCTATTTAAGATGTTTAAAAAGGGTATTATTACTCAAGTTAAATTTCTAAAAAAACAATGGGATACTCGAGATAAGAGTGACAATATCAAAACTCCTTATGAGGCTTTGATTTTAGCTTCTTTAATTGAACGAGAGACCTTCTTAGATTCTGAGAGAGACATGGTTGCAGCTGTTTTTGAAAACCGCATGAATAAGCAGATGCGTCTTCAAACTGATCCTACTGTTATGTATGGCGTAAATCCAATCTTTACAGGAAAGTTAACAAAGACTCATTTAAAGACAGATACTCCATACAATACATATACAAGAGCTGGTCTTCCTCCTACTCCTATTTGTATGCCTCGTGAGAAATCAATTGTTGCAGCTTTACATCCTTCTGATACAGAGGCTTTGTACTTTGTAGCCAAAGGTATATCTCCAAAGGACGGACACGCCTTTTCTGAGACATTAAAAGAGCATAACAGAGCAGTATCTGAGTATCGTAAAAAAGTAAGAGAGTATTATGCTGCTCTTAAACAAGAAAACAACGATGATGATCTAATCCTTGCAGAGGCTGAGGAGCAAAAATCAGCAAAAGCTGACGAAACATCAAAAGTTCTTGCTACAGTAAATAAAGATGATACTGTAATTTCAAAAAATACAGAAAAGACAGACTCATCTAAATTTGTTAAGGTAAAAGAAAATACACAGACCTTAGTGGCATCTGAAAAAAACAAATTAAAATAATTACTGTATAATATTGAAAATTGTAAGTTTTAATTTGAATGTTGTATACATATGTCACAAGGTTTATTCATTACCCTTGAGGGTACAGAAGGTTCTGGCAAATCTACACAGATTGTTGTCATTAAAAATTATTTTCAGAGCAAAGGTCGCAAGGTTATCACTGTACGTGAACCTGGCGGTACACCAATTGCTGAGGATATTCGTAATCTTTTAAAGACCCCTCGAAAAGACGATGATATGTGTGATACAGCAGAACTGCTTTTAATGTATGCAGCTCGTGCTCAATTAGTTCAAACCTTCATAAAGCCAAAACTCGAGCAAGGATTTGATGTTATTTGCGATAGACATGATTTGTCTACAATTGCTTATCAAGGCGGTGGTAGAGGCATGGATATGGATGCAATTAACTCAATTAGAAAAGTAGTGTTAGGTGACTTTAAGCCTAATTTAACTTTATTGCTAGATGTTGATCCTGTTGCCGGTATGCAAAGAGCAAAAGCTCGCGGTGAACTAGATCGTTTTGAACAATCTCAAATGGATTTTTTTGAGCGCGTAAGAAACACTTATCTTGAATGTGCAAAACAAGATCCTGAACATATTGTCCTTATCAATGGACAAGATCCAATTGAAATTGTAAGTACTAATGTAATTAAGGCTTTAGATAATCTAAATGTTTGAACCTTGGCTTAAGTCTTCCTACGACAGGTTTAAAGATGCCTTAAATCAGGGAAGAATGCCTTCTTCTATCATCTTATCAGGTGCTCCTGCTCTAGGTAGTGCTGGGCTTGCTTTAGCTTGTGCAAAGCTATACCTGTGTAAAGATAGAATTGAAGGTGAGCCTTGTCATACTTGTAAATCTTGCCTTTTGTTTGAAGACTTATTAAATGGTTCTCATCCTGATATAAATATTCTTACAAGTTCAACTACAGATATGGCTGAAGATGGACTAGATTTAACTCATAGTTATGCAAATTTATACTCAGATATGGGTACACCTCTTGAAGGTTTTGTTGATAGCAAAAATGTAGGCGCTAGAAGTGTAAGAGTAAGTGGTGTTCGTGCTTTATCTGAGTGGATTTATCAAGGTAGCGTTTTTGGTAATGGCAAAGTAGCTATTATATCTAATGCACATATGATGAATGAATCTTCTTCAAATGCATTATTAAAAACATTTGAAGAACCCCCAAAAGATACACTTATCATTTTATTAACCAAAAGCTTTGAGTCTTTACCTGCTACAATTTTATCTAGAGCATTTAAAATTCAAATTCCTAAGGTTGATGATGACATTGCACTTTCATTTTTACGAGATAAGCTCGGGGCGTCATTTGATAAGCAAAGAGCACTGTGTGCCTTAGCTTTATCTAATAATAGTCCATTAGGTGCAATTACTATCTTTAGACGAGAGATTGATAAGGTTGCAAATGAAATTATTTCTAGGATAAATGAGTCTATATCCTCAAATTTAGGTCCTGAACAAGCAGTTTCATTACTTTTGACATTGTCAAATGAAGAAAAAGCTCTTATCTTACAAGAGTTTATTTTAGAATTGCTAAAGTACAAAGCACGGGTGGGTATTGAACAGCTTCCTTTATTACAATCTCACAATTTAGATTTGCTTTGCAGAATTCCAGCTTCTCATTTATTTGAAGCTTACAACGATTTACGCTTTGTAAAAGCAGATGATTATTTAATTCCTAACAGAGCTCCAACCGCACTGATAAGTGCTTGGATTAAAGCTTTGAAAAACATAGGTAGATAGTTTTGATTTTAACTAAATACATCTTTAAAGATATTCTTCGTGTACAGTTAGTGACCTTTATGGTTTTATTATCTGTATTTTTATGTCAGACCGTAATTAAGCTTTTAGGTAAAGCTTCATCAGGCTCTGTTCCTGTTGACATTGTGTCTGAACTTGTTCTTTATTCAATGCCATCCGTTGGATTTATTCTTATTCCAATGACTTTATATGTTGGTATTATTGTTTCCCTATCTAGAATGTCTTCTGATTCTGAAATGGTGGTAATGAGATCAACTGGCTTTTCTGCTGTGACATTCATGAAAATTGCTTTGGTATTAGCCTTTTTCTCAGCTATAGTATCTGGCATCAATAGCCTATATTTCATGCCAAAAGCAAATTATGAGCAAAAAGTTTTAACAAAGTCTACCCAGAACAACCCTAAATATTTGCCTATCGAAAGTGGTAAGTTTACTGATTTTGGTGATTACACTTTATATATTCAAGAGGTTGCAGGAAATGGCAATGACTCAAAAAAACTAGGTCAAATTTTTGTAATTAAGAACATTAACAATGTTCTAATTGCAGCTAGAGAAACTATTTTTTTAAGCGCAAATTCTGGACATATGCATCGTGATGATAATGGTATCAATTGGTTGACTTTAGACAACGGTACCATGGCTAAATCATATGGTAGTGATGGAGCTGCGCAAAAGACTACGTTCTCATCATTATCTATTCCAATTCCTTTTGACAAAGATGAGGAAGTTGAAGATGATTCACTTCAAAGTGTATCTTCTCTAGATTTATTAAAATCAGATAATCATTCTGCAAAGGTCGAGTTGCAATGGCGTATAGCTCCTATTTTTGCATGTTTCATTTTAGCGATTATTGCTATTCCTTTATCTATGATTAACCCTCGTCAGGGTAAGTTTGCTAGATTAGGACCAGCTATTGCGCTATTTGTATGCTATTACATGTTCTTATTATCAGTAAGAAATATTTTAAACTCTGAACGAATGCCGCTTATTCCTGGTATGTATATCGTTCCAATTGTGTTTTTATTCTTTATCGCCTTGCCTTTGAATAGAGAAAAGAAATTATTTAGAAACAGAAAGAAGAAGTCTTAAAAAGATTACGATAATAGATAAAAAATTGCTTGAAGATTAAATCTCTCAGATTTTCTAGATTGTTGTCATATAAAAAGGTAATCTAAGGATCGCTTTAAGAAAAATAGCATGGGAATGCGTTTTTAAAACTCATTCCCTTTTCTTTTTTGTGTTATAAAGTCACATAATATTCTATGACACTATAGAGGCAATTATGGCTCAATTAGAAAAACCTAAACTTCCTTGCTTAAAATTACAAGGTCGTTTGAGTAAGGGAATTAAGTATTATTACGTGCAAACTTATGACCATGAATACAATCCTAAGACAAAGACAAATAAAAACTGTAATGCTAAGTCTGTAGGAAAAATCATGGGGGGAGATATGTTTGGGCAAATTGAGTTTTATCCTGAATTTATAAAACAGTATCCTGATTTAGAAAACTTTAGAACTTTTAGAACAAAAGATGGAATTGAGTTTAAAGTCATTGATGACGAGCTTGATACAGTTGTTGCTGCTTCAAAGGTAGTTAAGCAAATTGGAGGAACAACTTGGGCTATCAATCAAGCTATTGCTCAAACAGGTATAGGAGATGCGCTTAGAGAAGTTTTCAGTAAATATCACAGGGACTTAAAAATAGCATCTTTAGTAAACTACATGTTGCAGCAAAGAACAGCTGTAATGCACAACTATTTCCCTTTTGCTAAGACCCACTGGTTACCTTGGTCAACTCCTCTAAACGATGGTCAAATTGGCTCAATTTTAAAATCTGTAACAGCAGACGACATTACAAGATTTTTTAATGCCTTAAACGCTAATTACCGAAGAAAATTCGGTGACGAATTCTATAAAAGATTATTTGTAGCTCTAGACTCAACTTCTATATCTACTTACTCTAACTTATCTCAAGCTGACTATGGTCATAACAAAGATTTAGATAACCTTAAACAGATTAACTACCTAATGGTTTGCGATATTGTAAGTGGTATGCCTATATATGGGAAAACATATAAAGGAAATGTAGTTGATGTTAAAACAGTTTCTCACTTACTTATTGATTTAGAAACTGTTTTTAGAAGTGATAATACTGAAGCAGTAAAACCTAATTTAGTGTTTGTTACAGATAGAGGTTATGATTCAAGCGATAATCTGCAAGATTTCTTACGTCATGGTTATAGCTTTGTTATGCGCAGTAAACTTGGCTCAAGCTCTTGGGTAAGAAGCATTATTGATGAATCATATGAAGAACTTCAGGATATCAATAACCATGATGAATTCTCACAAGAATTCATGTTTACAAAGAAAGTTGAATACAAATATGATGCATATCCTGTTGGAGGAAAAAGGAAAAGCAATAAAGATGTACAAGACGTATATGTAAACATGTACTACAACGACCAAATTCACTTTGATATGGTAAAGATCCTTAGGTTCAATATCAATTCAGCTCGAGAGTTATATAACGAGAAAGTTCAGGCTTACATTGATAGTGTTGAGACAATTGACCCTGTTGAGCTAACTAAAATCACCATAGGAAACAGTCTGCAAGAATTTATCGATAAATACTGTGTTTTTGACGATAATGGTTTTGCAAAAGTTGATAAAGATAAGTTTAATAAAAAAGCTAGGTATGCTGGATTTATGGCTTTAATAAGCGATTGTGTTTCCGACCCGAAGGAAGCTTTATTTGCTTATCAGAATAGACAAACTGTGGAAAGAAACTTCCAAACATTAAAGTCAGGCATCAACTTCAATCGACCACAAGCTTCAAATGATAATGTATTTCAGGGACGAGTGCTGTGTGAATTTATAGCCACAGCCATTTCAATTCTCTTTAACACACGTTTAAGAAAATATGAAAAAACAGACGATGCCCTAAAAGATAACTTCCGTATAAATGCATATTCTCAATCAAGAATTTTAGATGAATTAAATACCATAATGCTTACTTGTTACAAGGGTGGGTATTACTTTGACGAGATTGCAGGTAAATACAGATACATTTATAAGGCTCTAGGAATACCAGTTCCTGAAGCACAATATAAATACACAAATGATCAAGGAAATGAAGTGGACGAAGAAATTCCATATGAAACCATCGATCCTGAATTAGTTCCTGCTGGCGGTGAGGAGTTATAGAAACGACAAGGCCACCTCAAAATTTCGATGGCCTTGAATTACTCAGATCTAATGTCGTATAAAAAACTTAGAAAATCCGAGAAATCTACAAGCAATTTTTTTTACTTAATTATTTTAAATACTGTCTGTTTTATAGTATTTATTAGGAATGCTTTCTCTAAAGTCTCTTGGAGAAGCTCCTTTAAAGCGTCTAAATAGTTTTGTAAAATAGCAAGGATCTTTGAATCCACAGCGTGCAGCTACTTCATTGATACTATCAGTAGAGATTGCAAGAGCAATTGCTGCAGCCTCAATTCTGAACATATTCAAGAATTCCATAGGACGTAAATCTGTTAATTCCTTAAAGAACTTACAAAAGTATTTTTCTGAAAAATCAACGGCTACAGCCATCTCTTCTAATGTAACTTCTCGTTTGTAGTTATCACAGATGTATTTGAAGATTACAGTAGACTTTAAATAATACTTATATGATCTATTAACAGTATCTTTATCGTAGAAAACAGTGTCTTCTTTTTCGATGACTAGTGAAATTAAATCTAAAACTTTGCCAATTACAGATAATGCAGCTGATGTTCTAGCAGGAGCTCTAACAGCATCGAACAGCTGGTCAACTATATGGGTAATTTCAGTGTTTTTATCACCACTGATAAATGGTTTAATTTCGATTTGATGAATTAGTAACTGCTTAATTAAAGCATAGTGAGGAAGAGTTAAATCAAATAGCTCTCGAATATTGAAAGATACAGAGTCGAAAATTGTACCTTTTTCAATAGGGTATAAAGCGTGAACACTTTCTCCTGCTAGGAGAACACAGTCACCTTTTTTTAATGTATAGTTAACCGCATTGATGGAAATGTTTACACTTCCTTCAAGAACTCTAAAGACTTGCTGATCTTGATGGTAATGAAAAGGGACAACAAAGTTGTCGTCGTCACTGTCATACCGAAAAAAAGTAAATGGAAAACCTAATGTTTTCTCTTTTATTGCTTTAGGTAACTTTATCTTCATTTTATTTAAATCATCAAAAAATTGTTAACGTTAAAATACAGTAATTTGATAAAAATATCAACCTTATTTAAAGGTGTTTTATAATAACTTTTCTGAAATTTATTACATTTGTTTAATATATTATATGTTAAATTTAAAAAAGTACAAATATTCTATTAGGTCTTTGAGATAATTCTTTGATATATAACATAAAATGTTTTTTTTAGTTAAAAAAATAAAATTAAAAAAGTGTATTGCATGATAAGTATATTAATCATTCAACCATTGAATAATCTTATAAATACCTATATTTTAGTAGGTATTAGTGAATATAATTATGTACATTTTTTTTTATATTTTATTCAAAATCTATGGGAAACCTACCAACGCGTTTGACATCACAAAATCAAACTCGAGATAAGTTT
>CAZEXR010000106.1:550-8064 GCA_964516675.1 uncultured Enterobacterales bacterium | reverse complement strand
ATAGTAAAGATCCAAGCTTTGAATCATCTCTTGCTTTAGGAAATCTTTTCCGTCAGCGAGGTGAGGTTGATAAAGCTATTGCTTTGCATGAAAAGATGTCTTCAGATAAAGATCTTGATGAGAGCGAAAATGAGTTGTCTTTGCTTGAATTGAGTCGCGATTTCTTATCAGCAGGTCTTTTAGATAGAGCAGAAAACATTCTTGTTAAACTAGTTGAAATCCCTCGTCAGAGAAAATCTGCTGCAAAATTACTGCTAAGCGTTTATGAAAAAGAGCAGGATTTTAATAAAGCAATTGAAATTGCTAATACCTACTCTGAAGCTTTAGAACAATCTGCTAATAAACAATTAAGCCAGTACTATTGTGAAGTAGCAAAGCACTCTTCATTAGAGGGCAATAAAGATGTTGCTTTGAGCAATCTTAATAAAGCTGTTACTTGCTATGATAAATCTGTTAGAGCTCGACTAGAATTAGCCGATTTGTACATAGCAAAGTCTATGTTTACAGAAGCTTATAAGCTAGTAAAAGAGGTAAGTGTGATTGAACCTACCTCTGGTATTGTGTGTCTTGAAAAGCTTAAGAAATGTTTTCCTAATATTGCTGATCCAAATTATCGTTTTGCGCTTGAAGATCTTGTTCATAGAACAAATTCAGCTGAAGTGATGTGTGAATTAGTACGAACTGTAGAGCAGGTATCAGGAACTGCTGATGCTGAGGCATTACTATTATCATTTACTAAAAATAAATCAAATCTAAAACTCTTTTCTCAGTTATTAGAGCTTAAATCTCATAGTGCAGATGCAAACTCTAATGAATCTATTTTGCAGATAAAGAGTCTATTAGATGCCCAAATTTCTCTAAATAATAGGTATGCTTGTCCTAATTGCGGCTTTGAAAGCAAGATGATGTTCTGGCAATGTCCATCATGCCGTAAGTGGGAAAGCTTAAAACCTAAAATTGGACTAGATGGAGACTAATATGATCGACGATCCTAAAGTTATCGTAGCTCTTGATTACGATGATGAAAGAAGTGCTTTAGACTTTGTTTCTAAGGTTAAGCCTGACCTATGTAAGTTAAAGGTTGGAAACGAGTTGTTTACTACAGCTGGTCCTCAATTTGTAGGCAAGCTTGTAGATAGAGGCTATAAGGTATTTCTTGATTTAAAGTATCATGACATCCCTAATACCGTAGCTCGTGCTTGCGAGGCTGCAGCACGTCTTGGTGTGTGGCTAGTTAATGTACACGCATCAGGTGGTCCTGTTATGATGAGTACAGCAGCAGAGGCTTTATCAAAGGTAAATGAAAGACCTCTTTTAATCGCTGTGACTGTATTAACCTCTATGGATCAGAGTCAATTATCATCTATTGGTCTTGATTTAGAGCCAAAAGATCAGGTATTGCGTTTAGCTACCTTAGCAAAACAATGTGGTCTTGATGGTGTTGTTTCTTCTGCTCAAGAAGTTAAGATGATTAAAGAAGCACTAGGTTCACAGTTCTTATCAGTAACCCCAGGTATTCGTCCTGCTGGTGCTGATTTAGGTGATCAAAAGCGAGTAATGACTCCATTTGAAGCTATGAATGCTGGCTCTGATTATCTAGTAATTGGTAGACCAATTACTCGTTCAGAAGATCCTGTAAAAACACTTGAAGAAATTAACGCTACTTTAATTTAGTTAAAAGGCGTAAACAAAAAAAACTCAAAGGTGTTGATGCATCTTTGAGTTTTTTTTTGTTTTAATCTTTGATGAGATAGAAACTTTTATCGGTAATGTTATCCCTTTTCATTACTTCTTTTAGAGCTTTAGGTAATTTTCCCTGTCCTGACCAATAGCAAGTATTACCATCAACATCCTCATAGCAATAACGAGGTTCCATTTTAGGTTTGTTTTCTTTTCTCTCTGCTTGCTTTAAAGAAGCAAGATCATCAATAGTAAAGTTATGGTTATCTAGTGTATTTAAAAGTCCTGATAGGAACTCTATTCTTTCTTTTTTAGCTTTTTCTTCTTTTTCTTCAATATCTTTAACTTCGATATAAAGAGAAGTTAACTTTTCTAAAATAGAATCAATATCCTTAGAGGTTGCTCCTTTAAAGAAAGCTTTTAGATTTCGAGAGTTTTTTAAATATTTATAGTCCATACAAATCTCACTATGTTCAAGTGATATTATATAAGAAAAAAATTTAAGTGTGTGCATGGAAGTTTTATGAAAATTGTTGTTCTGCGTCACGGCGATGCTATTTATTCAAATTCTGATAGAGTTCTTTCTTCTACAGGTATGAAAGAAGCAAGTTCAACGGGCGAAAAACTTTCAAAGTATGTGAAGTTCACAAAATGTTTTTGCTCTCCTAAAACTAGAGCAAAGCAGACAGCTCAGATTGTGTTAACTCAGAATAACTGCGATTGCAAAATTGAGATTTTATCTGATTTAACTCCATCTGGTGATCCTAGCCAAGTTATTTCATATATTGAAGCTACTTGTTCTAAAGATGATACTGTTTTGCTAGTTTCACATTTGCCATTAGTATGGACTTTATCTTACGATTTTAATAAGAATCTTTTAATGCCACCTCAGTTTGATACAGCTTGTGCGCTAATCATGGAACATGATGGACTACGTGCAAAGTATCAGTGTTTTCTTGCGCCAAATAAGGATGATTATTTGTTCTAAGTAGCAAATATTAACTTCCTATTAGGACAAAATTGTTTGTATAAATCGTAACGTTTAATTTAATGTCAAAAATGCTGACTTATAGTCACAAATTTTGAATAAACTCTATAATTTTTAAATAGTTGCATTGTGTTTCACAGCATTTAATCTAATTATGAGCTAATTTATACAGTATAAGATTTATAAAAAATGATAATGTTTAAAAATACAGCAAAGAATAAAAAATAACTGTCAAACAATAGGTGTAACAATGAGAGTCTTTAAGAAATATGCGCCAAGGCAAATTGCTAAATACGTAGTTTCTTTTTTTAAGGGGAAATTCCAAATCGAAGGTGCTGGAGTCTTCGAATTTGATGCAGGTAAAGTAGTTTTTACAGTACAGATGGATCCAGAAAAAATCAAAATCTGTAAAGAGATTAACGATCAAGTATGCTCAATGTCTAATCGATTAGAAGTTGAGCAATATACATACTAAAAAAATTTGATATAAACAAACTAAAGCCACTCATTTTTATCAAAAATGCACGTGGCTTTTTTCATATTTAAAATTGCCTTGAACAAAATATGAACAATTTTTGAAAATTAAGATTGCTGATTTTGCTGTGATATAATCAAGGTATGTTACTTCGTAAAGAAGTGTATTTTCACTATATAGTAGAGAGATATGTCTAAACTTCAAAATAATTCTGAAATTGCTGTAATCCATTCATTACTTGATGAACTACCTAATTCAGAAACCATTACCAGTGCAATCACCACCGAACTTACAACCGTACAAGACGTGGTTAGATATTTAGTATCTTGTTTTTCAAGTCATTCTATTTTCGTAGGTCATGGCACCTCAAATTATTGGGATGAAGCTTTAGAGATTGTACAAGCTGTAATGCATTTACAACCACCTTGTGATGAATCAACTCTTAACTCTGTATTAACTAAAAAAGAAAGAGAGATTATCGCTAAGATTGCTTGTCAGCGAATTTTGGAAAGAATCCCTACACCTTATTTAACTCACAGAGCTTTCTTCTGTGGTAAAGAATTCTACGTCGATGATAGAGTTATCATCCCTCGTTCTCCAATTGCTGAAATGATTGAATCAGGATTTGATCCATATGTTTCAAAGCAGCCGGAGCGTGTACTTGATATGTGTACAGGTTCTGCTTGTATTGCAATTGCAATTGCACTTCACTTTGATGGTGATATTGAAGTTGATGCTGTAGATATCTCAGATGAAGCTTTAGATGTAGCTAATATCAATATCGAAGGCTATGGTCTAGAGAGCTGCGTGTTCCCAATTAAGTCAGACTTATTTAACAATCTACCAGAAGGTGATAAGTATGATGTTATTGTTGCAAATCCTCCTTATGTAGATAGCTATGATTTAGCAACTATGCCAGATGAGTTTAGATGTGAGCCTGATTTAGCTTTAGGTTCAGGTGATGATGGCCTTGATTGCGCTAAGAGAATTTTAGCAAAAGCTCCTGAGTATCTAAATGAAGATGGTATCTTAATCATGGAAGTTGGTAACTCAGAAGAGCAGTTAGTTGATTTATTCCCAACTGTACCTTTCCATTTTGTTGACTTAAAGCGTGGTGGTACTGGCGTATTCATTCTATCTGTAGAACAGTTACGTGCTTACCATGATGTGTTTGAAAAGGCTGCAAAAGAGGTAAATGATGCCTGCTAATACCTTTGGTGAAGTTTTTAGAGTTACAACCTGTGGCGAAAGCCACGGTTTAGCTTTAGCTGCAATCGTTGATGGTGTACCTCCACTAATTGATTTAGATGAGAGTGTTATTCAGCCTGATTTAGACAGACGTCGTCCTGGCTCAACAAGATACGGCACACCAAGAAATGAAGCAGACCAAGTGAAGATTATTTCAGGTGTATTTGAAGGTAAAACCACAGGTACATCTATAGGCCTTCTCATTGAGAACACCGCTCAGCGTTCTCAAGATTATTCAGCTATCATGGACTCTTTTAGACCAGGACATGCTGATTACACCTATTTGGCAAAGTACGGCATTCGTGATTATCGTGGTGGTGGCAGAGCATCAGCTCGCGAAACTGCTATGAGAGTTGCAGCTGGCGCCATTGCAAAGCAAGTTTTAAAAAAGCTTTTTGGTATCTCAATTGATGGTTGTGTAACTCAAATTGGTGGTATTAGAACTGATAAGTATGATCCAAAAACTGCTTTAGAAAATGAGTTTAACTTTTCTGATGCTGAGGCAATTCCTTTACTTAAATCTCAGTTCAAGCAGTTAGCTGAAACTGGTGATTCAGTTGGTGCTGTTGTTGAGGTTAGAGCTCGTGGTGTTAAGGTTGGTCTTGGCGAACCTGTATTTAACCGTTTGGATGCTCAAATTGCTTATGCCATGATGGGTATTAACGCTGTTAAAGGCGTAGAGATTGGTGATGGTTTCTCAATGGCTGGAATGGTAGGTTCTTTGGCAAGAGATTCTTTAACTTCAGAGAAATTTACCTCTAATCATTCTGGTGGCATTCTAGGTGGTATTAGTACTGGTCAGGAAATTATTGTAAAAATAGCATTAAAACCTACTTCAAGTATTTTAGTTCCTGGTGACACTATTGATAAGAATGGTAATGCAACCTCCATTGTTACTAAAGGTCGTCATGATCCATGCGTTGGTATTCGAGCTGTGCCTATTGCTGAGGCTATGCTTGCAATTACTTTATTAGATGCAGCTCTAAAGAACAAAGCACAATGCTTTAATGTACCTTCACCTAGTTTTGAAATACCTACTGAAGAGTAGTTTTCAATCAATAAAAACAAAAAAGCTAATCATATTTGATTAGCTTTCCTTTATCAAAAAAGAAATATTACCACTTTTTCTTATCACCAAAGATTTCATCAAGATCACTCTTATCAGGTGCGTTAGTACCATCATCAGCTTTTTTCTTTGAATTTTGGTTTTCTGCGTTTAAACCATTTAATAAGTTAGCAAGTAAATCTTCTTTTTCTTGTAACCAACTGTCTTTTACACCTGCAGCCTTAATAACACTTAAGCCTTTGTCAATTAAAGTTCTGCAAGAACCTATTTGTCTTAAGCGTTTCATTTCGAATACTTTTTGAATTAAGTTTGAAATATTAACCTTTAATACAAGAATATAAAGACGTCTATCTTCTTTATTTAAAAGAGTAGGATTTAAAGGGATACCTGAACTCATTTCTGATTTTAAAATCGCACGTAAATGTCTGATGGTACGCAATTGTGTGATTGCCATTGCATCATTGTCTGGTGCTTTAAAACTACTAGATTCTTGATAGTTATTTTTAATCTCTGCAATGATCTTTTCTTCGTTTGAGATGCGTTCACGAATTTCGTCACGATTTTTAGGATCAATAGTTCTTTTACGAAGTGCACGGATAATTCTGTAATGAAGAACAAGTACTAATGTTTTAGAAAATGCTACCTGAGCTTGATTCAGCAAAAGTTCTTCACACTCGGCAATAATATTCTTAGCCTTATTTGAAATAAGTCTAGCATCTTGCTCACGGCGTGAAACGTAATCACTGTACATGTTGACAATGATTAGTAAAAAAGTAGCCAACAGCACAAAAATAACTGCTATCGTAATAAACATAAATAGTTCTCAATATTCTTAATTATTCTTACATTATTATAACGACTTAAGACCAATTTTTTTTAGATTTATTAGCTAAAATTTGAGCTATGACAACAAGATGACCTTTTTTCCTTTAAATAAAAATCAAATATTCATATCGTGGTAAAATTATATTAGAATTAACATGTCTGTTTTGTATTACAAATACAAGGAAAAGTACCATCTATGACAACATTGATTAAAACAGCTGATTTTATCGAATCAGTTTGCGATGCGATTCAGTATATTTCATACTATCATCCTCGCGACTTCTTAAAAGCAATGAAGCACGCATACGAAATTGAACAGAATCCATCAGCAAAGAATGCTATTGCTCAGATTTTAGTAAACTCAAGAATGTGTGCTATCGGTAAGCGTCCTCTATGTCAGGATACCGGTGCAGTAACTTGTTTCGTTAAGATCGGTATGGATGTTCGCTTCGAAGGCGACATGACCGTTCAGGAAATGGTTGATGAGGGCACACGTAGAGCTTATGCTTTTGAAACAAATCCTCTACGTAAGTCAATTTTAACTGACCCTCTAGGCAAGAGAATTAACACTAAAGACAACACTCCTACCGTTGTTCACATTGAAATGGTTCATGGTAACAAAGTAGAAGTAGCTATCGCTTCAAAGGGCGGTGGTTCTGAGAATAAGACTCATATGCGTTGTCTAAACCCATCTGATAGCGTAGTAGATTACGTTCTAAGCCAGATCCCTCACATGGGTGCTGGTTGGTGTCCTCCTGGTATCATCGGTATCGGTGTTGGTGGTACTCCAGAGAAGTCTGCAATTTTAGCTAAAGAAGCATTAAATGATCCTATCGATATCCAGGAACTTATTGCTCGTGGTCCAAAGAATGCAGAAGAAGAGTTACGTCTAGAACTATTTGATAAGATCAATAAACTAGGTATCGGTGCTCAGGGATTAGGTGGTATTACTACTGTTCTTGATGTTAAAGTTAAGACTTATCCTTGCCATGCTGTATCAAAAGCTACAACAATTATTCCTAACTGTGCAGCAACTCGTCACATTGACTTTGATTTAGATGGCACAGGTCCTGCTGAATTTGTTCCTCCTTCATTAGATGATTACCCTGATTTACAGATCGGTGGTGCTGCTGATGTTAAGAGAGTAAATCTAGATACAATCACTAAAGAAGAAATTGCTTCATGGAAGATGGGTGAAACCTTACTTCTATCAGGTACAATTTTAACTGGTC
>CAZEXR010000106.1:0-540 GCA_964516675.1 uncultured Enterobacterales bacterium | reverse complement strand
AGAGAGTTTGTGACTTAGTAAAAGAAGGCAAGCCTCTACCTGATGGCGTTGATTTCCACAAGAAGTTTATCTACTACGTAGGCCCAGTACCTGCTGTAGGTGATGAGGTTGTGGGCCCAGCTGGTCCAACCACATCAACTCGTATGGATAAGTTCGTTGAGACTATGCTAGCAGATACTGGTTTATACGGTATGATTGGTAAGTCTGAGCGTGGTCCTGAGGCTATTGCTTCAATTAAGAAGCACAATGCTGCTTACTTAATGGCAACTGGTGGTGCTGCTTACTTAGTATCTAAGGCAATCAAATCAGCTAAGGTTTTAGCATTTGAAGACTTAGGTATGGAAGCAATTCGTGAGTATAAGGTAGTTGATATGCCAGTTACCGTTGCTGTTGACTCAGAGGGTAACTCAATCCACGAGATCGGTCCTAAGGAATGGTCTAAGAAGATTTCAGATATCAAATTCAAGTATATCTAATCTTAATGACTTGTAAGAGATAAATCTCTTACAAACTAAAAAAGAAGAATAAGCCAGAGCTTTA
>CAZEXR010000105.1:0-8300 GCA_964516675.1 uncultured Enterobacterales bacterium | reverse complement strand
TTTGAGTTATCATAGTGCATACTGTTTTAGTAATACTATTTAGCACATAATATGGTTCATCTACTTTTCTTATTTTTTGGCGCAGCAATTGTTAACAACTTTGTGCTTGTTCGATTTTTAGGCTTATGTCCTTTTTTAGGCGTATCCAACAAAATTTCAGCAGCATTTGGTATGGGACTTGCTACTACTTTCGTCCTTTTAATGACATCCTTAGGTTGCTACGGTGTTAATAACTACATTCTAGCAAAATTAGATTTAGAATCTCTTGAACTTATCATAGATATTGTAATCATAGCGCTAACAGTTCAATTAGTTGAAATTGCAATTAGATTTATTTCATATGATTTATATAATGCATTAGGAATCTATCTTCCTTTAATTACAACTAATTGTGTTGTTTTAGGTCTAGTTCTACTTCAACAATCTCTTCAGTTTAATATTTTAGAAGCTATCTCATTTACACTTGGTGCAGGTGTTGGCTTTACTTTAGTGCTTGTTCTTTTTGCAGCAATACGAGAGAAATTAGCAATATCTGATGTACCAGAACCTTTTAAAAATACTGCAATTGCCTTAATCACTGCTGGATTATTATCTTTAGCTTTCATGGGCTTTGCCGGTTTTGCAGGAAGTGCAGCATGATAATTGAACTAGAATTTATCGGATATCTAGCCTTAGCTCTTATTTTTATGGGGTTGTTGCTATCATATCTAGCAACACTAGCTGATAGTAAAGAAAACAGTGCAGAAAAAAGAATTGAAAAACTTTTACCAGGAATTAATTGCGGTCAATGTGGTTTTCCTGGATGTAAAGCATATGCTGATGCCTTATCAAAGGGAAATGTAGCAGCAAATTTATGTCGCCCAGCTGGCGCCGATGTTGCAAAACAATTATCAGAAATGCTTGGAATTTCGGCAACATCTGTTGAGGATTATGAAGAACAATTATTCTCTCCTCGAACTGTTGCATACATTCATGAGAATACTTGTAATGGATGTGGTAAATGTAAACGTCAATGTCCTGTAGATGCAATTTCAGGAGTTCTAAAACAACCTCATATGGTTGATCCTGAAGAATGCATTGGTTGCGATGACTGCATAAAATCTTGTCCTCAAAACTGTATTGAGAAGATTAGACTTGACCACAACTTATCTCACTTTAACTGGAATATTCACTCTGTACAAATAAAGAGTGGAGGTTAACGATGCCATCAAATCAACTACAAAAAATTGCTAAAGCTAAAATTTGGAAATTCTTTGGTGGAATAAAGCCTAAAGAGCACAAAAATACCACAGATAGCATTATTGAAAAGCTACCATTACCAGCATTGATCTGTTTACCAATTGATAAACACTTAGGTAAGGATGGAGAAATTCTTGTTAATGTTGGTGATTATGTAAAAAAAGGACAACCTCTTACTCTTCCATTAGGAAGACTAGTGCCTGTTCATGCGTCAACATCAGGAACAATCAACGCTATTTCTAAAGAGGTTTTACCACATCCTAGTTGCTATACAGGTCTTTGCATAACCATCAAACCTGACGGTTTAGATGAATCTGTAGATAAATCTCCAATTAAAGACTGGCATCTTCTTCCAAATAAAGATTTATTAAAAAGAATTCATGATTATGGTGTCGAAGGTCTAGGTGGAGCACAATTTCAAACTGATATAAAACTAAAGTCTGCTCTTGAAGAGTCAACAAATGGCTGTAATGTTTTAATCATAAATGGTTGCGAATGTGAACCTGTTATTACCTGTGATGACAGAATCATGCAGGAAAATTCAACAGATATCGCTAAAGGAATTAAGATTTTAAAGAAAATTTTAAATCCTAAAATTACAATTGTAGCAATTGAAGATAACAAACCAAAAGCGATTAAGGCTATGAAAGACGCTTGTGAAGGTATTGCTGATATTCGAGTAATTCCTACAGTTTATCCTTCAGGTTCTGCTCGAAATTTAATCAAAATTGTTACAGGTATTGAAATACCTTATAACGAGCACACTTCAGAATGCGGTATCGTTGTTAACAATGTTGGTACAGTTTTGTCTGTTAAAGAAGCTATTATAGATGGTGTTCCTGTAACCTCTCGTGTTCTTACTGTTGCAGGCAAATCAATGAAACACTCTGGTAATGTAAGAGTTAGATTAGGCACCTCTGTTAGATTTGTATTAAGTAAATTTGGATTAAATCCAGAATATCAGCAACGAGTTATTTTAGGTGGACCTATGATGGGATTTACTCTTCCATCAATTGATGTGCCAATTACAAAGAGCTGTAATTGCATTTTGGCTCCAACAGTTGATGAAATTCCAAAATTAAAAGAACCAACAAACTGTATTCAATGCGGTCGTTGTGCGCGTGTATGTCCTAGCAGATTAGTTCCATATCAAATGTATAACCAATCTAAAGCTCAAAATCATGCTGCATGTCTAAAAGCAGGCATCAAAGACTGTACTTTATGCGGTTCATGTTCTTTTGTTTGTCCTTCTTACATTCAGCTAACAGCCCAGTTTAGATATGAACAAGCTGTAGAAAAGCATATACGTGAAGCAGAATATAGAAACGAAAGAGCTCGCAAACGCATGGATGAGAGAAAACTTCGTTTAGAAAAGGAAGAACAAGAAAGACAGGCTAAAAAGGCAGCTGCACTTGCAAGAATTCAAGCTCAAAAAGAAGCAGAAGCAAAAATGACTCCAGAAGAGCTAGCTGAATATAAGCAAAAGCAAATGGAAGAGGCAAAGGAATTAGCTCGTCAAAGAAAAGCAGCGATGCTTGCTAAACAGCAAGGAACTGCAACTAACAATGAAGAAACTGATTCGGAAGCATTGAAAGTAAAACGACTAAAAGAATCTGAGAATAAAGCTATAGAAATAGCAAAACATCATGGTTCTATTAAAGAGTCTATTCTTCCTAAAGTTCAGGAAAATTTAGAACAAAAGATAGCTAAAGCACAAGTTGAAGAAGAAAACAATCTTCCTCATTCATTAAGAAAGCGAGCTGGTCTTCGTGATAATGTACTTTCTATTAAAGCCTATCCTGAGTATGTAGAAAGAGAAAAAGACTTATCTTTAGTTGGTCTTGTTCCAGACGATAGTAGACAAAACCCTGAACAGAAAAAGGTTATACCAGCTGTACTTTTATCTGCTCAAGAAAAGAAGGTTGAAAATAATGTCCTTCCTGCAGCATTAAAACGTAAGACACTAAGAACTAAAAAATAATTATGACTACATCTATATCAAACGGTTCAAACCGTCAAAACTTAGGTATCGAAACAGCGCCTCATTTAAAGGCTACCATTACCACACAAAAGATTATGGCCATTGTTGCAGTATCTTTAATTCCTGCATTATTTGTTCAAGTATTTTTCTTTGGATTTGGTATCCTTTGGCAATTTATAATTAGTGTATTTACCGCAACACTGTGTGAAATTATCATTTCACTTTTACGTCATCGTAAAATCATTCATTCATTGTCTGATTTGTCATACGTTGTTACAGCGCTAATTTTAGCGTTTACTCTACCTCCTCTTCTACCTTGCTATTACACAGTTGTTGCCTCAATTTTTGCAATTGTTGTGGTTAAATCTGTATTTGGTGGTTTAGGTCATAACATTTTTAATCCTGCTATGGCAGGTTTCATCTTTATTGTAATTTCTTGTCCTCAGGCAATGACAAATACATGGGTTGTTCCTGCCCCATACGCATGCAATGAGGCATCTTTGCAAAACACTTACAATGTGATTTTTAGTACTGCAGATCCTGTGGACTTAAAAAATAGAATTGAAGGTTTAAATTCAAATGAACCAACAGACGATGATGAATCACGTTTAATATCATCAAGTATTGTTGACAGTTTTTCAGGAGCAACATATTTAGAATCCATTAAATCTGCTCGAAAAACTAGTAGCCTTGACGTACAACCTGGACATGATTTTACAAATGGTAATTATAGAGCTTATCTAGCTTTAGCAATCGCTTATGGATTAGGCGCATTAGTCTTAGCATTTTTTAGAATTATCCTAATTAAAATGGTTTTTGCATTTGTTATCTCTTTTGCTTTAATTCAAGGTTTAATGCACCATTTATATCCAGGTAATTTCATAAATATTACTGATGGATTTTTATTTGGTGGAACTTTAATTGCAGCTTTCTACATCATTACAGATCCTGTAACAAATGCAGGAACAAGCAAAGGTAGAATTTACTTTTCAATACTTGTTGCATTCTTAATTATTTTCTTAAGAGCTTTTGGTTCATATTCTGATGCTGTTGCTTTTGCTGTTATGTTAGGTAATGCATGTGCACCATTGATTGATGTGCTAACCCATCGTAGACCATATGGATTTGGCTATAAAAAAGGAGGCTTTCAATAATGAATAAAGATTTAGAAAAGGTCTTAGATACTAAAAGCAATGATAATAAGACACATAAAATGTCACGTACAGCAAGAGCATTTCTAAGTGGTCTTTCATTAGCAATTACAGGTGTTTTTTGCGTAGGTTGTGTGTTTTTTGCTAACGAAAATACAAAAGATATTATTGCTCAGAACGAATCTCATGGTATTAAAGGCAGATTAAAATCATTATTACCTCCAGAAGCACAAGAAAAAGGGGTGGTAATAAATTGCTATAACATTAAAACAAATAAGATGATTGGCAATAATCAAAAGCTTTTTGTAGCTTCTAAAGATATTGATATAAAAGGATATGTATTAACTTATTCAACAAATCTTGGCTATTCAGATCCTCTTGTTATGATTACAGGTTTTACCAAGGATAAAAAAGTATATAAAGCAGACATTCACTTTTCACAAGAAACCCCTGGTTTAGGTGATAAGGTTGACAGAGCTCATGGAAATTTTTTAGATCAATTTAATGACAAAAGTTTAAATGAAGCTAATTGGGACGTAAAGAAATACGGTGGTGATTTTGATTTTATTACAGGATCTACTGTAACCTCTCGAGCTACTGTTATTTCAACCTCTCAAGCTTTAAAAGCTTTAGACAACATTAACATCAATACTCTATCTAAGTGTAAGGTATTTTAAATGTCAGATAAGTTAAATACTGTTGAAGGTGTTCTAAATTCAACCGATGAAAAAGCGCCAACTAAACCAAAAGAATCATTATTAAAAATCTTCTTTACAGGTATTTGGTCTAATAATCCTGGATTATGCCAATTATTAGGTTTATGTCCATTACTAGCTGTAACAACATCAGCTGTTTCTGCAATTGGTCTTGGCATTGCTACATTAGTTGTTTTATGTGCAAGCTCAGTTATTATTTCAATTTTAAGAAGATTTATCTTTAAAGAAGTTCGTATTCCTATCTACGTTCTTTTCATTGCAACCCTTGTAACTGTTGTTAAGTTTTATGTTCAAGCCTATTTCCCAGAATTGAATGCTCAGCTAGGTATTTATCTTGCTTTGATTGTTACAAACTGCATTATTATGGGCAGAGCTGAGGCTTATGCAGGTAAAAATGGACCAATTAAATCTTTTGTTGATGCATTAGGCTGTGGAATCGGCTTTGGATTTGTTCTTTTTGTACTAGGTGCTATAAGAGAAATTTTAGGTCAAGGTACCATTTTTATGGGAGCATCTAATTTATTTGGTGAATTTGGTAAATCTCTAGAATGTACTGTAATGGGATCTGACTACACTCTTATGGTAGCAATTCTTCCACCAGGTGGTTTCTTTGTTTTAGCATTTATGATTGCGCTTAAGAATTTCCAAGCAAACTTTAAGCGCAATAAAATAGAAAACAGCTATAAGATTAAAACAATTCAAAACTAATTTATAAGTTTTAAAAACTCTTCAAAGCCCTTCTTTCTTAATAGACATGAAGGGCATTTTCCACAACCATATCCCCACTCGTGTAAAACTTTACGATTACCTTCATAGCATGTATGTGTTTTCTCAACAATCATATCTAAAAAAGCTTTTCCACCTAAATCATAAGCCAACTTAAATGTTTGTGCTTTTGATAACTCCATTAGAGGTGATAAAAACTTAAGGGAGCTTTCCATTCCAAGATTTACAGCTGTTTCAAGTGCATCTAGAGTTGATTCTCTACAATCCGGATAGCCTGAGTAATCAGCCTGACCTACACCAGAAATAATTGTATCTGCACCTATACTGTAGGCATAGCTTGATGCATAACATAAGAAAATTAGATTTCTGCCTGGTACAAAAGAGGTTGGTAAATTATTTTTTTCATTTAGAACATAATCTCCATTATCTTTAGTTAAAGCTGAATTTGTAAGATCTTTAAAGGAAAGCATATCAACAACTCTATCCTCGCCTAACTTTTTACATAGTTCTGGCTCACTTTCTTTTAAAGCTGCTAAAAAATCTTTTCTGCACTGTAGTTCTACATCGTGTCTTTGACCGTAATTAAAACCAATTGTCCAAACATAATCATAATTTTTTAAAGCATAGTAAAGACAAGTTGAACTGTCTTGACCACCTGAAAAAACAACTAAAGCTTTGCTCATCGTTAATCTCCTATTATTTGTGAGTATTGTATCTTTTTTAGAGGCAATCTGCTCTATTCTTTTGCCTTTTTACTTTGCCGAAAGTGGCAATCGGTATTTTTCTCAATAATTATCTTTATGTTTTTCAATATGTTATTTAATTAAATAAAATTGGCACACGAATTGCTATGTAGAAAACATAAAGGGCAAAAGCCCAATAATTAAAATTAGCTCAATAGAGAGAAAAATTACTATCTATTATTTTGGAGAAACGCCATGTTTAATACATCAATTTCTGGTATCAACGGTTCACAAAAATATCTTGATACAACTTCAAATAACATCGCCAACGCTAACTCATACGGTTTTAAGAAATCACGTGCCGAATTTGCTGATTTATACACTAATTCAGTATTCACATCTACAAAGACTGCAACTGGTATGGGTACAACAACTACTACTGTAGCACAGCAGTTTGCTCAAGGTTCCTTATCAGGAGATACTGGTAATAATCTTGATATGGCTATTAGTGGTAATGGTTTCTTCGTTTTAGCAAATGAGCCAAATGGTTCTGCTACTGCTAATGTTGGTGATAGAACATACACTAGAAATGGCGCTTTCGAAATTAATAGTGAAGGTTATATTATTACTGCGATGGGTGATTTCCTACAAGGTTATGACATCGACAAAAAAGGTAATGTATCTAACCTAGATATTTCATCTACAAAAGCAATTAAGATCCCTGAAACAACAGGTGCTCCAAAACAGTCATCAACAGCTTCTATTGTTGCAAATATTCCATCAGGAGCTACAGCACTTGGTACTTCAACAACAAGCGCTATGGCTAAGTTTGACCCAAATAACTCAGAGACTTATACAAACGCTACATCACAGACAATTTATGATTCTTTAGGTGGTGCTCATACATTAACTTATTACTTCCAGAAGAATCACACAACTGCAGCTGTTGACACACCTGCAAATGCTACCGTATGGAATGTTGTTACATATTGTGATGGAAATCCTGTTGATATAGCTGATGTAAGTGCTACAGACAAAGCTGTACAGTTTAATGTAACAGATGCTGCATCTTCTATTAGCGGTATTACTTTATATGGTATGACCATGACCTTTGGTTCAGATGGTAAGCTTATTGATGGTCAGCAGCATCCTTCTGCAATCAATTTAAATAACAACACTAGCACACATCCTGCTCGTACAGGTAGAACAGACTACACCTTAGCTTCAGCAATGGGTGGTGGTGTTGCAGATAATCAGAATGTTAATATCAGCATGGATTTAACACAGTATGGTTCATCAAAATTTACAGTATCAAATATTTCAACTGATGGTTATGCTACAGGTTTACTTCAGAATGTTCAGGTTGATGAAGATGGTATCATCGTAGCATCTTACTCAAACGGTAGAACAGAATCCATAGCAAAAGTTGCAATGGCTAACTTTACAAACCCTCAAGGTCTAATTAAAGTTGGTGATACACAATGGAAAGAATCAATTTCATCAGGTCAGGCTCAAGCATCACAAGCTAATACTGGTATGACAGGTGCAATTAAGGGTGCAAACTTAGAGTTATCAAATGTTGAATTAGCATCTGAACTTGTAGACTTGATCATCGCTCAGCGTACATATCAGGCAAATGCTCAAGCACTACAGACCCAAAATACAGCAATGGATTCAATTATGAACATCCGTTAATGTAAACAGTTTCTCAATTTAGATAGTTGTTTCGCCCTGTTCTTTATAACAGGGCTTTTTTTATGAAAGCCTGTTAAGTGGCACCCAATCACTGGGCAAACACAAATCT
>CAZEXR010000104.1:0-8308 GCA_964516675.1 uncultured Enterobacterales bacterium | reverse complement strand
TTCTTAGAAATTTTTGATAAATCAAAATTCATTTATCTGTCCTTGAAATATTTATAGTAATAAAAAATTAACGAGAAATCATAACAAAAACAGATAAAGATTACACTACACTATTTTAGTTTTTGTCATTATTTATTTGACAAATCAGTTAAAGCACGACCAGATAATCTATAGTCAGTCCACTCGTCCATGGTCTGTGCACCTAAAGACTTATAAAAATCAATTGAAGGCTGATTCCAGTTTAGACACCACCACTCAAGACGACCATAGCCTCTTTGTACGGTAATTTTTGAAAGTTCTTGTAAAATTTTCTTGCCGTATCCTAGACCTCTAAACTTAGGTAAAACATATAAATCCTCTAAGTGAATTCCAGGTCTTGCCAAAAAGGTAGAAAAAGTTGTAAAAAACAGCGCAAAGCCTGCAACCTCATCATTTTCACTAATGAATAATACTTCAGCTTTTTTCTCGTCAAATAACCACTTATCTAATAATTCTTTTGTCGCAACAACCTCGTTTTCTAATTTTTCGTACTTAGCTAAATCCTTAATAAACTGTAGGACTAATTCACAATCATCTTTGGTTGCAAATCTAAAAGACACATTCTTCATTTACATTCCCATTTTGGATAATATTTTTTTCAGTATATAGCTATAAAAAAAGTCTCTCAAGAGACTTTTTATTGATTTATAAAGATTTTTTTAAATCAGGTTAATATTAAAGAACGGATGTAATTCCGTATCCTTCTTCTCTTCTTTTGGGAAAAGTAAATCTTTATAAACATTTAAATCGCGCTCTTCAAACACATCAAAGATGACTCTTAAATCATTGTTATGTTCTTTTAAATCATCATTAACTGTTTTAACAGCAATCTGTGCTGCCTGAAGATAAGGAAAACCAAAGGCACCTGTTGACACACAACAAAAGGCAATGGTATTGATATTGTTTTCACGAGCAAGCTGTAGAGCTTGGCTATAGCAAGAGGCTAACTGTTGTTTATCTTTATCTTTTACAGTTACACCAAAAACGACACTAGGACCTACCACATGAATTACATACTTACTTAATAAATTAAAGCCATGAGTGATAGTAGCAGAGCCTGTCTTAGCCCCACCTGGCATTGTGCTTACAATTTTGTCACATTCATAGCGCAATTGAAGACCTGCTGCTGAATGAATACAGTTATCGATGCAGTTATGCCCTGCTTGGAAACAACCTAGTAATGAACTATTAGCAGCATTTACAATTGCATCCACCTTAAGACAGGTAATATCACCTTGAAATAGATAAATGTTTTTATTTATTAAAGAACAGTCTAAATCTTCAATAGACACCAATTTTTTTTCTTTTAATTCTTCCTGCAATAAAGCATCTTGCATTGCAAAATACTCATCAGGAAGTTCATTTCTTACCTTATGCATATTCATCAAGCCTCGTAATAGGGCTCTTTGAGCTACATAATCATGCGAAAAAGCTAGAGCTTGTTCTTTGATACTCGGTACAAATTCCACCAAGATTTCGATAAGTCTTTTGACTATGGCATCTTTCTCAAGCATTAGAAACCTCGCTACATTAAAGCAGTGATTTAGATAGTTGTTTTTTTATTAGTACTAATAATAGTTTTAATATATTTTGACTAAATTTAAAAGCGGTAATTTATAACTGTCTAATTGCTAAATATTTTATTTTCTCCTTGAAAATAAACTCATCAAACACCATGTAGTAGTAAAAGGATTACATAAAAGCTAAGGTACCTATTAAATGTCAGATACTAAAGATAATAATTTAGAAAATAATGTAGCTGTTAGTGAAGAAGCTCTAAAAGAATTGAAAGAACAGCTACAAACATTACGCAATAAATTTAAGGCAATGGCAGATCAGTCAAATGAGCAAAGTACTCAAGAAAAGTGCACAACCACTGCAACAGCCACAAATAGCAAAAAAGATAATGAAGATGAAGGCGCTCCTATTATGAGAGTCAGTGAGATCATGCCAGAACAAGTTATTGTTATACCTTGCTTTGGCAAGCCTATCATGCCAACACAGATCTCTTCAATCCAACTACAAAATGATTATGAAGATGCAATTATCCAAATTGCAAAATCTGAAGACAGATGTTTTGCTATCTTCTCATTAGATGAAAAGCTTGAGAAAAAGGGATCAATAAAACAAACTGATTTTCCAAAGACAGGTACTCTTGTAAAGCTTTTACACGCAAAATCAATTCCAGGTGAAGTCCACTTCGTCTGTGAAGGTGTTACCCGTGTTCAAATTAAAGAATGGGTAAGCTTTGGAAAAACATCAAAAGCTATTGTTGATTATCCTGAAAATATTCTACCTGAGTCAGAAAGTGAAGCTGAAGTTCAACTAAAAGCTCATTCAATGCATTTATTTGAACAATTACAAGAGCTTTTACCTCTATCTCCTATGTACTCAGAGGAAATGCGTCAATATGTATTAAGATTCGATCAAAATGATCCTTCTTTACTATCAGATTGCATAGCTTCAATTACAGGAGCTTCCCGCAAAGCTTTACAACAGGTTTTAGATTGTCTTGATGTTTCAGAACGAATGAAGTTATCTTCAAAGTTAATTGAAAAAGAGCTAAAAGCTGCAAAAATTCAAGATGAAATTAAATCCACAGTTAATGAGAAACTATCTAAAAAGCAAAAAGAATATGTTTTACGTGAACAGCTAAAGCAAATTCAAAAAGAGCTTGGAACACGAGCTGATAGCTTTACAGAAGCAGATGAATTCATTGAAAGAATGAAGAAATTATCCGCTCCTGAATTCATTACTAAAAGATTTAATAGTGAAGTTAAAAAACTAAACAATATAGAGCAATCATCTCCTGAATACAGCATTGTAAGAAACTATGTTGATATTCTCTCCTCTGTGCCTTGGGGACAGTTATCAGAAGAGAGCATCGACTTAGAGAAAGCAAAAGATGTTTTAGAAGAAGATCATGAAGGCTTAAAAGACGTTAAAGATAGAATTATTGAGTTCTTAGCTTTATCAAAGCTAGCTGGTACTACTAACGGTTCAATTCTGTTATTTGTAGGCCCTCCTGGTGTAGGTAAGACCTCTATTGGTAAGTCTATTGCAAAAGCACTTAACAGACCTTTCTATCGTCTATCTTTAGGTGGTGTTAACGATGAATCTGTAATTAAAGGTCATCGAAAGACATACATAGGAGCAATGCCTGGTAAATTTGTTCAAGCTCTTCGTGAATCTAAGGTAATGAATCCTGTGATTATGCTAGATGAGGTTGATAAGCTTACACGCTCATATAATGGTGATCCAGCATCAACTCTACTTGAGGCATTAGATCCTGAGCAGAACAATGCTTTTATGGATCATTATTTAGATGAAAAATTAGATTTGTCTAAGTGCTTATTCATCTGTACAGCTAACACAACAGATACAATTCCTCCAGCTCTTTTAGACAGAATGGATGCAATAAGATTATCAGGTTATACATCTGATGAAAAAATCTCAATTACTAAAAAGCATCTACTACCAGATGGACTAAAAAAGGTTGTACTAACCACTAAAAAATTAAAGATTACAGACACTGCTATTAAAAAGATTGTCGAAGAATATGCTCGAGAGTCAGGCATGCGTTCTACACAAAGAGCAATTGAAAAGATTATCCGCAAAGCAGCTGTAAAAATTCTTTCAGGTGATACAAATGTAACAGTTAACACCACAAATCTTTATGATTATCTTGGAACCGCCCCTTTTAAGCGAGAAAAGAAATTAGAAGGTGTTGGTATTGTTACAGGTCTTGCTTGGACCTCTGTTGGAGGAGCAACTCTTCCTATTGAGTCTGCTAAGGTTAACTCAGAGGCTAAAGCTTTTGAACTTACAGGTTCTTTAGGTGATGTAATGAAAGAGTCAGCTCATATTGCATATAGCTATGTTCAGGCCCATGTTGGACAATTTTGTAAAGAGAAAAAAGACTTCTTTAAAAAAGCATCTATCCACGTGCATGTACCAGAGGGAGCAACACCTAAAGATGGTCCATCAGCTGGTGTTACTTTAGCTACAAGCTTGTTATCTTTAGCAATGAATAAAGCCCCTAAAAAAGGTTTTGCAATGACAGGTGAATTATCTTTAACAGGTCAAGTTTTAGCTATCGGTGGCATTAAAGAAAAGTCTATTGCAGCAAAACGAATGGGTATCAAAAACATTATCTGTCCTAAGGCTAATGAGACTGATGTAGCAGAGTTGCCAAAGGAAGTAACAGAGTCACTTACCTACTACTTTGCAGATACCTACAAGGATGTTGCCAACGTAATTTTTGACAACATGAATGTTAAATAAGATTTAATTTTTACATCTAGAGCAAGCATTGGCTTGCTCTTTTTTTATAAAAAAACAGCTACTGATTTTACTCAGTAACTGTTCTTTATATTTTAGCTTAGCTATTTTTATTATTTAGCATCTGTCTCATCAGTAACAGTCTCTTGCTCAATTGCATTTGTATTATCTTCTGTTGCTTCTGTGCTGTTCTCAACTTCTGTTGTTGGGGTTGATTCAGCATTTTCTTGTTCAGTAGCATTTTCATCAGATGCATTAGCTTGAGCTTCTGTATCCTCGATTACCTTTTCTTCTTCAACAACCTTTGGAGCAGTTTCTGCTTTTATTGAATCTTGAATTGCCTTTACTGCACCATCTAAAGATTTCTTAGGATCTGCTTTTTCTTTGATAACCTTTGTCATAGCATCGCCCATTGCACCCCAAACATATCCCATTTGAGGAATTGAAGGCATAGGATCAGCATTTAGAATTTGAGTTGAAATAGCATTTGCATAATCATCATTAGTAATTAAAGGATTTGACATAACCTCTTTAACAGGAGGAAATTCGGCAATCTGAGAATAACGATAAATTGCATATTGCTCTTGGTTAGCAAACTCTAAGAACTTTTCTGCTAATTCTTTATTCTTAGAATTTGAACAAATAGCATAGCCCTTTACACCATAAAAAGGTCTAATTGATTTACCATTAGATAACTTAGGTAAAGGTGCAACACCATAGTTAACACCAGATTTAGCATATCCATCTAGTGCCCAAGGACCGTTTATAACAGCTGCGGCTTCACCTTTTTTGAACATGTCATCAATCAGGCCCCAACCATCATCTGTTAGAATTTTCTCAGGCATAAATTCGTTTGCATACTTTGAGATTAAACCTAAGCCTTGTACAGTACCTTCATTATTTAATCCAATATCATTTGGGTTAAATGTACCATCAGAGTTAATACCAAATATATAAGCTCCAAAACCAGCCATTAAGCCATATCCAAAATAGAAGTTATCTATCTTTCCTATAAGACCATACTTACCTGTACCTTTTAGGCTTTGAGCATGTTTCTCATATTCAGAAAATGTCTCAAATGGATAGGCTAGTTCATCTTTGTTGTAATAAACAACTAATGATTCAATTGATCGAGGAAAAGCGTAAATCTCATGATTGTAATTAAAAACAGATACAGCTACATCTGCATATTTATCTGCATCTGATTTCATTAAAGAAGTTGGTGAGATAATATTCTTAGTTACAGCCTCACCTACTTTATCTGATATGATAATGAAAACATCTGGAGTCTGTTCTTTCTTTTCCATCATACCAATAACATCATTTAAGTGAGCACCAGCATCGCGCTCCACAAGATTTACGGTACAACCGAATTGCTTTTCGAAATCTTTTGCAGCTGTTGATAGACCAACTGACTTATTGTTATCTTCCCAAACGGTAATTTCTGATGCAAAAGATGTAGTAGCAACAAATGTAGCTAATACGCCTAATGATAGCTTTGTAAACTTTTTCATATGTAATCTCTTTGTTGTAATAATTTTTTATTATCGGTGTTTTAAATAGTAATCTTTAGCACTAAGCATTGTATATGCAAATATATGCAAAAGATTATTTTGGATACTAATAATATAAGATAAGCAACGGGATTTGAATATAATTCTTCTTCTGAATGTGAACTATTTATATATTTTTAGACAAAAAACTCATCAAAAAACATCTAATAAAGAGCTCTGATGAGTTTATTTAAAATAGACTTAACTAAATTACTTTGCTTCTTTTGAAGCCTGCTGTTCAGCAATAAGATCTTCTAAGTGTTCCTTTTGTGCCTGAAGTTCTTCTTCTGATAAAGGAGCATCATCAGTCTTAGTGAACTTAGATGAAATTGAATCAAAAGAACCTAAAATCTGCTCTTTATGATCTTGGAATAACTTATAACCTACAGCACCTGCTGCAAGACCTGCAACTAATCCGATTAGGAAGTCAGTTTTTTTAGTTAACATTTTGTAATCTCCATGTTAAAAGAAAATTGTATTGTCAAATACACCAGTAAATTAGATATTATCTGTAATATCTTTACGTTTGATTTTTTCAAAAGTAAACTTTTTGTCAAATAGAATACGAGCTGAGTTAATCACAACACCAATGGTTGCTGCATTATGAATTGTAGCTGCAATTAAAGGATTGATTTTACCTAATGCACCTAACATCATCGCAGCTGAGTTGATTGCGATAGTAGCGGCAAAGTTCTGACGAACTAAACCCATTGTTGATTTTGATAGTTCCATTACCTTAGCAAGCTTTAAAGGTTCATCTGAGGTAATTGTAATATCAGCAGATTCCATAGCAATGTCAGTAGATTTACCACCTAAAGCAACGCCAATATCAGCATAGGCTAAAGCAGGAGCATCATTGATGCCATCACCTACCATTAGTACTTTTGAATAACTTTGCTTACTTGCAACAAACTCTGCTTTCTCATGAGGAAGAACATCAGATTTAAAGCCATCTAAGTCTAACTTTGCTGCAACATATTCAGCTGTTACCTTGTTGTCGCCTGTTAACATTACAATCTCATCTACACCATTACGACGTATACGGTTGATGGTCTTTTTAATGTCATTACGAATTGGATCAGTAATTACTAATGAACCTAAGAGTTTTAAATCACGAGCTACGTAGATAATATTACATTCTTTTGAAAAACCAGATCTATCAAAAGTTGTTAAACCTTTAACCTTATTTTCCTTCATAAAGGTAAAACTACCTACTAATACTTCACCACCTTTAATATCTTCAAAAGGTTCTACAATAGCGCTAATACCACGACCGACAACAGTTTCTATCTTAGCGTCTTGTGGAATTGCCCAAGAGTTTTTATTAGCATAGTTAATTACAGCCTCGGCTAATGGATGAGATGATGATTTTTCAGCAGCAGCTGCCAACTGAACTAGCTCTTTAGTCTCAATACCATTATTATTAACTGTCTCAACTAGTATAGGGTGACCATTTGTAATGGTACCTGTCTTATCAAGAATAACTGTATCAATATCAGCTAGAGTTTCAATAAAGTTACCACCCTTTACTAAGACACCCATTTGTGCAGCTTTACTAATTGATGCTGAAATAGCTGTTGAGGTTGATAACTTTAGTCCACAACTAAAATCGATAAAAAACATGTTTAATACACGCTGTAAATCTCTTGTTACGGCATATACAACAGCTGCAGATAAAAACGAAATTGGAACTAGAGCATTTGCCATACGATCTGCGAAGTTTTGAATAGGTGCTCTTCTGTTCTGAGCATTCTCAACCATATTGAAAATACGAGCAAGATTAGTCTCATCACCTACTTTTGAAACTTCAATGGTGATTTCACCTGAGCGTACGATGGTACCAGCATATACTTCTTTTTTAACGCTCTTAAAAGCAGGAATTGATTCACCTGTTAAAGATGACTGATCAATTGAGGCTGCGCCATCTATAATACTGCCGTCTACACAGATCTTCTCACCTACATAAACAACAATCTTATCTTTTACCTTAATCTCATCAATATCAACTTTTGAAACATGACCTAAATTGTCTTTTTTCCAAACATATTTTCTTTCATATCAAGTAAAGATGAAATATGCTGTCTTGCCTTTTCAGCAGCTCCAATGGTTAGCATTTCTGCAAAATTTGATAATACCAACAATGATAAAGATGACTCAGGTTTTCCAGATAACACAGAGGCTAAAACTGCTGTTGCTGTTAAAGTATCAGCATTAGGTGATTTCTCTTTTACAAGGCCAACGAAACCTTCTTTAATAATGTCTTTTGCAATTAAAAGAACAAAACCTGTTCTTAAATATGACAAGTTGGTAAATGCTGTAGGAGCAAGGCGTTTTACCGCTTCTAATGCGCCAAAGCCAAATAAAGAGATTAAAGCTTTTCTTTTATAGACAATATGAAGTGACCTCCGCGAATGTAAATTCGTGGATTTACCGTG
>CAZEXR010000103.1:0-8467 GCA_964516675.1 uncultured Enterobacterales bacterium | reverse complement strand
AACCTATGAGTGAATCAAGGTTTTGTTAAATTTTCTATGTGGGAAAGTCGAGTTATTAACAAAAATCACAATTTAAAACATGATCCAAAATAGCTCCGATAGCTTTCAGGAGTTACTAGATTTATTACAATTAGTCTAATTTTATATATTCTTTCCTTGCGATTTTCTCTTTTTTTTTAACACTCTTTGGTGTTTATCACTCCATGCCCTTATTTGGAGCTTTATAACAATATTCTCCCTATAAAGGTGAATTTTGTAATAATCAGAAAAGCAGAACTTATACTAAAGATGAAGCCTAAATATGGCGTTTTCTAAGATAAAAATAAAAAAAGAAAACGTGGGCAATATTATAAATAGCATGGAGAATAATTATGATTTTCTTTTCTAATCTGAGTATTAAGCGCAAGCTACTAATGTCATATGGTCTAATATTAGCATTAAGCTTAATAATGGCCATAACATCTATCTTAAATATGCTTGACTCAAATTCAATAGCACGCGAAGCACACGCTTTAATTACAGTTCGTCAAGAAAGAATTGATAAGACCGATTCAACATTCATTGAGTTAGATGCTTTAGCTTATGATCTCTCACAAAAAGGAAGTATTACTCAAAGCGAGACAAGTAAAATTGATGAGTTATGTAATACCCTAATTACAGTAAGTAACAACCTTAAGGGTGACAGATATCCAAAAGAAGTTGATGCCATAAAAAAAATCATTTACTGATTTTGTAAATATCGCAAAAGGAGAGTTAATCAAAGCTCTTAAATCAGGAGATCAGGAGCTTGCAAAGACTATCTATCAAGATAAACTAATTCCTTTTTATGATGTGATAACAAAGAATTGCAATTTCTTTACTAAGCTTCATATTAAAGCTGCTCGAGAAAATATTTTAACCATCATTAGTTTTAAGCCTATTATACAAACAGTGATCTTAGTTATAATTTCTTTTATCATTGCCATCTTTTGCGCATCTCACATCATCACCTATATAACAAAGGCTTCAAAAATTGCAGTTGATAACCTAAAGATTGTAGCAACAGGAGATCTAGTCCATGAGGTTCCTCAACTTAAGACAAAGGATGAGTTTGGAATACTCCTACAAACAACAGAACATATGCGAACATCCTTAAATGAACTCTTTAGATTAGTTAAAGAAACATCAGTACGTATGGAAGAAAATGTATTGATGATTAACAATGCAAGCTCCCATATCAATGAAGCTGCTAAAAATACCCAAAGCCGTTCTCTAACTGTTGCGGCAGCCTCTGATGAAATGGTCTCAACAACCGCAGATATTGCTAAAAACTGCGAAAATGCAGCAAAGTCGGCCGAACGTTCTCACAGCACTACAACTTCAGGCGTTTCATCAGTTGAAGAGACAATTAACGCACTACAAGAACAAGTTATTAAATCTAAAGAAGGAGCCAACATCGTATATACCTTAGTTGAGCAATCTGCAAATATTGGCTCTATCGTAAGTACCATTGATGACATCGCAAGACAAACTAACTTACTTGCTCTTAATGCTGCTATTGAAGCTGCTCGTGCTGGTGAAGCTGGAAAAGGATTTGCTGTTGTTGCAGATGAAGTTAGAGCACTAGCATCTCGTACTACAGCCTCAACAAAAGAAATTTCACGCATGGCTGAACACATTGGAGCAGATGCAAATGTAGCAAAAGAGTCTATGGATGAAAGCTTAACTAATATGAATTCTCTTGCTGTAAAAGCTGAAACTTTACAAGAGATATTAGGCAGTATTATTGAAGAGGTATCTTCAGTTAATTCACAGATTACTCAAATTGCAACTGCAGCTGAACAACAGACTACTGCAACATCAGAGATTTCAAGTAATATGCAAGGCATAACCGATGCAGCACAAAACCTTACTAATGAGGTGGATACAGCAAATGGTATTACCTCAACATCCATGAACTTACTTGATGATTTGATGGGACATTTAGATAAGATCAAAGTTTAAGAGTTAATTTAATACGTCACAGTTTAGATTGTGACGTATGTTTCTTCATATTTTTAGTGTTTTACCACTGCCTTTATAACCATGTATTTCATACATTTTAATAAAGTCACAAAGCTAATCTTTATGAGTTTTCAAAGCTAATAAAGACTTTTCATTAAAGATGGTGTTTTCCATATTCTCAAGCATCTTTTTACGAGTTTCAGGAAGTCCTGAATAAACAAGAGTAAATAAGAATGCACCTGATAATAAGAAGAAACAAAGCATTAAAAGAATGCCATAGCTTTGCATTATCTTATGGAAGAAATACATACCTAGCATAATGGCAGCTAGATTTGTAAGATAGATAACTGTAAGACCAAACTCTCGACCCTTTGCAGCTAATAGTTCTGATGAGACAATGTTAATAATAATTACCATCGCAACAGCTGAGCTAAATACAAAGAACCAAATAAATCCAACAATAGCGTACTCACCAAATGATCTAAAATTGCCATAAATTAGAACGTATAGGCAGGCAATAATAATTTCATTAGTTAAAATTGCACATAGCAGAAGGTTACGTCTACCAATCTTATCGACTGTAAAGAATGTAAACAATGCGCCAAAAAACACAGCCAAAAGAATAAATGTTAAAAGAGTAAAGTTAATCTCAGAATGAGCTAAAGGAATAATAATACCTAAAGCTGCTTGATAGGTCTGGATTAACTGCATTGACATATAAGGAACAATTGCAATACCAGAGATATGACAAGCTACGGATACTAAAACAAAATACCAAAGTACAGCTCTAAAAATAGAACTTCTAAAGAAAAGACCCACACCGCGCTCTTCACCTAGAACACATTCATTGATAGCAGCTAATTCACGAGCTGCTTCAGAGGTGGACTGTCTTAGACGAATAAGCTCTGTTAAAGCTCTATCTGAAGAATCAGTCAGTGCCAACCATCGAGGGGATTCTGGCAACTTTACATAGGATGTAATAAGTATTGGTACAGATAAAAACAAAATGATAACAACAATCAAGATACCATTATTTGGTAAAACACTATGTAATAATGTGGCAAGCAATAAACCAAAGGTTAGGAAAACAGCAACAAGTGAGCAACATGTGCCGCGCCTTTCCATTGGAGCTAATTCTGTAACGTAACAAACTGATGAGATTAAATACACACCAAAAGCTGCACCTACTGCAAACTCAGAGATAAATAACGTACTGAATGTTGGGGATAATATCGCTGTTGATTGACCAATAACACCGAAACAGAATGCACCTAGAATTGATTGAACTCGACCTGTTTCTGCAACTAATCGACCACCTAAAAAGGTACCCACAAAAGTACCTAGTAAAAAGGTATTCACCATACTATCGATATCATAAATCTCAAGCATAAAGATGTTAATAAGGCGAACTTTACTTGAAAGAATTGAACCTAAATTAAATCCAAATATGCTAGCCATACAAGCTACAAGAGTAATGTAGATATAGACAGAATATTTGCTGTGAACAGTCTTTTTTGTCTTTGTCATTAGTTAAAAATGCTCTAAAAAAAATTTCGTTTAATTTTAGTTGTTTTTCACAAAAAATGCGACACTTTTCACATATTTTTTAATTTAATTTTAACTAAATAATAGTGGTTATTACTTTCATAAAATCCCACTTATAAGCCTTTTACAAAGTTTTAATGTTGTCTCATTTTTTTTACATCTAACATATAACAATCACCTTTCGATTCAACTTATATAGAACTCTTTGACATTTCATATAAAAGTTATGTTTTCTTGTAATAAATAGCCTTGCGATTTAAAATATAGAACAGAGTCAATTTATAGGAGCAATTATTTTGTTTTCCACTTCATGTATAGGTGCAGGCACTCGCGTATTAAAAGAAGAGGCACAAGCACTATTAGATCTAATCCCAACCATCGATGAGAGCTTTGTAAAAGCATGTCAAATCATGATGGATACCAAAGGCAAAGTTGTCTTAACAGGTGTGGGTAAATCAGGCCATATTGCCACAAAAATCGCTTCTACCCTAGCAAGTACAGGTACTCAATCATTCTTCGTACAGGCAGGAGAAGCTGCTCACGGCGATTTAGGAATGATAGGTCAGGATGATTGCGTTATTGCGATTTCAAATTCAGGTGAAGGTGGAGAATTAAAAACTCTTATTCCTATTATTAAAAGACGCCAAATTCCACTAATAGCAATTGTAGGAAATGTTGAATCAAGTTTAGGCAAAGCTGCTAACGTAACTTTATCAGCTCACGTAAAAAAAGAAGCTTGCCCACTAAACCTAGCACCTACATCATCTTCTACAGCAGAACTTGCAATCGGTGATGCTCTAGCGGTAGCTTTAATTGAAGCTCGAGGCTTTACAGAAAAAGACTTTGCTATGAGTCATCCTGGTGGAGCTTTAGGTAGAAGATTATTAGTTCATTGCCAAGATATCATGCACAAAGGAAATGAAATTCCTGTTGTTAAAGATAATGTTTCTTTAAAAGAAGCTTTATTTGAAATGACACAAAAGACCTTAGGTTTCATTTGCATTGTAAATGAAGAGCATAAGTTAGCAGGTGTTTATACTGATGGTGATTTACGTCGCTCTTTAGAGAAAGGCGCAACCATTCAAACTCCTATCAAAGAGATTATGAGCACATCTGTTCGCGGTATCGTAAAACAAGATACTCTTGCAGCTGATGCTATGGCTTTAATGCACAATTTAAAAATTAACTCATTAGTTGTTGTTGATGATGAAAAACACCCAATCGGTGCCTTCAACCTACATGATCTAATGCGTGCAGGCATCATTTAAAAGGACTGAATATGAGTCAGAACAATTCAAACTTATTTACAGGCAAAGTTACTGTTGTAGGCGATGTAATGCTTGATAGCTACTGGAAAGGCTCTTCAAATAGAATTTCACCTGAAGCTCCTGTACCTGTAGTAAGAGTAAAAGATAAAGAAGAAAGAGCAGGTGGTGCTGCTAACGTTGCAATTAACATTGCTTCATTAGGTGCTCCTTGTAACTTAGTTGGAATCGTGGGCGAAGATAAAAACGCTGAAATCTTAGAAAAGATTGTTAGAAACCATAAGATTTCTCCTGACTTTATTCTAAGTAAAGATCATCCTACAATTACAAAACTTCGTGTACTTTCAAGAAACCAACAGTTATTAAGACTTGATATGGAAGATTCTTTCTTTGATATTGATGAAACCATGGTTCTTGATGCTTTTAGTAAATCTATTAGCGATTCAAAAGTTATTATCTTCTCTGACTATGGCAAAGGCTCTTTAGCATCTGTTCAAAAGATGATAACCATTGCCAATCAGAAGAATATCCCTTGTCTTATCGATCCTAAGGGAACTGACTTTGAAAAATACTCAGGAGCTACTCTACTTACACCTAATATGAGTGAGTTTGAAGCTGTTGTAGGTAAAGTTAAAAATAATGAAGATTTAGAGCAAAAAGCTTTAGATTTAATTAAGAAATTTAACTTAAAGATGCTTTTAGTTACCCGTTCTGAAGATGGAATGTCTTTAATTCGTCCTAATATGAAAGCAGTTCATTTACCTACTTATGCTCGTGAAGTTTATGATGTAACAGGTGCTGGTGATACAGTTATCGGTACTCTAGCTACTTGTTTAGCAGAAGGTCATGATATTGTTACTGCATGTGAGTACGCTAACTGCGCTGCAGGTATCGTAGTTGGCAAGATGGGTACTTCAACAGTTTCTCCATTTGAGCTTATGAATGCTTTAGGCAAAGTATCTGATTGTGAAGACGGTGGTGTCATCGCAGAAGAAGACTTATGTCAAACTGTAAGAAATCTTCAGGCTCAAGGTCAAAAGATTGTAATGACAAATGGATGCTTTGATATTATTCATCCAGGTCATGTAACTTATCTAAAACAAGCTCGTGCTTTAGGAGATAAGTTAATCGTTGCTGTAAATTCAGACGCCTCTGTTCAAAGACTAAAAGGTCCTACAAGACCTATCAATTCACTAAATGACAGAATGACTGTACTTGCTGCGTTAGGCTCTGTTGATTTTGTTGTACCTTTTGAAGAGGATACACCACAAAGACTAATCTCAAGAGTTCTACCTGATATTCTTGTAAAGGGTGGCGATTACAAGGTTGAACAAATTGCAGGTCATAAAGAAGTACAAGCAAATGGTGGTAAGGTAATTATCGTCAACTTCGTTGACGGATGTTCAACATCTAACATTGTTAAAAAGATTAAAGAAACAAACTAATCATTTTTTTCAATTTATTTAAATTATGCATAAAAACCACTAAAATGATTCATTATCAATTTAGTGGTTTATTTTTTTATGTCTACACAATCTTTTACAATCAATCCAGGCATTTCCCAGATTGACTACCCTACAGCTAACGCTTTAATTGAATCTAACCAATGTCTACTACTTGATGTAAGAGAAAAAGATGAGTTTAATAGTGGATTTATTCCAACTGCTGTCAATTTATCAGTAAATGAAATCACAGCTGATACAGCATCAAAGGTTGCACCTAATAAAGCTAAACCTATTATTTTATACTGCAGAACAGGTAGAAGAACAAAGGATGCAGCTACCAAGCTAAAAGCCTTAGGTTATTACTACATCCTTGATATGGGTGGTATCTCAAATTGGCCATTTGCAATTGAGTACCCTAAAGATTAGTTATTTACTAAATCAAATAAGTCTTTAGGTAAATTTAAAATATAAACAAGCCAAATGCAGATATAAGACACGTAAACGTCATAAGATTCATCCTTGACGTTTAACACATCATCTCGAGTTAGTATCTGCATTGAATAAACTCTTCCATTAAGTTTAATCATACCAATTTGAGTATCTTTGTAGATTACTCTGATATCTTTACCAACCTTTACAAAAGAGAACTCATCTTTGATACCAGCTTCACTTGCTTGAGCTTTTAACTCATTTATAAACTTCGTTTCTAGTTCTTCTGTTTCATAGATTTCATCTGACGAATTTACCTTTATCTTAAAGCTATTCTCTTTAGTAGGAAGAGGAAGCGAACTTGTACGTTTTGCCAGAGTATCAATTGCACTAATACGTAGTTTTTCAGGGCTAATTGCAACAGGTTTTCTGCCTTCAACTGCAATGTACATAGCAACAGATAACTTATCAGCATCAATATCATATATCTTTGCAATTTTGTTAATTGTTGAAGCACTAAATCCATATCCCATCCAATAAGCATATTTAACGATGCTTACCATTAGCTTAGATTTACAAAAATGCTCAAGATAACTTAGATTTTCTAAAAGCTTATCATTTTCATAATTATAAATTGGAGTAGAGTCACTCAATTCACTATTAACTAAAGAAAGTCTACTCTCCCATCTAAATTTAGTAATTGCTTTATAAGCAAGTTCATCCTCACCTTTTAATAGAAGACTAATAACTTGCTCTTCAAAATCAGGATCTAAGGCTACTGAATTCTTGTTAGGAATTGCTTTTAGCTTTTCGGTTGCTACATAGTATTTATCTAAAAAAATCTGTTCTATTTTTTCTTCATCAAGTTTTAAAGCTTCTTGTAAAAGATCTGCTTTCTTTCCTATAACATCAATATTAAAAGCTTTTAAAATGGTTTTAAGTTCAGATACAGTCATTCTATCTATAGGTCTACATCCAACCTTAAGATAACCTTCACTAATTGCTATAGCTAATTCTTCTTTTATGTCTAGCTTTCCTTCAAAAAACCATTTGTTTGCAATATGAGGATTGAGTATAGGCATACCATGCATATATTTAAAAAAGTTAAACTCTATAGCTTTAATTTCTCTGTTGATTTTTTGGTATGTAAAATCAAAAGGATTAAAGTCTTTGTAGCTATCCTCAAAATTAAATGTTTCTTTTAAAGACTGCTGCTTTAGTAAGCTATCAAGATTTTTTAATCCATTAACACATACAACAGACTCTTCTTCATTCTTTGACTTCCGTGCAGGAGCTACACTCTTAATAGTTTTATTGTTTTTGTAATTATCACTTGATGAGGCTGCTTCAATTTTTATTGTTTTAGGTTCAAGAGCTAGTAAATCTTGATTATTTGATGTTTTGTCGTTTTTACGTAGGATGTTTTTTAGTTTTTCAAAAAGTTTCATGATGACTCTATTTAATAAATTTTAACTATTATAACAGCTATGTATCTATACCTTCAGCTTATAGAATTTAAGTCTTTAAAATTGCATATATTTACGAGACTAACATCAAATTTTAAAAATCAAAGTAATTACTTTTTTTATGATCTTTTTGTGCTGACAGATTTTTTATTAGTGTCTAGAAATGAAAAACTTTTAGATTTTTTATTTTTTCGATTTATATAGACTTTTGTAGATAAACTCTATATAAAACAAAAGCCTTGCTCTTTTGGAACAAAGCTTTAAATAAAGTTTTTTTTAGGTACTTTAATTTTACGGTTAATTTAGCTTCTTATCAAGTTTTACTAAAAATAAG
>CAZEXR010000102.1:0-8476 GCA_964516675.1 uncultured Enterobacterales bacterium | reverse complement strand
TTTACAGTTGTTGCATATCAAATATCGCTCAAACATTATTGACCTTGTCTTTTTGCGTTTATGAGAAATAAAAAGACTACATACATTCTGTATGTATGTTAATACATATTACGACAAAATAATAAGCTAACTTATTGAAAATAAAGAATAAGTGCTTGTAAGTGTAAAACAAGTTATTTACAGTTGTTGCATATCAAATATCGCTCAAACATTATTGACCTTGTCTTTTTGCGTTTATGAGAAATAAAAAGACTACATACATTCTGTATGTATGTTAATACATATTACGACAAAATAATAAGCTAACTTATTGAAAATAAAGAATAAGTGCTTGTAAGTGTAAAACAAGTTATTTACAGTTGTTGCATATCAAATATCGCTCAAACATTATTGACCTTGTCTTTTTGTGTTTATGTGGGATAAAAAGACTACATACATTCTGTATGTATGTAAATACATATTAAGACAAAATAATAAGCTAACTTATTGAAAATAAAAGAATAGGTGCTTGTAAGTGTAAAACTATTCTTGCTTTTACAATCCATAATTGAATTGCAAAAATGACATTAAATGCCTTAATAAAAGAAAGAATAATAATAAAAAGATAAACTGCACTGATACTTGAGGTGTATATGTCTTTATCTTGTAAATTATTAAACGCTACAATTGCTAGCCCTTGTTCTATAAGTGAAGGTAATCATTTAAATCATGTTACCTGTAAGAAGAAATCTTATATGGTAAGAGATGACTTTAGTCACTATTTAGTTGAAGTTGATTCTTTAATCTCATATCTTCAAAACCAGACTAATATCTCCTTAAATAAACCTCCTTTTGGCAATCTAATAGATGGATTTGTAAGTCTTGTAGGTCCTCTTCCATCAATAGATGAGAAAAACTCTAGTATGCTTGTGCATTCTTTAAATTTGTTTAGTTTTATGTGTACTGTAGCAAAGGATAATACCTATCTTTTTACAGATTATAAAAAGGAATGTGTCATTCTTAGTCTTTTGATAATTGCTTTTGTACATGAACTAGATAGCCTATTGTTTTATAAAGTCCAATCTTTACCTAGTGCCATTACATTTGATCCATTAAATCAGAATCTTGAGGAGTTTGCGTTATCAACATATGCTAGAGCGTTATTAGTTGAGAGTAAAACATCAAACATTTCATATGAACATAGTTTTGCAATTGGTCATCTTTTATTCTCTAAATATATTCTGAGCGTATTTGCCTATCTAAAAGATAATGATGCTTATGATTTAGCTTTAAGACTTTTGCAATATAAATCATCCGATCCTTTGTATAAGGTGTTTTTAAAAGCCCACGATTTAACTTTACAAAGAATTGAACATGACAAAAGCGAGCTTTTTGAACCTCTTCGTCCTAGTTTTGAAGGTGTTGGTCCTGCTCCTGCTAATTGGTTTGAATTAGATAGCTACCTTAGTTTAACTCCTGTTTATGATAAAAATAGATTAGCTTTAATAGATATGCATAAACAAGTTGATATGGCTTATTGTTTATCAAGAAAGTGGGCAATTGATTTACTTAAATTACAACAAATTGTAAATGAACAATTACAAAAAACCATAGAACTTAAAGAAAAGCTAAAAGACAGGGAGAAGCAAGACAAGTTTAAAGATAAAAGAGATCAGTTAAAAAATGCTTTTGTTGATGATTTAAAAAACAATCAATCTATTAAAAAAGAGAAAGCAAAACTAGATAATGTATCAACAGATAATGTATCAACAATACCGCCTCTTTTAGAAACAATTGAAAGTAACTTAAATTTAGAGTGCACAAGTGACCTAAATATTGACGATAAGCTAACAGATAACGTCATAGAAGAGAAAATTCTTGAAAGTAATACAAGTTATCATCCAAATGATGAGAATGCTCTAAATGACGTTATTTTTAGTTCTGAAGCGATTAACAATAGATATTGTTTTGAGCATCAAATTCACTCAATAACAGTAAGTTCAGATGATGACGATAAAGACATTAAAGCTTTTAAAACTATTATTAAAAAACTAATTGATATTTCTAGTGACAACTGTGAAATTAAAAAGGAATTAGATAAGCGCACTAAGCGATTTAAACAGGTTTTAGAGGTTATTTTAGGTTTTGTAAAAGATGGCAGTTTTTTAATTGATTATGATTTAGATAATGCTTTAAAAAATGCGCAAAGCTTTAATGATTTATTTATAACAGTTCTTGCTACTTACCATGCTTCAATGAGCAATTATAAGGAGAATAAAGTAGGAGTAAGCTATTTAAATAAGTTTGTAAAAGCTGAGGTTAAAAGATTTAGCTCCTTATAGAGCTAAATCTTAAATGACTAATAAAGCTCTTTTTTGAGCTCGACAAAGAAATCTATAGCACCTTGAACATCAAGTTCAGAGTGAGCAAATGCAGTTCTCTTTAAGTCCATAGAAATGTAGTTGTCGTGCTTATCTCTATCAAGATTGTTAATCTTCTTGATAAGGTCAATCTCATTGATAGAGTTTGAATCTAGGATATTAAAGACTGCAACCTTAAGTGAGTCTTTAGGGGTAAATTCAAGTTCAATATGAGACTTGTAAGCAGTAGCGTTAATGGCTTCTTTTTTAAGCATTAAAACAATTGTTCTAACGACTTTATCACCACGCCATGGGAACAGAGCAATGCCACCTGGTCCTTCATAAATATGGAATTTATCAAGGCCTTTTTGATAGAAGAATTCAATACCTAAACGTAAATGCTCGGCAGCTGTTTTATTTAGATAAGCAGGAATGGTCTTAGATTTGTAAATCTTAAGCATACGACGACGAACTTCATCGTGCACGTGTCCTGCTGATCCATTCATTAAAAGCGGTTGAGCATCATAAGGGAAAGGTTTTACACCAATGATATGACGTTCTTGGGAGAAGAAATTAACCTTCCAACCGCGACCTGCAAATAAGAAAGTATCATCAATCATTAAATCTCGGCTTAAAGGTACAGTTCCTATAGAATGACCATCGTGCTCGATGGTAAATTCCTTTGGAGTATCAAAAGCTGCGTAGAAACTCCAATTAGATAGTAATTTTTCACCTTCAAGACCTAAAGCTAGCGTGCCATCATTTAATTGGACAATTAAATCCTTTTCACCTAAACACTTTAAAAAGCTCATGTAAATCTTAGTGGTGTTTAATGAAAATGGACCTGTTTTACACAGTAAATCATATAAAGCTTTAGCAGATACACTACCAAAAGAGGCAATTACAGAAAGAGTTTGCTGTAATAGAGTAGAAAAGGCATACTCATGCTCTAAAGGTGGTTCATACCAACGTTCTAGCAGTAGCTCGATCATGGCAACGGTAAGTACGGTATCTTCAAAAATTTCAGTACGTTTTGAATCTGTCGAGCCTTCTGGTAGAAAAACTCTTAATATCGCGTTATGGTCACGACGACCTGCTCTACCTAATCTTTGGCGAAGAGAGGCTACTGTAATAGGATGCTCAACCTGAGCAATAGAGGAGACATCAGATATATCAATACCAAGCTCTAGTGTTGCTGTACAAATAGCTGTAGTTGGCCATCTGCCTTCTTGAAGACGGTACTCAAGGCTCTCTCTTAAGTCTTTTGATAATGAGCCATGATGTGGGAAAAATTCATTTGGAACAAATTTCTCTTTACTCATCATCTCAAGTTTTGCAGCTAAAGTTTCTGTGCAGAAACGAGAGTTACAGAACACAAGATTTGTACCACCACGAAGTAATCTGAATATATCTTTTGCTATTTCATCAAATTCTTGAGGGAGCTTTTGACCTTCTTCATCGACGTTCTTTTCAACGTGGTTATAGCCTTTAATCTGAATTGAAAGCTTATCTTTATTACTATCAGGTGTTGTAATAACCTTGCAAGGAACCTTTGAATTGGGTCTTAGATAGGTTAATACTCGATTAGCATCTGAAAAGGTAGCTGACAGGGCAATTCTATATATTCTTTTACCAATGAGGTTTTCAATACGATGTAACTGAGACTGTAGCTGGTAACCACGCTGTGAACCCATGAAGGCATGGAATTCATCGATAACCACGTAAAAAAGATTCTGCATGGATTCTTTAATCCATTGCACATGGTTAATTAAAAGAGATTCTAAAGATTCTGGAGTGGTTAAAATCACACCTGATGGATTACTCATAAGGTTTGATTTTTTAGATACAGAAACATCTCCGTGCCAAGGAGTTACTTTAAGATCAAGAAACTCACTCATTTCCTCTAATCGTCTGAACTGATCGTTAATTAAGGCTTTTAAAGGACTTACATAAAGAATGCGAATGCCTGGTAATTCTTTAGTTTGATTGATAGCTGTAAGTGCTGGTAAAAAAGCAGCTTCAGTTTTACCACTTGCAGTAGATGCAGAAATAATAACGTCTGTATTTCTGTCTAAAATTGGTTTTACTGAAGCTTCCTGGATTGGCAGTAAAGACTGCCAGCCCTTTTTAAACATCCATCTAACTAGATCTTTATCTAATAGAGCTTGAGAATTTACTGCCAAGAGAAACTCCTACAGGGTAAATGAGGTTAAATCATCGTCATCTTCTTCATCTGTTGTAGCTTCTTTTTTATCATCAGCTTTTTTAACAACAGTTTCATGAGTTTCTTCTTCGTCATCATCTAAAATGGTCACAAGAGAAGCATCATTCTCTGAATCAATCTTAATATTTCCGATTAGACTCTGCCAATTAAGCTCTGGGTTTTGCTCAATTACTGATAGTAAGTCAACAAAGGCTTTAATGGTGTTACGAGGAGTTCTAAAGTAAGCATCACCAATGTTCTTTGAGCAGTGCTCTAAGAAAGCTGATAGAGCTTCATCAGGAAGAATATATTTATCCTCTTTACCGCCAGCAAATACGTTTCTAATGTTACAAAGAAGTACATAAATCTCCTCAGGAGATAAGTTTTGTAGCATTAAAATTGGGCTATGGTAATCGACTACATTTGCAATTTGAGCAAAAGTGTTCTCAGCTAGACGAGAGTGAAGTGCTTCATAAGAGTATAGACCTTTTCTCTGATCCATTAGAAATTCTGGGGTACCGCCAAACATAAAGCCTAGAGACTGAGCTGAGCCTTGTAGACAGTCATTTAGAATTCTTAATACCTGTTCGTAGTTTGAGCTACGTGCTCTTTGAGAAGGTAGTTTGTATAGGTTTACAACCTCATCTAGGTTTACAAGTAAGCCCTTGTAGCCAGCTTGGGTTACAAATCTTGCAAGTAACTTGATGTGATCATATACGTTATGATCTTCAACAATGGCTCTTACGCCTAAGTCCTTACGGGCATCGGCACGAGAGGTGTATTCACCACGAAGATAACGTACTACGTTATTTTTTAAATCTTCGTCATTGTTGTTGTAGGCTTTCCAATAAGTTGCAACAACCTGTGCAAAATCATAGCCATCAACTAACTCTGATAGGGAGTTTAGTTTATCTTTGATAACTCTATCAACGTCTAAGCCTTCAGTATCTGCAATACGTCTTTGCTCGGTAATGAACTTCTCAATAAGAGGGATCATGGCATTACCCTCAGGATGAGCTCTAGTTGATAGGTTTCTTGCTAATTCTTTATATAGATTGCGAGCTTGACCGTTTGAGGCAAATAATCTTCTATCAGGAGATAAATCAGCATTTAAAACCACCATTCCCTTTTCTAAGGCAATGTATCTGATTAACTGTAGGAAGAAAGATTTACCTGCACCGAAGTCACCGATGACAATTCTAAAAGCACTACCACCGTCAGAGATGTTATCAAGATCTTCGATTAACGCTTTAACCTCATTTACTCTGCCAACTTGAATGTATTCAAGTCCAATACGAGGTGTAACACCTGCTCGTAGTGATTGGATAATTGCAGCTCTTTCACGAGGTCTTATGCTAGCCATGTCAGCTCCTTAATTTAATTGAACTGATCATTATATACCATGATTTAATTAAGCGTGAGTGAAAATATCAGTCAAGATCGCTGAATTTCATACTTTTTTTATGATTTTGAGTATTTGAAATGACGATTTTGGGCGTTTGTTAAAAATAAGGGAGAATTTTTGAATAAAGGTGAGGGAAAAAAGACCGCCTCGATGTGGCTGTACCTAAAAACTTAGGATTAAGCCAAGGGAGGCGATGTAAAAATGAAGAAATCTTTTTTTACTTAAATCTTTTTAAGTGTGTATTTTTCTGTATCTAAAAACTCACCTAAAGCATGTCGTACAGAGGTTTGAAGTTTCTCTGATACTGCTTTATTAAATGCTTTTTTCAAGATGTTCTTTGAATTTAATCTCTGTGATGATGATGTTTTGATAAAGGTAACAGTACCATCAGCAAATACTTCTGTGTATTCGCTGACGTACTTATTGATTGCTATGTCTTGATATGTAAGATGACAGACAGATGATTTATCACCTACAAGCACATAAGGCTCGATAAGTACATTTACATTTGAGTATGCTGTTTTCTTTACAACAATATCTTTACAAAATGTAGGTTTAGATAAATCAATGTTTCCAAAATCGTAGCTTAGATCTGCTGTTGCTGAGTACATTTTTGATTGGTTAATCAAGGTCACTTTTTGTAATGAAGTTGATTCGTCGTCATAAACCATTTTATTACCTAAAACAGCAATAAAGTTTTTAGGAACCCATAGGTTTAGGTTATCAGACTCTACCATTTCGTCTTCAAAAGAAACATGAGCTTTATAAGCACCAACATCGTGAGCTGTATACTTTTCATTTAAAGCTTTTCTTTTTTCCTCAGTTGCCTTTTTACGAGCAATACGTGCGATCTTTGCTTTTTCAAGAACTGAAAGTCCTTCTGTTGCTCTTGCCTGTTGTGCTGAAGCTTGTGGCTCTTCTTTAGTACATGATGTAGCTAAAGTAAAGCTAGCTGCTAGAGCAGTAAGGCATAATAGTTTAATTGCTTTCATTAGATGACCTGATCTTAATTTTTATATTTTGTGTTTTGTGATTTAGTTAATATTATTAAATAATAAAACGTGAGCTATGTCAAATAAAATTATGCAAGACAATCATCCTAAATAAATGCAAACGATTTTAGTGCGCAAAATATAACAAAATGTGTCAAAGGCTTATTCTATAAAGGGGTAAGCGATATTTTATAAGTAAAATGTTTTTCCGACAAAAAAGAGGAGACTGACGAAAAATCTATTTTTGATCGATTAAAACTGACATGACAGACTTAAATGACTTAAACCAAGAATGGCTTATATAAGCCTTTTTGTTAAAGTTTTATGAAGAAATTATGAAAAGTTATGACTAAAATTTTCTGAAATTGGATTTTAATTGTAGGGGGCATAAAAAAGGTCCTAAATTGTTGATTTAGAACCTTATCGTTTGCAAAAAAAAATTATTTACAAACCTTCATTTGTCATATTGGTGTACTCATCACAACCTTGTTTATAACCAAAATGACAGGCTTTTTGATAGTATTCTTTACCAATGTTAAAGTCTTGTTCTACACCCCAGCCGTTAACATACATAACGCCCGTGTTAAAACAGCCTTCACCTGCACCTAAGTCGCAGCCCTTGGTAAAAAACTCATAAGCTTTTTCAAAATCCTGATCAGCACCTTCTCCTTGAGCATAGTTTAAACCTAAGTTTGCACAAGCTTCAGGATTAGATAAATCACAAGCTTTTAGATAGAATTCATTAGCCTTTGTAGCATCCTTTTCTACGCCATCACCGTTAAAATAGGCGTTGCCTAAAAGGGTACAGGCAGGAGAATGGTCAGCATCACAAGACTTATTAAATAATTCGATGGATTTTTTAAGATCAACTTCAACACCAGTTCCTAGCATATAGCTAATACCAAGATTAGTGCATGACTCAAAGAAACCTAAAGAACAAGCTTTGTCATAAAGAGAAATTGCTTTTGGATAATCCTGTTTAATCTCTTTACCTTGTCCGTATAGAAATCCTAAGTGACCACAACCTTCAGCGTTGTTCGCCTCGCATGCCATTTCAAAAAGCTTCTTGGCTTTTTTATAATCTGGCTCGACGTATTCACCTCTTGAGTACTCACAACCTAAGTTATCGCAGGCAGTAAAGTCTCCGGTATCACATTGTTTTTCAAGAGTAGAAATAATATCGTCTGCTTTGGCAGAAGTAGCAAGGAATGCTACAAGTAATGCCAAAGAAAAGATCTTTTTCATGATATTTCCGTTTAATTAGCTTTGCTCTATCTTAAGCATAGTCTAATTTTTGCTGTATAACTCAAAGAATATTTTTATAAGTATTAACTTATTCCTTTGAATGCATTTTATTGTTTTTGCCTTATTTTATGGCCTTGCTATTCTAATCAATCTCAAACGTTTGTTAAATATCAAAACGTATAAATATGCAAAATAATTCAAAAAAATTATATTTACGCACAGATAAATTTCAAAGTGAAATTTTAGTTTAAGGCTAAAAAGTGATAAAGGCTAGGTCAAGTTATTGTTTAGA
>CAZEXR010000101.1:0-8587 GCA_964516675.1 uncultured Enterobacterales bacterium | reverse complement strand
GTAGAATCCTTTTCTGATTAGAGATGTGATTGTTGTTTCATTTGGTCTTACTTATGCGCTTTGGGAAAAGGCAAAGCAAATAGGTATTCTCTCATCTTTAAAAGAAGTATTTGAGGATGAAGCTGAAGAGCTTTTAAGACTTGGTATATATCAATTGTGCACTCATGGTGATGCTATGCAGAACTATGAGGATTGGTTAGCTGTGAACTACCTACCAGATGCATATCCTTTATCTAGTCAACAAATCTGTAAAATCCTTGCAAAAGTTGACCAAGGAAAAATGGATGAATACTTTAAGTTAAGATATAAAGCTACTGTTGCATCGTACAACGATAAAAAAGCAGAAGCTCGTAAGAATGGTTTAACCCTTCCTCCTATGATGATGGCTATTGATTCTACAAGTATCGGTACCTATTCAACCACCATTGAAAATGCAGCTTTTGGTCATGCTAAACAAGATGACTTTTTAAAACCAGTTAATCTTACTTATTGCACAGCCTATTACACTGGCGATACCTGTTATGCATATGAGTCTGAAGGCTCTGTTACTGATATGTCTCTATTCCCTCAGATACTTATGAATATGCAGAATAATGGTTTTGATTTATCTGATGTTCTACTTACAACTGATAGAGGTTATTCCTCTATCATGAATATTCAAAAGCAGCTTAATTGTGGTCTTAAGTTCCTAACTGGCATTAAGTTATCTGAGGACACAGTTAAACGTGAGATTGATAAATATAAATCTAGTTTAAATAACCCTGTATTTATGAACGGTGCTTTAGGTGTTTTTGCTAGAACTGTTGAAGACGTTAATTGGGTATCTAATGAACATGGGTCAAATAAAGATAACAAAGTTCTTATCCACCTTTATAACGATGCAGAGCTTGGTGTTCGCCAAACTAGAGCTTTTATGACCGATTTACAGAAGGTTATTGATTGCAGAAATAAGAACCTAAAGGCTGAACCTGCACTTTGGTCTAGGTATTCAAAATACATTGAGCAGAACCAAAATAAAGAGTGGGTAATGAAAGCTTCTAATGTAGAGCATGCTTGTAAATACAATGGTTACTTTGCAATTAGAACTAATACTGTTGCTAATGCTTTTGATAGCTTAGTTATCTACAGAGAAAGAAACATCGTAGAAACAGCCTTTAGACAATTTAAGGTATTAAATGAAGGTGACAGACTATATGCAACTAATCTTACATATAGAGGAAAAATCTTTATTCACATACTTGCTCAGACATTAAGAATGATGCTTTCTGTATGTGCTTGTGAGCATAAAGCGTCAGGTCGTGTTTTACCAGGTGATTCTCTTACTAAAGCAATGCTTCAGCTTCAGAAATTACAGGCAACAAAGCCAGCAGGAAGAGATGTTTGGATAGTAAAAGAGATCCCTAATAAAACTAGAGATCTCTATGATTTGTTTAAAATCCCTTACCCTAAGAAACAGGTCAAAAATTAGAAACTATGACCTGCGGAGTTCGGGTTTTACGGTGAAGTTTTTAGAGATAGTAGTTAGTTTGTATTAGCTTTGAGTTGTTGTAACTTTTTTATTCTTAATCAACTGACGGTGATGGAAGAATAATGCGCTAATTACAAGTAGACCAATTGCTGTACCTAAACTTGCAAATAGATTGAAAGTAAAGCCTGCAACTAAGTAACCAGCTAAAGTACATAAAGCAACCAAAATTGCATAAGGTAACTGTGTATAAACGTGCTCAATATGAACACATCCAGCACCAGCTGATGATAGAACAGTGGTATCTGAGATTGGAGAACAATGATCACCAAATACAGAACCAGCTAATGTTGCAGATAAAGATATGATAATCAAATCACCTGATGTTGGGTCAATTGCCTGTGCAACCATTACAACGATAGGAATTAGAATACCGAAAGTACCCCAAGCTGTTCCTGTTGAGAATGATAGAAAACCTGCGATTACAAAAATCACAGCAGGAAGAATTGCACCAACAAAAGCTAAATCATTCTGAACAATTGAAGAAATAAACTCTGGAGCTTGTAGTAAATCACGGGTTACACCTGAAATAGTCCATGCAAATGTCAAAATCATGCATGCTGGTAACATAGCCTGAACACCACGTAAAACACCATCCATAAACTCTTTAAGAGAAAGAATTTTACGAGGAACTAACATTAGGAAGGCAACAAATAGAGCTGCTGTTGAACCTAATACAAGTGATAGTGATGAATCAGTATTACCAAAAGCTGCACCAACTGTTTGATAAGCTTCATCTTCACCCCAATATCCGCCAACATATAACATTGCAAGTGTAGCAAATAAGATTAAAGATAGGATTGGAACAATCATATCCCACATGGTGCCGTTACCTTTGATTTCAATATCTTCTTTTGTATCTGCATCAGATGTTGGTTTTGGCTCTTTAACAGCAGATTCTTGTTCTGCTTTTAACATAGGTCCAAAATCAATATTAAAGATACATACAATTACAACCATTAATATTGAAAGTAAGGCATAGAAATTCCAAGGAATGGCACTTACAAAAGCACCAATATCAGAATCAAAAGCTTTTGTTGCTTTTAAGTTTGAGCCAACTGCAGCAGCCCATGATGAAATAGGCGCAATAATACAAATTGGAGCAGCTGTTGCATCAATAATATAAGCTAACTTAGCTCTTGAAATTTTATATTTATCTGTGATTGGTCGCATAACAGTACCAACTGTTAAGCAATTAAAATAATCATCAATAAAGATAAATGCACCTAGTGCTGAAGTTGATAATAGAGCAGAACGTCTGCCTTTAATTTTTGTAGTAGCCCAATTGCCATATGCTCTTGAAGCTCCTGCTAAGTAAATTACGTAAACAAGTGCACCTAATAATGAGCAGAATAAAACGATGTTAAGATCGAATTTATTTCCCATTACTTTTACGGCTGTTTGAACTGTATCGATAGCAAGATTGCCATCTGTTTTAATTGTATATATTAGGGTTCCTGAAAGAATACCTAAAAGTAGTGATGAAAAAACCTCTTTAGTAACTAAGGCTAATACCACTGCAATAATAGGGGGCAATAAAGAAAGGGCGCCCACTGATACTGGATCCATGATTACTCCAAATTCAAAGTAAAATTGCACCGCAATTATACATCATTTTATTTGTTATCAGTATCAATGTTCACTTTTAGTGAATAATTAGAAGGATAGTTGAGGTTTTTGTGCTATTTTTGATGATGTTTGAGCATCATTTGTTTGAGATGAGGAATTTTTAGTCTCATCTTTGCTATCAGTTGATGAATTTGAACTATCTGATTTTTTATTATCAGAACTGTTTGATGAGGCTTCTTTTGCTTTTTCTGCTTGAGCTTCATTTAATGTTTGTTGAGCTTGTGCTGCTACTTTAAGATCTTGACCTGAAGGCTGAGCTGGTGCATTTGCAGCTTTTATAACTTGCTGCATTTTCTTGATTGTAGCATCAGCTGTTTTTTCTTTAGAAATGCTAATATTTACGTGGCCATCTGTAACATAGCTTTTACCATCAGGACCTTTTTCTGTTTCATATGATGGGGCACTAGCGTATTGTCCTCCAGCACTTTGATGGGCTTTTTCATGAGTTTTAACTTCAGTATCTCTTTCTTTCATTTGAGTTACTTTAGCTTGTTCCTCATCGGTTAATTCTTCGCCATTTGGCTTTTTATCATTATTTTTTGATTCAGATTTGTCATCTTCTTTTACAGAATCAGATGATTTACCTTTATTATCTTCTTTTGATAGAGGATCTTTAATTGCTTCAGATGTTTCGCTCTGTTCTTTATTTGATGATGTAGGACTTAGATTTTGTTCAACTGATTTTGCAGCATCTGATGTAGACTGATTTTTGCTAAAACCTAAATAAGCTTTTAATGCTTTAGAATGGTTTGATGAGTATTTATTTGTAGAAGAATCTTCTGTTTTACCAGTAAGTGTTACAACATCATTTTGAAGAGTGTTTTTCTTCTTTTCATCATCATTTTTATTACCTATTAAAGACACATCAATATTGTGGCTCTCATAAGAACGAATCTCAGAACCAGAAATATTATTAAAAGATGTATCAATAAGTGCCATAAAAACTCCTACTACTTATCTGAGTATAACGGCAATTTAATTTAGAAACTTTAATGAATATTAAAAAAAAATAAAAAAAAGGCGTAACTGATTCGTTACACCTTTGCTTTAAGAGAAATCTGTTTGATTAAACAGCATCACCAAACATTACAGAAATTGATTCATCATTGTTAATACGACGAATAGCTTCTGCAAGGGTATGAGCTAATGAAACATATCTGAATTTGCCAGTTGATTTCATTTGTTCTGTTGCTGGAATTGAGTTTGATACTACGATTGTATCAATAACAGAATTTTTAATGTTTTCATAAGCATTGCCAGATAGAACAGGGTGTGTACCGTAAGCAATAACCTTTGTTGCACCACAAGCCTTTAAAGCCGCAGCTGCTTTACATAAGGTACCGCCTGTATCAATCATATCATCAACAATGATACATTCTCTGTCTTTAACGTCACCGATAAGGTTCATAACCTCAGAAACGTTTGGCTTTGGACGACGCTTATCAATAATAGCGATATCAGCATCATTTAATAATTTTGAAATAGCACGAGCACGAACTACACCGCCCATATCAGGAGAAACGATGCATGGATTTTTAAGTTCTAGGCTCTTCATATCTTCAACAAATAATTTTGATGAATAGCAGTTATCTACTGGAACATCAAAGAAACCTTGAATCTGCTCAGCATGTAAATCAACAGTTAAAACTCTATCAACACCAACTGATGAAAGTAAATCAGCTACAACTTTAGCAGTAATAGGTACACGAGCAGAACGAACACGACGATCTTGACGTGCATAGCCGAAGTAAGGAATAACTGCTGTAATACGACCTGCTGAAGCACGACGTAGAGCATCAACCATAACTAATAACTCCATTAAGTTGTCATTAGTAGGAGCGCATGTAGACTGAATGATAAAGGTATCGCAACCACGAACACATTCATTGATTTGAACATGAACTTCACCATCAGAAAAAGTATCAACGGTAGCGTTAGAAAGGTTGGTGAATAGGCATTTTGCAATTTCACTTGCAAGCTCTGGGGTTGCATTACCAGAGAAGAGTTTTAAATCAGACATAAATATCTCGATTAGTGTGGAAATAGATGTGCGTATTATACTCAAAAACCTGTGATTTTTATCACAGGCTTATGATTTTTTTTATTTTAGCTATGTATTTTGTTTTCTTTTCGCAATGCAGCTTCAATCATGGCTGCATTTCTTTGCTTTCGTTTTTGTTTTCTTACAGTAAGGATCCAAGATACAAAAGCAAAACAAGATACAACTAATACAATTACTGAAGCTAATGCATTAATCTCAGGTGATAAACCACGTCTTACACTTGAGAAGATTAACATTGGTAATGTTGTTGAATTTGGTCCTGCTACGAAACTTGTAATAACTAAGTCATCCATAGACATAGTAAAGCTTAGAAGGAATGCTGCAACTTCTGCTGGCATAATTGCCGGTAAAATAATCACAAAGAATACTTTTAAAGGACCTGCACCTAGGTCTTTTGCAGCTTCTTCTAAAGAAATATCTAACTCTACAAATCTTGAACGAATAACAACTGTTGCATATGCTGAGCAGAATGTTACGTGTGCAATCCAAATTGTAATAATGCCTCTATCTGAGAATACAGGGACTATATCGCCTAATGTTACAAATAGTAATAGTAAAGCAAGGCCTGATATAACCTCAGGTAAAATCATAGGTGCAGTCATAAACAGTAAGAATGCACTTTCACCATGGAATTTTCTAATTCTTACCATAACAAAAGCTGCTAGTGTACCAATGACAACAGATGTTATTGCAGACATTAGTGCAATAGTAAGTGATATTCCAACTGCAGTGATAATAGCTGAATTGTTAAATAAAGCGTAATACCATTTTAAAGAAAAATTAGTCCATACAGTAACCATTTTTGATTCATTAAATGAATACACTATCAATGTCATAATTGGTAGATACAAAAAGGTTAAAGCAAGAGCAAGTATTAACAATCTAGCTAAGAAGCTTTTAGATGGTTTCTTAAGTAGGCTCATTATAGTGCTCCTTGCTTACGTTGATTCTTGAAGAACCAGATAATAGGAATAGCCATGACTGTTAGCATTGTAATTGCTACAGCTGATGCTAAAGGCCAATCTCTGTTATTAAAGAATTCCTGCCATAGAATACGTCCAATCAAAATTGAATCCTTGCCACCTAGTAACTCAGGAATTACGTATTCGCCAATTGCAGGGATGAACACTAGCATTGAACCTGCAATAACACCGCTTTTGGTTTGAGGTACTAAAGCTGAGAAGAATGTCTTAATAGGTCTACAACCTAAATCTTGAGCTGCCTCAATTAAGCTATAGTCAACTTTCATTAATGCTGAGAATAGTGGTAAAACCATGTAAGGTAGATAGCAATAGACAATACCAATGTAAACAGCTAAATCTGTTTGAAGTAAATGCATTGGATGATCAATTAGACCAATTGTCATCAAGATATCGTTAATTAGACCATCTCTTTTTAAAATAGTCATCCAAGCATAGATTCTTACAACGAAAGAAGTCCAGCTAGGCATAATAATTAAGATAAATAAGATATTTCTTGTTGCACTTTTTGCTGAAGCTAATGCCCAAGCAATAGGATAACCAATTAGTAAACAGAAAAATGTAGAAAATGCAGCTACTTGAATAGATTTCAAGTAAGACTTCATATAGGTACCATCAGGATCTGTAAAAATATTGGTATAGTTTTCTAAGTGCAAAATGATCTGCATCGCACCATCTTCAAAAGTAATAATTGGAGAGTATGGTGGAATAGAAATCTCTGTAATAGAAAAAGAAATCTTAAAAATAATTAAAAATGGGATAAGGAAGAACAATACCATCCATAAATATGGAACAAGGATGATAGCTCTTTCTCTCATTGTAATTTTTTTACCAGGCACAAAGCGAGGTGGCGGACGATGACCCTTTGAACTTGGGCGTTTTACCGCATTTACACTAATAGCAGCCATTAGAATTAACTAGTCTCTTAGAAGGTTAATGCAATACATGACTCAGGATCCCAGCTTAGGAAAACTTTATCATCCCATGTAGGGAAACCTACGTTAAATCTATCTACGTTAGGTAGGGTAGAAGTAATGATTCTGCCTGATGGTAGACGAACGTAGTAAATAGAAATGTCACCTAAGTAAGCGATGTTATCTACGATGCCTTCACAGCAGTTTGTTTGAGTCTCTGGTAATTCATGAGAGATGTAAACTTTTTCTGGACGTAGTGCAATTGATAAAGGCATACCATCAGCGATATCAATATCATGTTGTAAAACGATTGGACGAGGAAAATCTGCACATTGAATAAAAGAATGCTTTAAATCAGATTTTGTTAAGGTGCAATCGAACATGTTAACAGAGCCAATGAACTCTGCAGAGAATCGACAATTAGGGTTTTCGTAAATTTCACGAGGACCACCAATTTGAACGAATTCACCTCTATCCATGATAGCGATACGATCAGCCATTGTCATAGCTTCTTCTTGATCATGAGTTACCATTAGACATGTAACACCAACTGAGTTAATGATACCAACTAACTCTAAACGCATTTGTTCACGTAGTTTTTTATCTAATGCACCCATTGGTTCATCTAATAGTAGAAGACGAGGCTCTTTTGCAAGAGATCTTGCAAGAGCAACACGCTGACGCTGACCACCTGATAATTGGAATGGCTTTCTATCAACATATTCTTCCATGTGAACTAGTTTTAGCATTTTATCAACGCGTTCATTGATCACATCACGTGGTAATTTTTCTTGCTTAAGACCAAAAGCAATGTTCTGTCTTACAGTCATATATGGGAATAAAGCATATGACTGGAACATCATGTTTAATGTTCTCTTATAAGGAGGAAGATCAACAATGTCTTCACCGTCTAAAATAATGTGACCAGCACTAGGATGTTCAAAGCCAGCAAGCATACGTAGAAGTGTTGACTTACCACAGCCAGAAGAACCTAATAGAGCAAAAATTTCACCTTCATAGATTGTTAAATCTACGTTATTAACAGCAGTAAAATTAGTAAAGTTCTTTGTAAGAGCTTTTATCTCTAAAATAGGTTTTTTGTTTTGCTCAACAGGAGATGCTTTCATGCCAGGTAATTCACCTGGTCGATGAGTCTGTTTAGCAATAATATTCTCAGGAGCCTTTTGGCCCTGCTCATTTGCAGTAACTGCAGTAGAAGCGCTAATTTTTTCCACGCGCGAAATCTCCAATTAAGAGCAAAAACAACATTCGTTTTTTCGGTAATAATAAAGTAAAAGTGATTTTCGTCAACATTTTTTTTATCTATTTGGTCAATTCTTTTTGTTTTAAAATGTACTTATTTACAAAAAAGTTTTATTCTATTGATTTATAAGATAAAAATAAATTAAATAAAATATGATATTTTTGGGTCAAGTTAAAATCTTGTGGGATTAGTATTGCTAGACTGTAGCAAATA
>CAZEXR010000100.1:0-8612 GCA_964516675.1 uncultured Enterobacterales bacterium | reverse complement strand
CAATTACGCTTGGTAACGAGGTTTTTGAAGTTTAATTTATAGAACTCCCCTTAATCTTTATTGCACCAATGTAAAAATATTCTATATTGTTAATAACAAATATGGTATATATTAGATGACTACTTAAAAATATTTGAATTGGATTATATTTTCACTTTAATGTGAATGTTTTCATGTTTCTAAATCAACATTTTAATTACAATGTAATAAAAGAAACATACAGAGATTAAAAGTTTACTAAAAAGGAGTTACACATATGATAGGTATCGTTGTTGTATCACACAGTGTTAAGGTTTCAGAAGGTATCTGCGATATGGTGGAGCAGATCTCATCATCAGGTACTAATCAGTTACCTATTTTAGCAGCTGGTGGCAATGCAGAGGGTAAGCTAGGAACAGATCCAAAGCGTATTCTTGAATCAATTAAGAAAGTTGACCAGGGTGATGGTGTTGTAGTTGTTTGTGATTTAGGTTCTGGTGTGATCAGTTCACAGGCAGCAATTGCTATGTTAGAAGAGCCTTTAAAGTCACGCGTTCGCATTGCTGATGCTCCTGTTTTAGAAGGTGCTGTTGGCGCTGCTGTTGAGGTTGCATCTGATAGTGCTTGTTCTTTAGAGAGCGTGATTGCAGCTGCAGAAGCTTCTCGTCAGTTACACAAGAAATAATTCTAATTAAGGATTATTTATTTAAATCATAATTAGGCCATAGATTAAGTTGTCTTTGGCCTTTTTTATTTATATAGGTAAGATAAATGCTTAATAAATTCATTTATGCGATAGCATCCTTTGGTGTTATATGTATGTCATCAAATGTTTATGCTGATCCTTGTGCTGAAAATGGCCTTATTGAAGTTGTTGGAACCGCAAAAGTTGATGCAATGCCTGATGTTGCGGTTTTATCTTTTGTTGGCAAGGCTGAGGATATGATGGCATCAAAGGCAAGAGACAATGCCGAAAAACAGATTTCTTCACTTATAAATAAAGCAAAATCTTTAGGAATAAAGAAAGATGAAATTTCATCTGGTTCAATTACTTTATATCCTAAATATCATTATGATAAAGAAAATGGCCAAGTATTTGACGGCTATATTGCAAGTCGTAATCTTGAATTTAAAATTCAAGATTTTTCTTTAATCGAGAAGTTAACAACTAGTGCAGTTGAGTCTGGCATTACATCAATTAACGGCTTTAGCTATCAGATTAAAGATAGTTCAAAATTAAAAGAACAGGCTGATGAAAAGGCGATTGTTGATGCAAAAAATAAAGCTAACAGATTAGCAAAAGGCTTTGATGTAAAAATTAAAAAAGCTTGTTCTTTAAAGTTCAACGATAGCGGAGCTCCAATTGTTTATCGTCGTCATGCTGTAACTGCTAGTATGATGTCTCTTAATAAAGAAAATGAAACTAAAGCCTCAGAATATATGCCTGAGAATTTAACTATTGAATCAAGTGTTTATGCCTCATTTGAAATTGAAAAATAAGATTTTAGAGCTTTTAGCTCCAGCTAAAGATTTTGAGTCCGCAAAGGCTGCCATTTTATGTGGAGCTGATGGTGTTTTTATTGGTGGTCCTGCATTTGGTGCAAGAGCAGATGCTTGTAATAAATTAGAGAATATAAAGGCAGTTTGTGACTTTGCCCATCGATTTAATGTAAAGGTTCATATTACTTTAAATACTTTGCTCTTTGATAATGAGATATCTCAAGCTCAGGAGTTAATTTATTCTTTAGCTCAGGCCAATATAGATGTCTTAATTGTTCAAGAACTATCAATTTTTACTTTAGATATTCCAAAAGGAATCGAGCTCCATGCTTCAACTCAGTGTTGTATTGATACTGTTGAGAAATTAAAGTACTTTGCTTCATTAGGTGTTACCCAAGTTGTATTGCCAAGAGAATTTACTTTAGAAAAGATAAGACAATTTCATGAAGCTTGTCCTAATGTAAGGTTAGAATGTTTTGTATTAGGTGCTTTATGTGTGGGCTATTCTGGTATCTGTCATATTTCAGATAGTCTAAAGGGACGTTCTGCAAATCGAGGCAGTTGTGCTCAGATTTGTAGATTACCTATGCAACTTTTTAAAGACGATAAAGAGATAGCTGTAGGCCATTTATTATCTTTAAAAGATAATTACACAGGAGCTCATCTAAGCGAACTTATAGATGCAGGTGTATCTTCTTTTAAAATAGAAGGTAGACTTAAAGACAGCTCATATGTTGCAAATAGCACAGCATATATGCGACAAAAGTTGGATTTAATTATCAGCTCTGATGCATCTTTAAAACGTCAATCTTTAGGTAATTCTGTTATTAACTTTAATCCTGATATTACTAAGACTTTTAATCGAGGGTTTACTGATGGTTTGCTTGTCGATTGCAAAGATAATATGGGATATGACGTAACCCCTAAGTTTTTGGGACCAAAGGTTGCCGTTGTAAAAAATATTGTATTTAGAAAAAATATCTCAATAATTGAAGCTGATGTTTACAAGGATGTTATACTGACAAATGGTGATGGTCTTACCTACATTGTCAAACCAAATCCTTTAAATGCTGACAATACAAAAATATCTTCAAGAGTAAGCTCTATAGAAGGTTTTAGAATAAATAAAGTATCGTCCATAAGCAATAGAACAGTCGAAATTGAAGTGTTTGGCAGAATTTTACTTAAGCAAAATACAGTTTTATACAGAAATTTTGATATAGCTTTTGAAGATGCGTTAAATAAGAAAGATTATGCTCAGCGTACTTTAAAGTATGATTTGTCCCTAAATATAAAACCTTTAAAGAGTAATTTATTTGAATTGGTTTTATCTGCAAAAGATGAAACACAATCATTTAAATCTCTATCTATAAATTATGAGTTTAATCCTGAACTTTGTGCAATATCAGAGGAAAAGTTAAGACAAACTTTATCTAAGAAAATCGATGTTTTTTCTTGCGCTGAAAATATATCTATTGAAGGGGATTTATCAAAACTTACTTTACCTATATCTGCTCTGAATGATTTACGACGCAGAGTTTTAGATGAATGTTTAAACAATAAAGAAAGAATCAATAAAGATGCTTTATTTGTTCCATTTAAACTTGAGCAGGATAATTTTCCAAAATATCCAAGGAATAACATTGATGAACGCCTTGTATTAAATAAAACATCTAAATCTTTCTATGAAAAATCAGGTTCTGTTGTAGGGCTTGGTGATAGTACTGAAGACGACTTAATTAAGAATTCTTTGATGACTTGTAAGTTTTGTTTGATAAATAAGTACGGAAAATGTTCAAAGAAAGGCGGTTCTGTAAAAGGATATACCCTTGCCGTCAGTGGTAAAATATTCAAGATTAAAACTGATTGCAAAAACTGTTATATGCATATTTTAAAAATTTAATTTTACATGACAACAAATCCTAATACTCAAGAAGAATCTAATGAAACTGATGCTTGGCTTGAAAGACGCAATACTAATGTTGTTGACGTTTTAGGGGCTAATGGATCTTTTTCTCAAAAAATTCCTAATTTTATCGTCAGAAATGGACAGCTAGAAATGTCTATAAATTGGCAAGATTCAATTAGGGATAATTCTTTATTAGTATGTGAGGCAGGTACTGGTACAGGCAAAACCTTTGCATATTTAGTTCCTGCATTGTTATCAGGTAAAACTCTTGTAATATCAACTGCTTCAAAAGCATTGCAAGATCAGCTTATTAAAAAAGATATTCCAGCTGTTTTTGATCTCCTTGGCATACCTCCAGACTATATGGCTTTAAAAGGTTTTAATAATTACCTTTGTTTGAAGAACTATCATGAAGTCTCCTCAAAATACGTAAGTACGCATAGCTTAGATTTTGGTGAAGTTAAAAAATCTGATAAAAGTACTGAAGATGAGCCTTTAAAAAATGATGAAGATTTACTAGATGAAGCTCCTGTAGCTGAGATTATTACAAAAGAGGTTTTAGCTAAAGTTGAAGCTTTAATTGCTCAAACTAATCGTGCCATTGAACTTAATTTACCTAACATAGATTTTGTTGAGGTTAATTCAAAGTTTTCATCTGATGTTTCTAAGCAAATAACTTGTTCTACGGAGTGGTGCAATAAAAAGAAATGCCCATATCGTGATGAATGTTATCCATATTTAGCTCGAGATAGAGCAGTTAAAACTAAAGTTGTGGTTGTAAATCACTCTTTATTCTTTTCTGATATGGAAATAGATGATGTTTTTGATCCTTTGTCTCCTTCTATTTTATTACCAAAATACAGAGTTGTTATTTTCGATGAAGCTCATGAACTTCCTGCTGTAGGTCGTGAACATCTATCGAAAAGTTTAGGCACAGCTGATGTAAGAAAATTTAAAAAAGATTTAGATTATATTCGTAAGTCAAAACAAATACCTTTTTCTGTTTTTGAAGATCAATATAAGATTTTAGCTCGTGCATTTGGATCGTTATTTGAATATCTAAAAACTGCTGAAGGCGGTGGAGAGAATAAACGTAATATACAGTTTTATAAATACATTGATTATGATGAAACTAATCGAGATCCTTTTTATTTATATACTCATAAAAATGAGGATTTTCTCTCTTTGATGAGAAATCTGTATGTTGAGCATAGAAATTTTAAAAAGTTCATTGAAGACAATTTAGATCTTGATACTGATTTCTTTAACAAGGTAATAGCATACACTAATTACAAAATTGAAACGATTGTAGATTTGATGAAGTTAGATGACAAAGATGACCCTAGAAATCTTTGTTATGGTAAATACGTAGGAACAGTTGAAGTTGGTAGAAAAAGCTTTAATTTATCACTCACTCCACTTGAAATATCTGATACTTTTGGCAATTATTTATCTAAATGTGAAGTTTCTAATTTATCGGTTCTAATGACATCGGCAACTCTTGCGGTTAGCCACAAGTTTAATAAATTCTTAAGAGATATAGGTGCTCCTGATAATACTAAAGCAATAGAAGTAGAAAGTTCTTTTAATTACACATTACAATCTGCAATTTATACAGATACAATTTTTCCTAGGTTAGAAGATTCAGATAGAATTGATAAAATTGTAGATATGCTTCTTGATACTATAGAGCATACACCTGGAGGTATATTCTTTTTAACTACATCCTATAATGCTTTGAACAAAGCTAACTATTTGCTATACAAGGCTTTTAATGGAAAGAGAAAAATTTACTGTCAAAATGGAATATATTCAAATTCAGAGATGCTACAAAAATTTAAAGAAGATGGAAATGCAATTTTAATTGGAACTTCTTCATTTTGGGCTGGTGTGGATGTTCCTGGTAAAGCTTTGTCTTTGGTAATTATTGATAAAATTCCTTTTGAATCTCCTTCTGATCCAATTTTTAAGGCACGCTGCGATTACTTTGATGCTAAGCATGAGAAAAAAATGGGAAGTTTTTTTGCAATTAGTATCCCTGAGGCTGTAATTGAGCTAAGACAAGGTGTAGGTCGTCTGATTCGTCATGAAGATGACATTGGAGGCCTAATTATTTGTGACCCTCGTTTAAAAGCAATGGGGTATGGAAGTATTTTCCTAAGATCTCTTCCTAATATGACTCGATGTGAATCGCTAGATGAAATTCCAGAGTTCTTACAGAGAAAAGTACAAATTTCTTAACTGCAATTACTTCAATATTCTTGCAATTTAACTTAATTTAGACAAAAATACTTTTCGTAAATTTATTAAATAGCTCATTTATCTTATCTGAGCTTAATTAAGGCATTTTGCCTTATGTAACAAAAGAAAACATTATGAAACTTCTTGCACTAGAAACCTCTACAGAGAATTGTTCTGTAGCTTTATTAAATGATGGAAAGACTATATTTAAATCTCAACTTGCTCCTCAAAAGCATGCAGAGATGATTTTACAGATGGTCGATGATCTAATTAAAAAAGGTAATATCTCAAAGGATGACCTTTCAGGTATTGTTTTAGGTGTCGGTCCTGGTTCTTTTACAGGTGTAAGAATTGCCACCTCAACTGCTCAAGGCTTAGCATTAGGTTTATCTTTAAAGGTTGCACTTGTTACATCTTTAGAAGCTCTTGCTTTTGAAGCCCTATCTAACAAATCTGCTGAATATGTTGTTTCTTCAATTGATGCTCGAATGGGAGAGGTTTATGTTGCCGTTTATAAAGTAAACGACAAATCCCTTTCTCTATTAGATGAAGAGAGAGTATTAAAACCTGAAGAAGCTGTAGAACTGATATCATCTCTAGTTAAAAATTCTACAAGCGTTGTTTGTGCTGGATCTGGTATTGATATTCTTTACAACTGCGGTTTATCAAGTGAATATGAAAAATTGGCTGCATTCCCACAAGCTCAATACATATTAGATAAAGGAGCAAAGCTTTTTGAACAAGATAAAGCAGTTGATCCTGAGTATGCGCTTCCTTTATATGTAAGAAATGATGTTGCTTGGAAGAAAGTAAGCGAGCAGAAATAGTCATAAATATGACTTAGATTAAATTCTAGAGAATAAACTTAGCGTAAAATTAGCGAATTTTATTAATAGGTTATACAATATTAATATTATTGTTTATTTGACTTTTAATTTAGTCATAAAAATATGGGTAAGTGTATATGGCTGTTTCAAGCGTACATGATTCTTCTGTTTATCAGATTATTCAAAGTAATCAAAATCGTTTAAGAATTGACGATCAGATAAAAGGGAATTCTGATACAGATGCAAAAGCGTCAAATCAAGCTGAAAGTGGAATAAATACCCCTGTAGAGGTAATGCCAAAGATAAGTTCTGAAAAGTACAATGAGGCGTATTCTCAAGCTCAACAAGAATTAGAAAGCAAAAGTTCTTCATCTCAGATTAGTGCTTACAAGAATGTACAAAATTTAGAGAAAAGAGATACGGTGTCAGGAATGCTAGGCATTTCTGTTTACGCTTAATTCATCTTAATAAATATACAAGAGTAGTCGTAAGACTACTTTTTTTTGCATATGTATCTTGTAAAAGAGAACAACAAAATACAAGTTAATACACTATCCTCAAGGTATCATGGGTGGAAATGCCCATGATACCTACAGGGGAGTAGCTATTAACTTATATTATTAACCACCTAGTAAACTTAGAGCAACTTGAGGTCTCTGGTTTGCCTGAGTTAAAATTGTTGTTGAAGCCTGCTGAATAATATTCTGTGCAGATAAGTTTGCTGCTTCTTCAGCATAGTCGGAATCTCTAATTCTTGAACGAGCATCAGTTACGTTTTCAGCAACGTTTTCTTGATTTCGAATTGTTGATTCCATACGGTTCTGTATAGCACCAATCTCAGCTCTCTTAGAGTCTACAACATTGATCATTTTATCAATTGTTGAGATTGTATTTTGGGCTGCAGAGGCTGTATATACTGAGAATTCATATGCTCCTTCAGCATTTACATAAAGACCTGTTGATGTTGTACTCTTGTCAGTAGCAGCGCCAATTGCACCACCAGTTGCACCTGCACAGATACCTGACATAGTAAAGCCATTTGACATTGAAACAGCTAAAGTGTCATTTGCATATGCACCAACCTGGAAACTACATTTACCTTCACTGTTAAGAACACCGCCTTTATCTGCACCACCAACACCGGCAATACATTGTTTGCCACCGTATGTTGTTTTACATGCAATACGGGTAATTTCTTTAGATAACTGAGCAACTTCTTCTTGGATTGCTTGTCTATCAACAGTAGTATTTGTACCGTTAGCAGCCTGAATAGCTAGTGTACGGATACGCTGTAACATAGAAGTTGTCTCATCAAGAGCACCTTCCATTGTTTGGCATAATGCGATGCCATCATTAGCGTTTCTGTTACCTTGTTTCAAGCCGTTAATCTGTGAAGTTAAACGGTTAGAAATCTGAAGACCAGCAGCATCATCTTTTGCTGAGTTGATTCGTAAACCTGATGATAAACGCTGATAGGTTGAATCAAGAGATTTGGTTGCATTACTTAACTTTCTTTGAGAATTCAAAGAAGAAGTATTTGTTTGTACATATAGAGCCATTTTTTTTCTCCCCTAAAATACCATTTATAATGGTGTTAGAACCTTTAAGAAGCTCCTAGTTTTTCCTTCATTCTCTCCAAAGGTAAAAACAATCTTAAAGTTATTTATGTATATGAAAGATCTATGCCAATATTTAATTTTATTTTATAAAAATTTATACATTAAAATTAACATACTGAAATATAAGATAAAGATATAAAATTACATTTTGTTTGACATAAATTGCCGGTGATGTGGCAACAGAGGTAATGGAAAAATGGCAAAAAACTGCCACATCTTATTTAGTATTAATCTGTGTTTGAATGAGTCGTAATGTCTTTATGTATGCAATTTGTCAAAAAAAACTGCTTATACTAATGAATTATTAATACAAAATTACAATACAATTTGATGCCAATGTTAGTTTTTAAATTGTTTATTATTATCCTTCCTGTTTAGATTAGTAAAAAACTTTTTTATTTGGCAGCAATTCATTGACCTAAAACTTAGAGCTTAAATTAAAGTTTTTCAGGTCAACTTCTGGTACCACATTACATTATTCGGGATATTTTTATAGAAGAATAATAGATGTGAGTATTGAAATGATTAGTACAGATT
>CAZEXR010000099.1:0-8786 GCA_964516675.1 uncultured Enterobacterales bacterium | reverse complement strand
GCTCTAAAATTTTGTCATTTTTAGCTGCTTATGATCCTGTATATGTATTTTTTTAGTTTTTACTAATTATTGTTTTCTTACATTTTGTATTTATTTATAGCTTATGTAAATTTTTTTTAATTATGTGTTTATTAGAGTATTTAGATCATACTTCTGCATGACTAATTTTGATTATTCTATTCTGATTAGAGGTCTTGTGTAATAATGGTTAGAGTATGATTTGATAAATGTTAATAAACTTTATTTTTGAGTAGTGTCTTTTTTACGTACACGATAATTTTATAGATAACAAAATGTTTGAGTTTGAAAGTTTTTTAGACAAAGTTGCTTGTATTGATGAATTTGGTTGTTCAATTTCATATAAGAGCCTTAATTATTATTCAAATGAATTTGGAAAAATTATTTCTAATAGAAGTTTAATTTTTAACTTATGCTCAAATACCATTGAGTCATTGCTTGGATATGTATCTTTTTTCAAAAATAATCATGTTCAACTCCTATTAGATAAAGATCTTGAAAAAGACTTATTAAATAATTTTATAGATGAATATAAGCCTCGTTATTTATGGTGTCCCTTAAATAGATGCGATGATTTTGACGGAAAAATCTTACATAAGATAAAGTCTTATGCTTTATTTGAATTAAATGATTTCTCTGATGAACCTTTGTATAACGAATTATCCCTACTTATAACAACATCTGGTTCGACTGGATCTCCAAAACTAGTCAGATTAAGTTATGAAAACGTGCAGAGCAATACTCAATCAATTGTTGATTATTTAAAGATAAATCAAAATGAAAGAGCAATAACATCTCTACCTATGAATTATTCATATGGTTTATCAGTCATAAATACGCATTTAAGTGTTGGAGCTACTGTTCTTTTAACCGATAAATCTATTATGCAAAGAGAATTTTGGTCATTCTTAGATTCTCAACAAGGCACATCCTTTGCAGGGGTTCCTTATACTTATGAAATGTTAAATAAGTTAATGTTTTTTAGAAGAAAATTGCCTTATTTAACAACGTTAACTCAGGCTGGTGGCAAATTAAATCCTGATCTTCAGGAAAAATTTGCTAAATACGCTTTTGAAAATGACAAAAAATTTATTGTCATGTATGGTCAATCTGAGGCAACAGCTAGAATGGCCTATTTACCATTTGATAAATGTCTCGAGAAAAAAGGATCAATTGGTGTTGCTATACCTAATGGACTGTTTTACTTAGTTGATGATAATTCAAATACAATTACTAAACCTTATACACAGGGGCAGCTTGTTTATAAAGGTAAAAATGTAAGTCTTGGTTATGCATGTAATAGAGAAGATCTTAATAAAGCAAATACCAATAATTATGTCCTTTATACTGGAGATATTGCTCAATTTGATGAAGATGGCTTTTTCTATATCGTTGGAAGAAAAAAACGCTTTTTAAAAATATTCGGTAATAGAGTAAGTCTTGATGCTACAGAAAATTTAATCAAATCAAAGTATCAGAATATTGAGTGCTGCTGTATTGGACAAGATGACAAGATGACTGTTTTTATAACAGATGAAAGCTTATTAAAATATGTGAAACAATATGTAGCAAATGTAACACACTTAAATCCTATTGCTTTTAGTGTTAAGTTTATTGAGTCAATTCCTAAAAATGATTCAGGTAAAGTAATGTATAAATCTCTGGAGAATCTTTTTGAATGATTAAAAATTATAAAGACTTATCTGTTGTAGATTTATATGCAGAAACTCTTGATGACAGTGTCTTTGATAAAGATCAGTTGATTAAAGTAACAATGCCTTCATCTGCATCATCTGAAGTTAATATGCAAAAAAAAGGCTTTATATTTGCCGATAGAACTATACAAGTAACAATCAGTTTAAAAAAAATAACAATGGACTTAGATAAGCTCATTCGCTGTCAAGTCGAAAAGCTTGATGAAGTTTGCAACGATATATATTCAATTGCTTTAAGATCTTTTACCTATGACAGACGGTTTAATCTTACTTTAGATTGTGATGAGAATGTAAGAAAATCTGTTTTATCAGAAAAAATAAACGAATTAGAAAATGTTTTTGTAGCAAAATTAAAAGATAAGATTATTGGTTTTATTTCATTAAAAGAAACAAATAATGATTCTTTATTTGTCGATTTATGTGCAGTTGATGAAAAATACAGATTAGCAGGGGCTGCTTTATCTTTGTATGCTTTTGCTTGTAAAGAAGCTATAAATAGAGGAAAAAAAACTCTAGAAGGAAGAATTAGCACTCAAAATACAGCTGTAATGAATGTTTATTCATACTTTGGTGGTTCATTCTCTAGTCCTCAAGATATCTTTATTAAGGAAGACTAAATATGCAATTAGAAGATTTATTTACTGTTTCTCCTTACTCATATACTAAAGAGGAAAAAGAAAAAGTATTAACAGAAATTCTGCTTAATTTAACTTTGAAACATTATGAAAATTGTCCTGAATATCAGAAAATTCTAGATGTTTTGAAATTTGATAAGGACTCAATTGATAAGATTTCGGATTTACCTTTTATTCCTGTTAAATTATTTAAAGAATATGATTTAATCTCAGTCCCTAAAGAAACTATAACAAAGGTTCTAACTTCATCTGGAACCTCAGGTCAAAAGGTCTCAAGAATATCATTAGATGCAACTAATGTTAAAAATCAAACAAAAACACTAAGTGCTATTATGTCTTCATTTATAGGAAAGAAGAGACTTCCGCTGTTGCTTCTAGACTCTCCTATGGTTAAAAAAGATAGATCAATGTATTCAGCAAGAGGAGCAGGTATTATCGGATTTTCTCTTTTTGGAAGAAACATTGAATATGCTTTAGATGATGAGATGAAAGTTCAAGTAGATAAAGTTGCTAGCTTTCTTGAATCCCATAAAGATCAAACTATTTTAATGTTTGGCTATACCTATATGATCTGGAAATTTGTTGTCAGAGCATTAGAAGATAGAAATATTTCATTTAAGAACAATAATATTATTATGTTTCATATTGGTGGTTGGAAGAAACTAAAAAATGAAGCAGTAGATGCATTAGAATTCAATCAAAGAGTAAAAATCATCTTCGGCAATGTTGAAGTTTATAACTATTACGGAATGGCTGAACAGTTAGGTTCTGTCTTTGTTCAATGTGAATATGGTCATTTTCATTGCTCTAATTATTCAGATGTCATAATAAGACGTTCTTTCGATTTTTCAGAAGCTAATGTTGGTGAAAAAGGTCTCATAGAGTTAGTATCGGTTCTCCCAACTAGTTATCCTGGACATGCAATTTTAACTGAAGATGAAGGTGAGATTTTAGGTATTGATGACTGTCCTTGTGGAAGAAAAGGCAAATACTTTAAGATCCACGGAAGAGTAAAAAATGCAGAAGTAAGAGGGTGTAGTGATACTTATGAAAAACATTAGTTGTAAAGTTGGCTCTTTTGAGAACTTTGATAGTACACCATTAAAATCGTTTGATTCTGACGTATGTGATTTTTTATCAGAACTTAGTTTAAGAATATCTAAGTCAAAGTCTGCAAGATTATATCCAGATCTTGCATCAATTGCCTTTTATTGTAGAAAAGCAAATATTCAAAAGTTAAAAGAAAATTTTGGAGATAAACGTCTAAAGGTAGGCAGAGGGCTTTGTTTTCACGTTACACCTTCAAATATCCCAACAAATTTTGCTTATTCATACATTTTCTCAATACTTGCTGGAAACTCAAATATTGTTAGATTATCTTCAAAAGAATTTCCTCAAGTAGATGAGTTCTGTTCCATCATCAACTCCATATTACCAACATATCCAAAAATTCAGAGTAGAACTGTTTTTGTTAAATATAGTAGAGATGATGAAGACTATTCTTTAAAGTTTAGTTTAATGGCTGATACCCGTATGCTATGGGGAGGCGATTTAACAATCAAAAAATTCAAGACCTATGAGACTAAATCAAAATGTCTTGATATTACATTTCCTGACAGATATTCATTAGCTATTATTGATGGAAAGTCTCTGCTTTCAAGTACAGATGAAGAAAAAGAAAAACTTGCATCAAACTTTTACAATGATACTTTTTTAGTTGATCAAAATGCTTGTTCATCTCCTCAGTTGATCCTTTGGACTAATGATTGTGAAGAAGCTAGAAAAGACTTTTGGTCATATGTCTATTCCTATGCTAAAAGAAAATACGCCTTACAAGATGCAATTAGCGTTGATAAATATACTTTGCTATGCAAAGAATCTATTGATAATAAAAATTTAAAAAGTTTTTCACATATGGATAACTTGATTTATTTAGAAGAACTAAAATCATTAGATCTAGATTTAGAAAAGCATAGAGGAATGGCAGGTTATTTTTGTGAGTTTTCTTTAAATGAGCTAAAAGATATTCTTCCAATTATCAATGATAAATTTCAAACTTTAACTTACTTCGGTATTGAGCCTAAACAGATTGGTAATCTACTTTTAAATAATCACTCAGTTGGAATTGATAGAATTGTTCCTATAGGAAAAGCTCTAGATATTAACTCGATTTGGGATGGATTTGATTTGGTCAATTCCTTAAGCAGAATTATTGATATTCAATAAACAGAGGCTTTTTGTTAAGATAATTCGACAGATAAAAATAAGAAAGGACTAAGTGATCAATATTTACACTGCTAATCTTATGATTAGCAAATAATATACTGAAAAAACTTAGTCCTTTTCTTTTATTTTGCTACAGTGTTCTTAACAATATCTGTTAGAATCTGTGCTGTTGCATCAATACCAAACTTACTTGAATCAATCATTAAATGTCTATCATCAAAGTCTGATGTGCATTCTGGGCAATACTTATGTCTATAAGCATTACGAGCTGCATCAACGTTCTTAATTTTCTCAATAGCTGACTGTTCATCCATTCCAAGCTCTGTTACACAGTTATGTAAACGAGCTTCAAAAGGAGCATAGACACAGATATTAAGAACATTTTTATGTTCTCTTAAAATACTATCAGCACAACGGCCTACAATGATGCATGACTCTTTTTGAGCATAGTCTTGAATAATGTTCTTTTGAACTTCAAAAACATTGTTATGTACATTGTAAACAGAGAAGTCAAAAAGATATGTCTTACGTAAGAAGAAACTATCATGACCTGGATTTTCATCGTAATTGCTGATTTCACCTTTACCAAGACCTAATCTTTTAGCTGCTTCTTTTACGATATCTCTATCTAAAAGTTCAATACCAAGATTAGAAGCCATCTTTAAGCCAATGGTTCTACCCATTGAAGCAAATTGTCTTGAAATAGTTACTACATATTGTGACATTTCAATAATCCTTATGAATTAACTAAAACTCTAACAGCTTTCTTTTTCTTAGTCTGAAGACGTCTTACAAATAAAGATAAGCTAAAGTTAATAATGAAGTAGATAGCTGCTGCACAACCGTATAGAACGAAAACGTCTGATACGTTGATACTACCCAAGCCATTATACATATTTGCAGAACTTAAAATTTGACGTACACGAGACATTAACTCAACAGTTGCAACATTTGCTAAATATGATGAGTCTTTGATGGTTGTGATAATCTGACTTAGTAGTGTTGGTACTACGTTACGAATAGCCTGTGGAAGGATAATGTAAACCATAACCTGAACTACGTTAAAGCCTTGAGAGTAACCTGCTTCAAACTGACCTTGAGGAATTGAGTTTAAACCACCACGAATAATCTCTGCGATAACTGATGAGGTAAATAGAATTAAAGCAACAGATGCTTTAAATAATAATTTAGTCTCAACTGTAGTTAATCCAAAAAGCTTATGAGCAAAGATTGATGGAACAGGGCAGAATACCACACAAATAAAGATCCATAACAATAGAGGAGTGTTACGGAAGATTTCAATGTAAGTGATTGCAAGGTACTTAAATACACGGTATTTAGGTGCGTTACAGTAGTTTCTTACAAGTGCAAGAATAGAACCGAATAGTACACCTAGAAAAACTGCAATAGCAGAGATAATAACGGTAAATAATGCACCTTTAAGAATGTAAACAATAATGGCATTCATGCTTAGGATATGAAAACTTGCTAGCCACTCTTGCATTAAAGTTGCGTCCATGTTTTCTCCTATTTAGCTGTAGATGTCATTCTGTCGCGTTTCTTTAAATTATTCTCCCAGCTACTTGCCATCTTTGATAATGGGTAGCAGAAGATAAAGAATAAAACGCCACAAACTAAGTAAGCAGGACCATAAGCACCACCGGTTGATGCACCAGTTACGAAGCTATATGTTAGTGAGATTAAGTCAGAACCACCGATAATGTATAGACATGAGGTGTTCTTAATTAAGTTCACTACCTGATTTACCATAGGAGGTAGGATGATTTTGATACTCTGAGGAAGAATGATGTAATACATTGTTCCAAAGTAGTTAAAGCCTTGTGCATGAGCGGCTTCAAACTGACCCTTATGGATTGATTGAATACCTGCTCTGATAACCTCTGCCATGTATGCACCATGGTAAATACCAATAGAGAAAATACCTGATAGAAGAATACCAATACTATGACCACTAAAAGATAGTGCGTAGTATAAGAAACAAATCTGTAACAATAGAGGTGTGTTCTGAATTAGCTCAACAAATACTCGTGATACTGCAGCCATGCCTTTACGGCCTGAGGTTGCCATAAGACCGAACATAACGCCTAAAGCTAATGATATTAGAAGCGCAGCTATAGAGATTTCAATTGTGGTTAGAAATCCTAAAATGAAGGTGTCTTTATAAATCCATACCTTCATCCACGCATCTATAAAAAATAAGTTACCCATGTACTTATTCCTTCCCTTTCATAAAAGCGCCCCATTAAAGGGGCAGCTTAGTTTTAAAAGTTAAATTAAATTATAAATTGTTTTCTTTAATTAACTTATCAATAGTGCCATCTGCTAACCACTTCTTGATTAGAGAATCGATAAATGGTGAAAGACCTGAACCCTTCTTAGTTACAACACCGTACTGCTGAGGAGCAAACTTCTCATCAATGAAGGTACGACCTTTGGTCTTGTAAATATTTAGAATTGACTTATCAACGCAGAATGCCTGAACCTCATCAGCTGCTAGTGCTGTAGAAATTGCAGGGTAGTTATCAAACTGGTGGAATTTAACACCATTTGTCCAGGTTGATGGATCAAACTTCTCTGGATCAAAACCTGTAGCATCTAGTACACCATTTTCAATCATTACACGAACTAATTCACGTGCTGAGGTTGAACCTGATGAAACACCAACAGTCTTACCTAATAAGTCCTTTAAGTGGTGGATGTTGCTTTTCTCTTCAACTAGAACAGATACTGCATCAGTGTAGTAAGGGGTTGAGAAATCCCAGTTCTTCTTTCTCTCTTCAGTGATGGTAAAGGTTGCTAGAACACAATCTAAATCGCCTGAATCGATAAGCTCTGAACGAGTAGCAGCTGTTACAGCAGTAAACTCAACTTCAACATCATCACCGATTTCTTTTGCAATTAAAGTTGCAAGAGAATCTTCAAAACCGTTGTATTCACCTGATAAAGGATCTTTAACAGAGAAACCCTGAACGTCATTTTTTACGCCAACACGTAGTACTTCATTATCCTGAATGGTACGAATTTCTTTTACATCATTAGGTGTTGCTGCAAAAGCACATGAACTAATTGCAACTGCTGCTGCAACGCTAAAAGACAATAAATTCTTAATTGCTTTCATAATATAAATCCTTCTATATGTAAAATTAGTGTTTAATAATTTTTCCTAAGAACTGCTTTACGCGATCGTTCTTTGGTTCTGTGAAGAAATGCTCTGGAGTACCTTCTTCGATGATGGTACCGTCAGCCATAAATACAACTCTATCTGCAACCTGACGAGCAAAGCCCATTTCATGAGTAACTACTACCATGGTAATGTTTGACTCATTAGCAAGCTTAATCATAACGTCTAGTACTTCCTGAATGGTTTCAGGATCAAGTGCTGAGGTTGGCTCATCAAAAAGAATAATCTTAGTTTCTGCACAAAGTGCACGAGCAATAGCAATACGCTGCTGCTGACCGCCTGATAGAGTGGTTGGATAAACGTGAGCCTTATCCTTAAGACCTACAACCTCAAGATAGTGGTAAGCAAGCTTTTCAGCTTCTTCTTTGCTTTTACCAAAAATCTTTGTTGGAGCTAAGGTTAAGTTGTGTAAAACGTCTAAATGTGGGTATAGGTTAAACTGCTGGAATACCATTGAAGTGTATTCACGAACAAGCTTGGTCTTGTTCTTTGCAGTAAGCTCTTTGCCATCAATGTACACATGACCTGATGTAGGAACTTCTAAAAAGTTCATGCAACGAACTGTAGTTGATTTACCTGAACCTGATGGTCCAATAATAACAAGTTTTTCACCCTCAGCTACTTCTAAGCTTACGTCCTTTAGTACGTGAAGATCGCCGTAGTACTTGTTAATGTGGTCTAGTTTTATCATTCTAGTTTGTGCCTTTTAATTGAGTGAGTATTTGTTCTAAATTACTTAAAAAGAAAGAACATATACTTGATGTTCAGATATTAGCATATTGAAGTGATTTGTCTTAACGCCATGCTAAAGACGTTATATTTTGGTGCAAATCACACTATTATAAAGCATTTATTGCATGTAAATAAAGACTTAAGACTATTTTAGTGCTTGAATTTACATGAATAAAACTACTTAAAATGAAACTAATAGTAAAACACGGAAGTTTTACACTTGCATCTAATTAATACTACTCCCCACCTAAACTAAAT
>CAZEXR010000098.1:0-8819 GCA_964516675.1 uncultured Enterobacterales bacterium | reverse complement strand
GCTAAATTTTTCATATCTTTGCAAGTGCATTGACAACAATTATTCAGTCTGCACCTATGGCAAATCAGTTGTGATTAGCTAAATTTTTCATATCTTTGCAAGTGCATTGACAACCGACAGACTTATAATAAGCAGGTTGTAATCGTTGTGATTAGCTAAATTTTTCATATCTTTGCAAGTGCATTGACAACATTACAAAGAGGATTGAGTGAGCCGTCAGGTTGTGATTAGCTAAATTTTTCATATCTTTGCAAGTGCATTGACAACATTACACGATTATTTATTTCATACATATCAGTTGTGATTAGCTAAATTTTTCATATCTTTGCAAGTGCATTGACAACTGTATATTGGTTTAGTATGTTAAACTATGTGTTGTGATTAGCTAAATTTTTCATATCTTTGCAAGTGCATTGACAACGAGTGGTTTTGCGACTGAAATAGAGAGAATGTTGTGATTAGCTAAATTTTTCATATCTTTGCAAGTGCATTGACAACTCGAAACCAAAGACGATTGGCAAGACGATCGTTGTGATTAGCTAAATTTTTCATATCTTTGCAAGTGCATTGACAACTTCATGGAATCACTCTATGAAATCCTATAGTTGTGATTAGCTAAATTTTTCATATCTTTGCAAGTGCATTGACAACCAATCTCCAAACATAAGTTGACAATTGCCCGTTGTGATTAGCTAAATTTTTCATATCTTTGCAAGTGCATTGACAACAGATATTGCTTTTCGTCGGTACCCAGCGTGTTGTGATTAGCTAAATTTTTCATATCTTTGCAAGTGCATTGACAACAACCGTATACACTTTTATATTAAGATAGTGTTGTGATTAGCTAAATTTTTCATATCTTTGCAAGTGCATTGACAACTCACGCACGCACGCAATTATATTATAACATGTTGTGATTAGCTAAATTTTTCATATCTTTGCAAGTGCATTGACAACTGCAAAATTGTTAGCAGTAGATATTATTGGTTGTGATTAGCTAAATTTTTCATATCTTTGCAAGTGCATTGACAACTTTGCAGAAATAGATTCTAATAAGGATATGTTGTGATTAGCTAAATTTTTCATATCTTTGCAAGTGCATTGACAACCATGACTGTTTTCAACCCTGATATTCAGTAGTTGTGATTAGCTAAATTTTTCATATCTTTGCAAGTGCATTGACAACTTTGCCGTTGACGTTTATTGTTTACGTGTGTTGTGATTAGCTAAATTTTTCATATCTTTGCAAGTGCATTGACAACAAGACAACGTGCAGCCATCGTAGTACCTAAGTTGTGATTAGCTAAATTTTTCATATCTTTGCAAGTGCATTGACAACAAAAAGCAAGATGAGCTTAAGAAGCAATAGTTGTGATTAGCTAAATTTTTCATATCTTTGCAAGTGCATTGACAACAACACCGTGATTACTTCAAGAACTACAAGGTTGTGATTAGCTAAATTTTTCATATCTTTGCAAGTGCATTGACAACTAACACCATATTGGTGCAATAGACTAATCCGTTGTGATTAGCTAAATTTTTCATATCTTTGCAAGTGCATTGACAACTAAGCAATAAACGTCAATGGCAAAGGTGTGTTGTGATTAGCTAAATTTTTCATATCTTTGCAAGTGCATTGACAACTTTTTATTTATTTGATTATTTAAATGTGTGTTGTGATTAGCTAAATTTTTCATATCTTTGCAAGTGCATTGACAACGCATGGTGGCTTTATATATGTCCCTTGCCGTTGTGATTAGCTAAATTTTTCATATCTTTGCAAGTGCATTGACAACATGGTCATTGAGCCAATCAACGAACAAACGTTGTGATTAGCTAAATTTTTCATATCTTTGCAAGTGCATTGACAACCATTCAGGGACTTGTGACCCATATGATGTGTTGTGATTAGCTAAATTTTTCATATCTTTGCAAGTGCATTGACAACGTTAGCTTCGCAGTAAAAAGTATATCTTATGTTGTGATTAGCTAAATTTTTCATATCTTTGCAAGTGCATTGACAACTTAAATATTACAGCTATGAAAACAAATGAGTTGTGATTAGCTAAATTTTTCATATCTTTGCAAGTGCATTGACAACTGAGCCTTAAAAGTTTTAGGAGCTGCCATGTTGTGATTAGCTAAATTTTTCATATCTTTGCAAGTGCATTGACAACTTATTGCCTAATACAAAGCGGTAACGGTATGTTGTGATTAGCTAAATTTTTCATATCTTTGCAAGTGCATTGACAACACTAAATGTTTTATTGTGTGGAGAAAGCCGTTGTGATTAGCTAAATTTTTCATATCTTTGCAAGTGCATTGACAACCAAGACGATCCGAAATACACCTGACGCACGTTGTGATTAGCTAAATTTTTCATATCTTTGCAAGTGCATTGACAACTTGATTACCGTATGTTATTATAAATCAATGCTTTATATAACATATTAGAAATAAAAAAAGGATCAAGATTTAAAACGGGATTTCTATATGATATAGAAATCCCGTTTTCTAAAATAGTTCTAACTGCTGATATGGAGCATTGGGCTTTTGCTCTTTCTTGCAATAAAAAAGCTGAATGTCACTGAATTGTTTGTCAGTAATACAAAGAATACCAACATTACCATTCTCAGGAAGTAAAGATTTTACTCTTTTTATATGTATCTGCGCATTTTCCATACTTGCACAATGACGTACATATATGGAAAATTGAAACATCGTAAATCCATCTGCCATGATGCGATTTCGAAACTTGGCAGCAGCCTTACGTTCTTTTATTGTTTCTGTTGGCAAATCATAAAAGACTAAAACCCACATAATTCTGTATTCATTAAATCTTTGAGATAAAGGCATTAGGATAAGAAATTTTACGTAGTTCACCACTAAAGCATTTAGCAAGACTGGCTGTCGTTTCAGAAACTGCTATCATTAGCGGTCGCTTCTTACCACCTATACTAACATCAATTATTGGTATAGATAATAAATCACTTTTCATATTGATAGTCAAGCTGTCTGGTAACTCATCGTATTTAGAAATAATTTCTATCACAAGTTTGTCTACATAAGGTCTGTAAGGTTCCATGATATCATCTGCTAAACAATATGCATTGTATCTGTTGTGATGATGTATTCCTTCTACAGGCAGCAGTCCACTAGCAACGAGTGCTCTTGCAACAGTAGCTCTCAAAATAGCATATCCATAATTTAATAGATTATTAGGTGGTGTTCCATCTGGATCTCTAATGAAATCAGGCATATCTGTAAAAATGTTCCTCCAATAATACACTGCTGCTTGTGCTTCATAATTATCAGGGTCACCGCTTTTCACATCTTTAGCCATTACATACATTCTGGCTACAGATTTTAATGTATGTTGAGATAATATTGCTGCTTGATTTTCAATTTTTGCTTTAACTGTTTGTTGCCAAAGTTGTTTCTTTAAAGGTATAGAAGCATCAATCTGCTGTCTGAATCTTTCACTATATATCGTATTTCCTTGCAGCGGTAAGAGCATACCTGTAGGCATGCGCTTATCACTGCAAGAAATAAGAGCAGTATTGTTATCTAGAAGAGCAGCTATAAGCCCTTGTGTAATGGTTATACGTTGGTGATCTAAAATCATAATTCCTATATCTTCTATAGGTATTGTTCTTACAGATTCTTTACGTATAGGTTCTGGTATGTTGTCTGCATTCTCTTCAACTTCAGGCAGTTTTACAACAAGTTGCTTGTTGGTAAGAGATAGATACGCAGGATTACCAAAATATAGCGTTTTCTTGATCATACATTACCTTTGATTACTTTCTCAATATTACCTAATCTGTCTAAAATCAACTTGAAACAATTCTTCTTAATCATAATATCATCCCATGACTTTTCAGATTTATTATTTGAGCCTAGTTCGGTTGTATTAATAATTGGGGTAGCAATATGCTGAGGGATAAAAAATACTTGTCCTTTATTTGCCGATACCATCTTATAAATCTTTGCATTTTCCATATCAGAAACTGTACCATTCTCATCTGTCACAACAACCAAGTCTCCAGGAGATAATACGAATTGAAGTTTTTCGCCTTTATCATTGATGTCTTTAGCTACAGGAAAATTATTTTTCATGCATTCCAAAGCTTCATTAAATGGTACGCTTTCAAAAGAGCGATTCCCATCTTTATCTGCATAAATAGCAAAGAATAAATTTGTGCCCTTATCTGCTTCAACGTATTTTTTGTTTTTGTTTCCTCGCTCTCCGATAGCAAATTTCATTCCTAAAATTTCACTCTTTCTCACCTTTAGAATGGGTTTATGATCTTTGCCTCCATTCAATTCTTTAAGGTTCTGATTCATTCGGATAATACCGTCAGGCGAAAAGGCTAACTTGGGATTATTGTCGTTAGCTTTGAGATGATTAATTAGAATATTACGTATTCCACTATCTGTAACTGCATTGATTTTTTTCTCATCAAATGTATCATCAAGCATAACTCTAGAGGCCGACAGTTCAGGAACTTCAGGGGTATAATATACCATTACCTTTGAAATGTCCTTTTCACCCAACTTATTTTTTCTGTCCTTAAAATACTTAAGTATAATTTTGATATCAAATTTATGATATTGTTCAATCAAGTTCTTAATAGCCTTACGTATATCCTTATCAGCAATGAGATGCCAATCTGTATTCAAGGCATCTTTTAAACTAACCTTCTTTTGGGTTTGCAGACGTACAGCACCTGATACTGTGGCTTTATGCAAAGATTTGCGTACAGCCCAACTATTATTGGTATTCTGGGTAACGACTTCTTTCTTTCCATTCACATAATGTGAGTAATGGTTTGTCATCTTATTAATCACACGTAAGTTCTGCTTGAAACTAACAATGATAGAATTTAGTTGTGACTCTACATCTTGTGTGAAAGTATCCCATGGCTTGATAAGTCGCCAAACATAGTTGCCATTACCATCAGTTTTATCCTTGAAACATAGTTTACTACGTAGGTCCATGCGTAAATCTGCTTTTTTATCAATAGCGGCACTATTGTTAAGATAGTTAACATGATTGCGGGTAGCACAAGCTATCACGATAGCATCCATAGCATGATGACGATGGTCGATACGTTTTTTGTTGAAACCAGCGGAAAGGTCAATAGGCACTTCTGTTTGGAAATATCTTTCACCATCTTTCTCAACCCATTTGCCAAACTGTTCTGTTGATGTAATTTTATTTAATCGCTCAAATCTAGGAGCAATGATATGATTCCACACTTGGTTAACACCCCAATCTTTTTTAAGGTGATCTGTGATAGAGCCATTTGTAGCTATTACATTTATAGATGTTGCAGCCTTGTCGTTATCTGCAATTTCTCCGTTCTCTTCAGTTACTCTTACTACACTAGACAGGATTTCTATTGTCTTGCGAGCAATATATCTACTATCATTAAGTTGTCTCTGTATAAATGATTCTGGCACATCTTCCATTAACAACTTCTTCATTTTAAGTCTGTCATTGGCATAATGTTCCCTGACATATTCTTCGTATTGAACTTTATCAAACACATGATGGTTACCTATAATGTGACCATGCTCGGCAATAATAAACTCATATCCTAATCTGTTGCTTTTCAACTTGTTGATTTCGCTTTCACAAATAACTTTATTACTAAGAGAATCATCAAAATATCTAGATTGAGGAATGACATGCTCAATTTCATAGGCTGGAGTAAAGAGCTTAGAAAGTGGTATCATATCGCCGGTATATGGAGATGTATATTTCTGTTCCAACCACAATCTATATTTAATTATTTCTTGATGAGATACATGTTTAGATGTGTCTCCAAGATCTTTGATTATAGATAAAATATCATCATCAGGCTCATTTGAATTAAGCACATCCGTTTCATAGATCTTGAATAATTCCATCTGAGATGGAGAATATGGTCGCACATTATCAATCTCACAGTCTGGATTGACAAACTCCTGAAGCAGTCTACGTATTCTAAGATTAGTATGCTCGTTTTGGAAATTACGCTGCATATCCTTCGCTCTTTTATCTTTTGGCTGCTTTAAATTGCGTCCCATCTCAACATGTATTTCGTCGATTTTGCCATATTTAGCCCAGATATCTCTTACAACACGCAACGTTTCTCCTAATACTGTTTCTACAACAGGGTTACGAAGTGAGTGCTGCTTAAAATCATATTTAAGATAATAAGTGATATCATCTGGTGATTTCCAAATACCCACTTCTTTACGTTTGCCATAAACTATTATCTCTGCGAGAAATAATGGTAATCCTTGGAAAGAGTCAATAGATGTCAAATTGATATTGTTTTTTGCAGCTACATCATAGATTGCATTATCAGCTTCTCCACTGATGATCATGTCAATCTTACTTCTTGTCTTTGCATCAATATCATCTTCATGCCAGTATTTACCTATACGCATAAGTGGTAATAGGCGTTTCAGAGCCTTTTCTGAATACGCACCATAATCAGCATTAAAAGGCTTGATGTGGATATGATCTTCAACAAAAAGTTCTGCATCAAGACCATTCTTATTTGCAAAAGTATTGAGTGCTTTTCTTAACAGAATAGGATCATTTACAGAATATAATATATGCCATAATTCAATTTCTTTTTTATTATATCGCTCATCACTTTGCAATATATTGTCTCTGTTTATAAGGTAGCGTGTCTCATTACAAGGATAAGTTTTGTCATCCTCTACATAGTTCCATCTATACAAAGAAGCGTTCTCTTTGCAAATCAACTTAACAAACTGATTATTTTTGATGTCTTTGCGCATGTTAAGTTGTTCATAGAGTTTACATTGTTCCTCTCTTGTATTTATAAAGTCGCTAGTAACATCAATATCTGTTTTTAATTTTCCATTTTCTGTCTTTTCCTTCTGAATAACACGTAGATTTGAAATAAACTGCCATAGTCTGAATTCTTGATATAAAGGATGTGACTTTGGGATGACCTTAATTGGTTGCTTTATTATCTCACCAGTATCTTTATTTACAAACTGATAATGTTCGTAAGGACAATTTGCTATTTCACTTTTCTTACTTTTAAGTGGACGCTGATAGAAAATGATATCGTCTACAAAGAAACTTGTAAAACTAGATTGAGACAACGATTGAACATGTGCCTCATTGTTATGATATAATTCTCTTACACATTGCTCATAAATATTTGAATTGCTTAGTTCTGGTATAAATTCAGATTGCTTGTTGAGAATGTTGATTAATTCATCCTTATAATATTTGCGTTCAATTGTTTTAACAAGTTTACCTTTAACTTTGATAGTAGAGTCTGCGAGCATAGAATCATAGATATATTCACCTACAGTGATATTCCTATTATTCAAATCAGCTTCTGTTCGCTTTTTCATCAGGGTCCAGTCTCCTTCTTGTGGGTCACGAAGTTTAATCTTTGGATTTCCCTCTTTATCATAAGCTACATTGCCATTTTTATCATAAGTGGTCGTAACAATAACTTCTACATTGTCTCCTACATTTTTAGGATCAACAATTCCCGTCTTGCGTTGTTTGGCACCATTATCATAAGTAATGTCATACCAGAATGATCCCTTTTTATTTTTTACAGCATCTAGTTTTTCTACATTGGTAACTGTAAGCACCTTGTATTCTTCATTCTTAGATGTTGCGGTTTCATCCTCTTCTCCACGTAATTGATAATAACCACGTTTTGTATTAAAGTTGAGTAATATCCATGCTAACTCTTCTCGCTTAATTGGTTGAGTTAGAGCTTTCTTTCGTAAATAATATATAGTCCAGTCATAAGGTACTTTGCGACCATCAGCTACAAGTTCAGGATGAATATTACTAAAGTCTTCAAGCATCTCCTTAAATGAATCTATGAAAATGAATTCATTCTTGCCATTACTGTCCTTACGATAAGGCAAAAGAGGCTCACCATGGTTAATAAACTGTCCTGGATGTTTATCGAAATCTATTTGCCTCTTAAAATGAGGAGGCAAAAAATTAAGTACATTAAGCACCCTAAGTAGTCTTTGTCTTCGAAGTTCTGCACGTTCATTTAATCTACGAATGCCTCGAAAATCAGTTCTTGAACTTGCAGCCGACTTTAATGTACCCGATTCAAAGTCAGACATAGCTTGTGCATCCATGGGAATAATTCTACTTCCTGCTTTAACGATTTGTTTGGTGGTATTATCAACTAATGCCCATCCTATACTATTGGTTCCTAAGTCCAATCCTAGAATTTTTGTCATAATTAGTATTGTTTTGGTTAAAATATTAGCAAAGTTAGAAAAAATATGCCATAAAACTTGCAATTTACAAAATAAATATTGATATTTGTAGAAAATTTAGCTAATCACAATAAGGATTATTCCGTTGTGAAAACATTTAGGGTGGCGAGAGTCACCCATTTTTTATGTTTAACTTTTTGTCACCTCTATTCCTAATGTCTGTATGCCTATTATTAATATCCTAAAAGACAAAGAGTTAGATGAAAATTCAGTTATTAAGAATTATTTAATAACTGCCATAGTTTACAAGTAATCAATATTTTTTTCGTAAAAGAAAGCAGTTAAAATATCTGCGTTAATCAGCGAGATTTGCGAGAGACATTGGGGCTTCTTTGTGCAATTGATTAAGTACTCTTGCGCGTTTATTCTCCCGCAGATAACGCAGAGGTCGCAGAGAAATGCAGCAGGGCTGCATTATTTCGCAGAGAAAGACATATTGTAGTTAATGTGGTTTTGGGGTTTCGTCTGTGTAAATCAGCGAGATCTGCGAGAGACATTGGGGTTTCGTTTGTGCGGATTGATTG
>CAZEXR010000097.1:0-8842 GCA_964516675.1 uncultured Enterobacterales bacterium | reverse complement strand
ATAATTTTTATACTTTATAAAAGAAATTTGATTTATATCTCATATATCAATGTATTACAAAGAACGCTTTATTAAACCGCATAAACAAAAGTGTATTTAATTAACAAAGGGAAACGATACAACCGTAAAAAAATAAGACAATATGATAATAATATTGTTTAGATTATGGCTAAAACAATATACAAATGACAGATTATTTTAACGTTTCGATTTTCAAAAATTTGATAAAACTTTCCTGATAACAAACTAATATTAAAGAATAAATTTGCTATTTACTCTTTCTGAAACGATTTTAATAATAATAGGAATTCTTCTTCATAAATAACACGGATACCAAGCTCTACAGCTTTAGTATATTTAGATCCAGCTTCAGCACCACAGATTACAGCAGTGGTCTTTTTAGATACAGATCCTGACACCTTAGCTCCCAAGGATAAAAGCTTTGCTTTTGCTTCATTTCTATCCATTGAATCAAGGGTACCTGTTATTACATAGGTTTGACCTAATAGAGGTTGGTCATCTAAGTTCATCTCACTAGCTTGAGGTAAAGGAGTAAGCTCAATACCAGCACTAAACAAGAATGAATCTTCTCTTTTAACAAGTCTGTCTATAATCTCAAGATTATGAGGCTCACTAAAGAAATCACGAATATGAGTAGCTACGACATTACCTATATCAGGTAGCTTAATCAAGCTTTCATATTGAGCTTTAATCAGACTATCTATTGTCTCAAAATTTGAAGCTAAGGTTCTAGCAGTTGAAACACCAACCTCTCGAATACCTAAAGCATATATGAAACGATTTAAAGGAATAACACGAGACTTATCAATAGCTGCAATTAGCTTTTTAGCAACAACAGCTCCTAATAATCTTTGTTTTTTCTCTTCAGTTGCTTCTTCAAGAACTGTTGAGGATAAATCCTCAAGAGTTAAAGAATATAAATCAGCCACTGAGGAGATTTTCTTTGTAACAACTAATTGCTCTACAATTCTGTCACCAAATCCTTCTATATCCATGGCATCACGTGACACAAAATGAATGATTGATTCAATCATTTGAGCAGAACAAAATAAACCGCCAGTGCAACGAGCTACAGCCTCGCCTTCAACTTTTTCAATCAAGCTTCCACAAGCAGGGCAATGAGTTGGAAATACAATATCTCTTTCCCTTCCATCTCGTTTCTCTGTAACAACACCTGAAACCTGAGGAATAACATCACCTGCTCTGCGAACAATCACGATATCGCCAATTTTTACACCTAAGCGCTTAATTTCATCAGCGTTATGTAAAGTAGCTGAAGATACAGTAGCACCACCAACATACACAGGCTCAAGTTTAGCGACAGGGGTGATTGCACCTGTTCTTCCTACCTGAAACTCAACATCTAATAAAGGTGTCATCATCTCCTCAGGAGGAAACTTATATGCAATGGCCCATCGTGGAGTTTTAGCTGTAAAGCCTAAATCACCTTGAATAGCTAAAGAATTAACTTTTAAAACCACACCATCAATATCATAATTTAGAGTATCGCGACGAGATAGAATATCGCTATAAAAATCTTGTAGCCCCTTAAGTCCCTTTACACATTTGATATTTGGATTTACAGGAAGACCAAACTTTTTAAGCTCTAAAAGTCTGTTATATTGATCATTAGGAAGAGAATAGCCCTCACACTCACCTACATAATAAGCGTAGAAAGCAAGAGGTCTTTTTGCGGTAATTTTTGGATCTTGTTGACGAAGCGATCCTGCTGCTGCATTACGAGGGTTGGCAAATACTTTACCACCTGTTTCTAATGCGCGCTCATTCCACTTTTTAAAGCCATCACGAGTCATAATAACTTCGCCACGGACATCTAAGTATGAAGGAATATTATCCCCTGTTAACTTTAGAGGAATTGATTTTATGGTTTTAGCATTTAAAGTAATGTTCTCGCCTACTCTTCCGTCTCCTCGAGTAGCAGCTTGTACTAGATAGCCATTCTTATAAACTAAAGATACTGCCAAGCCATCTAGTTTAGGCTCTGCGCAATATTCAACATTGTCAGTACCGATAGCTTCAAGCATGCGTGAATTAAAATCGATAAGCTCATTGTTATCGAAAATATCCCCCATAGACATCAAAGGAACACGATGTTCTACGGGTTCAAAAGAGGTTAAAACATTACCACCAACTCTTTTGGTTGGAGAGTCATCGGCAATTAAATTAGGATTTTGAGTTTCTAAAAGTTCAAGCTCACGATATAGTCTGTCATATTCTGAATCAGGAACTAATGGAGCATCATGAACATAGTAGGCAATAGAATATCTATTTAATGTATCAACAAGTTTTCTATAATCAGATTGCAAATCTAAACCATCAAATAGATCCATATTTATTCCTCAGACTTATCATAATCGCGTAATAGCTTTTCAGTTGCATCTAACATATCTTCAGATACTTCCTTATTGTTATTATCACGAACAACGCCACCGAAACGTTCAACAATATATTTAGCACCAATTCTCATAGCTTTAAAGTAAATTGCAGCTTTGCCCTTAGGAGGTAACTGCATATATAAAGCAATGGCTTTAGTCTGGAAATCGTTCATTTGAGCAGGGAATGAATAAGGAGCTTCTAAAGAGCAAATTCTAAATACTACATGCTCTCTTGATTGAGGTTCTTCATAAACACAGAAGATATCATTATCCCCACGAATAAAACCATAAAAAGAAAATAGTTCTTCTAAATCAAGGCCTTTATAAGGACGACCATCACCGCTAAATAAATTTAATTCATAAGTTTGAGATACCTTTTCCTCGCGAAGCTGAGGCTCAAAAGTATCATCAGGAATAGTTAATTTTGGTTCTTGCTTAGTTACAAAAGTCTCAACCTTTGAATCAGGGTTTGCTGTTTCATTTTTCTGCTCTTCTGTAACCTTTGGCATTACAATACGAACCTTGCCAACTGCTTCAGACTGGGCAATTTCTTGATCTTCAGATGAACCTTTTATAAGCTTACGGTTAATGCTTCTACCTGAAAACCATAACCCATGAACAACGAAGGCTAGAATTGCAATTGCACCGACAATTAAAATAATTGAACTTGAATCATTAAATGTCATTTTTAGCTCCTGCGACTTCTATTTTCTCTTAAATAATCTATTTTAAACTAAAGCATCAATTAAGTCTTATATTACAATGAAAAAATAAGTTTTTGCATAGCCACTTTTACCTATCATTTGATCAAAATGATACTATTAACTATAACTTCTAAAAAAGGTATAAAAAATGGAAGATATGAAGACTAATAAACTTGGAATAAAGGATTCTATAAACTACCTTGTTCAAGGTATTAAAATTGCACTATCTAAAGAGTGCAGAAGTTATGTGATAATTCCTATACTTATAAACCTAGTATTACTCTCAACTCTAGGATATCTATCTTATTCTTATATAAGCTCTCTTATTTTTAGCTTATTTGAAGAAATTCCTGAGTTTTTCAGATTTATAGCCTATATATTAGCAACCTTCATAAGTATTATGATCTTCTTTGCTGCCTGCTATATATTCTCAACTGTAGCTACTATTATTGCATCTCCCTTTTATGGACTTCTTGCCGATAAAGTTGAAATGAAACTAGAAGGAACTCATGGGGATGATATGACTGTATGGCAGTTAATCAAAGATGTTCCAAGAATTCTAAAACGTGAGTGTAAAAAGCAATTATTCTTTTTACCTTTAGCTCTTTTATGCCTTATCTTTACTTTTGTACCTGTAGTTAATCTAATAGCTCCATTTTTATGGTTTGCTTTAACAGCTTGGATGGGCTGTCTACAGTACTGTGACTATGCTTATGATAATCACAAGATAGCATTTAACTCGATGCAAAGAGATTTGCGTACAAATCCAATGGCAACCTTTAGTTTTGGAGCTGTTGTAGCATTAACTTTAACAGTGCCTTTATTAAATATCATAATTCCTCCTGCAGCGGTATGTGCAGGAACAAAGTACTTTGTAGAAATGCAAAAGAAAAACTACTCTGCATTTGTAAAGAAGTTAGGTTAGGAGTAAGCATGTACACTTTATCAGGAATCTCCATAGGGGCAGGTGTTGGCGCAGGTCCTTCACTTGTTATCGCAAGACAAAAATCTAACTATTCATCTGAAGAGATGTTTGCCTATGATATAGAAACAGAGGCAGATAGATTCTTAAAAAAATCAGCTCAGTTTTCGCAAAAGCTGTTACAAATTGTAAATCCGGCTAAAGATTGTGTCCGTGATTTATTAGGAGCAGCAGCTGGTTTTCTAACATCTCAAGATAACAAAAAAGAAATTCTTGAACTAATCCAAAAAGGCTGTTCAGCTTGTATGGCGGCGCGCTCTGTTCTTTTAGGAAACTTAGAGAGCTTTTATAAACACGACAACGAATTAAAAGCAGACAAACAAGAACTGTCATCTTTGATGAATGAATTTATCCATACGCTTGAACATACAAAAGACGAGGAAATTGAATTACCAGAGATCACATCAGATGTAATTTTAATTGCAAAGAATTTAACTCCAGCTCAATTCCTGTCTTTAGAAACAAAATATATAAAAGGCGTAGTGCTAGAAGGTGGCCGAGATTCTGGTCATTTAGGAGTTGTGCTACGTGAATTAAATATTCCTGCTGTTTTTGGTGTATTTGATGCGACAAACATAAAAAACAATACCGCAGTTATTGTTGATAGTAATTCCTCTGTTGTGATTGTTGATCCTCCCCTTGATATGACAAAAGGTATGTTATCAAGACAAGAGTCTCAGTCAGATCAAATCAATGATGAATCTTTACTTAATATCACCATTGCAGCAGCTGTAGGAGCTATAAACCAAAATGAAGAAGATACTCCTTCAGTATCAACTCATGGCTTAGGTCTTTTACGTTCTGAATTTTTGTTTTTAAGTTCACAAACAGAACCTACTGAAGATGATATGACCAAAGCCTTTAAAGGCATTTTCGATAAAATCAGAAACAATGCTCCAATTACAGCACGTACATTTGATTTTGCTGATGATAAAAAACCTATATTTACAGTCCGTCTTGATGATGCAGGACCACTAAAAGGCTATGGAGCCTGTGTAGGTACAGACTTACTAAAAAAAGAAATTAGAGCGATGTTAAAAGCATCTGTAGGTAAAAGCATCACTATCGTCTTTCCTCTAATTACTCGTATTAGTGAAAAGGATTACTTAATTAAATTAGCAAATGAAAGTATAGAAGAACTAGATAAAGAGAATGTAGCTCATGGTTTCATCAAGATTTCATTCATGATTGAAACTCCTGCTGCTGTTTTACTAGCACCAGCCTTCGCATCAGAGGGCTCAATGATGCTTTTAGGCACAAGCTCTCTAGCTGAATATGCTTCAGCTCCATGTCCTGCTGACACTGCTTTTACACCAGTACTTGCCAAGATGACAGTAATTGCAGCAAAGGCAGCCTTCGAGGCGGGTGCTGTATTAGGAATTGCAGGTAGATTTGCCTCCAGAGCTGAACTACTACCATTCTTTTATAAGCTAGGTGTTACCTATTTAGTTACAGGTGCGTATAATATTCAGAAACTAAAAGGCGTTGTTGAAAGATTGAATCTTGAACATGACATTAAACCTCAATTTGATATTGAGCTTTATAATAAAGTTATGACAACATACACTGGCTCTGAACTTACAGATATTATTAACAGCTTAAATTAGGTCTTATATGGGATTTTTTTCTTTTCTAAAAAAAGATGATACAACCAGTCTAGAGGCAAGAAAGGAAGCCGATCTTGAATTATTAGCTCCTGCAACTGGAACACTAGTACCATTAAACGAAGTTCCAGATTTAGTAATATCAGAAAAACTAATTGGTGATGGTGTTGCAATTGTACCTAGTGAGGCAAAAATCGTTGCGCCTTGTGATGGTGTTATTTCACGTCTTATTGTATCAAACAACGCATTCGCAGTTAGAACTACATCAGGCGTTGAGGTATACGTTACCTTTGGCATAGGAACTAATAGTTTTTCAGGCGTAGGCTTGTCTTCACAAGTTTCAATTGGACAAACCGTGACCGCGGGTGAAACAGTGATCCTTGTTGATATGGACAAGGTATCTGAATATTTAGAATCTACTGTAACCTCTATGATTGTGGTTAACTCCTCAGCATCAATTGCAAGAGTTATTAGTACCTCAGGAAAGGTTCTTGCAGGACAAACTCCATGTACATGGGTTATTTTAGAAGATGAACAACCCACAAATTAGATAACAGTTTTTCAAGACAAAAAAATCTTCATAACGCTATGAAGATTTTTTTTACCTTTAGTCTAAATTTAGCAATTGCGACACTTGCGCCTATCATTACGACCTTTATAAAAGGCACGTTTATCTGCAAGCATTGACTCATCTGATGCTGACATCATCTCATCTACAGAATTAAATTGTTCCTTATAGGAAGTTCCAACTGCAATTTCATAGTGGTAGATGCGAAGCTCATTTTTAATTTTTTCAATCATGCTTTGCAATTGTCCTTCATATGCAGAAGTGCAAATAATAAAGAACTCATCACCACCAATGCGATATAACTTATCGGAGCTAAAAGCATTAGATAAGGTTTTAGCAACATGTCTTAGCATTTTGTCTCCTGCTTTATGACCTTGAGTATTATTCACCTCATGCAAGCCATTAACATCAACATAAACAACTAAAGGTGGACAATTTTCATTGGTTGTAATTTCACGAGTATCTTTAGATAAACGATTGCGGTTATAAAGTTTTGTGGTTGTGTCTATTGAACCTAATTCCATAATTAAGTTCACATTCTTTTTCCAAGAATAAAAGCAGAAGAGAATATAAATGGCTGTGATAAAAGAAGCGGAAGCTGCAAATTTATAAAGTACATGACTAATATAGATTGCATCAACAAAAACTTCTTTCTCAGGGCGAGACATAGCTATATACCAATCATTAACACCTAAAGGTTCATAATGGAAATAAACTCTCTTGAGGGTTTTAGTTGAAAAGAATACATACTCTCCACCCTTTTTCTCTTTGATATTATTGAATACATCTTCTAAATTCTGACCACTTGTAGGAGCACGATAGTAAAGCATGTTTATATTTCTTAACGACTTATGCCAAGTATCAACTATTAGATCGCCATTTTTAGGATCAAAAACATACATATCAGTTTTGGTATCGAGTAATAAGTTAGTAGGAATACTCTGATTTAAAGCCTCCAAGTTAATAATTGCATAGAGCATAGCAACAGTTTTGCCATTTTTTATAACCGGCACGAAATTTCTGACAACAAAATTGTACTCTTGCATAAAAGAGAGTGTTTTTTTTGTGACATGAATACATTGTGCAGATTCATCATCAAAAGAAAGAATTCCTCTTACATTCATTAAACGAACATCTTGTCTTATCAATGTATCCCCAGGCAAAAGGATACATATTTCTGTAAGAAGATTACTATCTTTATATGATGATAATATGCTTAACACTCTATTATCAGCATAAGAATCGTAATTAGATAAAATGCTTGCAAGACTTAAAAGGTATTGTCTGTCTCTATGCATTAGAACAGATAAATTGTTACCAATGATACGGGTAGAATTTTGCAATATTCTAATATCAGTTTTCTCTTCATGATCCTGAACAATATTCACACAAAATAAAATAGAAAATGCCAAAAAAAATCACATATATAATTAGAGCAGAAATATTTCTGTCTCTTAATGTCGCATGCTTACCGACTGTAACCACTTAATTAGGCCTTTTATAATTTTATTATTAATAGTTTTTTCTATTATAATTATTTTATTAATTATATATTTTTTTCAAGTAGCAAATCAAAAATATTAAACAACAGTCAAAAAGAACTTAAATAAAGTTGTTTTTGTAAAATAAATAAAGCCAATTGACTTTTGGGACAATTAGCTTTTATCGTTTTGAATTATATGGTTAATTAGCTTAAAGCATTCTCTACAGGAGCTTCATCCTTTTTACCATATTTAGCTGCAACTTCTTTTTCTATTTGAGCTGCTTGTGCATCATCTTGAGCTTTCATTGAGGTATAGTCATAACCATAGGTTTTAGTTGACTCCTCTGTTTTTGTAGTATCAGTTGAAGATGCAGTCTTTGTAGTATCAGTTGTAGTTGTAGTTGAAGCTACAGTATCTGTCTTCGCAGCTTCTGTTTTATCTGTTGCTACTTTCTCAGTAGTTTCAGTTGCATCAGATTCAGTGGTAGTTTTCTTACCATATTTTTCTGCTACTTCTTTTTCAATCTGAGCCTGATTTTCTAAATTCTTTTTCTTGATAGCTTGGTAGTCATAGGTATAACCACTAGAACTAGAAGTTTCTTTAGAATCATCAGTTGATAATTGGTTTTGCTGATACTTCTTTAAAGCCTGTAAAGATTTATCACTAATTTCTACAGTATCATCACTGCCATTAGCGATCTTCATTTTTTCTTCAAAAGCAGCTTTATAACGGCTCTCCGTAGAGATACCAGCAGCAGCTTTGGTTATAAAGCTCAAATAATCAACATTTTCACTTTTTGAGGTGGAATAAGTTTGTTGGTTGGAGGAGCTAGAGATAGCATTCTTAATGCTAGTCAGTGCACTTGCATCTATACTCATATTCACTCTCCGTTAGATAGTTTTCATAAATTTAATTGTTATGTAGTAATTATAGGGTTTTAATTCCCCTTATATCTATTTATCGGTAATAAATTTATTAGACTTTAATTAATCTTTAAAAAAGATCATATTTTTTTTTAATATGACAAAACAAAAATGCCCCACTAAATTAGTGAGGCACTTTTAATCAAATACTTATATCTAA
>CAZEXR010000096.1:0-8883 GCA_964516675.1 uncultured Enterobacterales bacterium | reverse complement strand
GTGAATCTAGGTTCGTGTTAAATTTCCATCTGGGAAACTAGAGTTACTAATATAAAGATAAATAAAGATAAAACACCTAGTAAATTATATTTATTAAAAGATATTACTGTAATTAGAAAAACTAAAGACACAAGAGACCAAGACAAAGGATGTAAAGAGCTTTTGTCCATCTTTACAAAAACTCTGTCTAACTTATGAATGGCTATAAGGGCCTCTTGTATCTTATTCATGAATTAAGCTTTTACATTCTTTAACAATTTAGCAATATAAGCTAAAGCAAAAGATAAAGAGAAAACTAAAACTCCACCAAATAAGCCTGAAACACTTGTGCCCATAGCAGAACTGCTATCAACAAAAGAATAATCAGGTAAAATTGCGGTGCTATCCTGAAGAGATTGTGCACTAGCTGCAACTCCTGAATTTGATAGCAACTCTTTATCACCTATAACTTCAGCAATTGACCACTCTAAGCCATCAGGATATGCTGAAGCATACAAAGATAGGACGCATGCAATAACTAAAGCTAAGAAAGATAAAATCATCAGCACACTCTTATATGAAAGAGAATTTTCTGAATTAGCATTTTCGTTTTTATAGATAAGCTCAGGTCTTGTACCGTATACAAAACAAACAATAGATGCAGTAATTAGACCTTCACCAATACCAATTGCTAAATGAATTGGTTGCATAAATGATAAAAATAACATGAAAGGTAAATCAGTTACGCCTGAGGCTAGTGTTTGTACAGTCACGCTAAATGCGCCTAACTGTAAAGAAATTACACTTCCTAAAATACAAGCAGTAAAAATTCTTCCTTTTGAAAAGCCTTTTTTTGATAGGAAGGTAAAGATAGCACCACCAACCAAACAGCCATAGAATCCCATATTAAAGATATTTGCACCAAGTGCTAAAACACCACCATCTGCAAAGATAAAACACTGAATAAAAAGAACAGCAATCATTACAATAAAAGCAGCATAAGGACCTAATAAAGCAGCAAGTAATAAACCACCACACAAATGGCCTGAAGATCCTGTACCTGGAATTGTAAAGTTAATCATTTGAGTTGCAAAAACCAATGCGCCTAATATAGCAAGCAAAGGAATTTTGTCCTGATTATCTTTTAAATTTATTTTTTTGTATGAATACACGGCAGCAATCGCACTGCATGCGTACATAACAGTTGCTACACTAGGCGATAGCAAAGCATCTGACATCTGCATAGAATTTTTCCCTTATTTACAAATTAAATACTATTTATAATATGTAGCCTCTAAATAGAGGCTACTACACTAATTAGTCAATATCTGTTAAACGATAGTTTCTAACACCAACACCTATTTGAGCTGAATACTCTGTAGTGTGAATGCCTTGCTGTTTTGCAATACGAGCCATTAAAGCTTCATTACCTTCTGCTACTTTTACTAAGTCTAAAGCAGCCTGGTCAACAGCTACAGGATCGTAACCTGCAACGATACCAATATCATGGATATTAGGCTCTGCAGGATTACCATTGCAGTCGCAATCAATTGAAATACGATTTAATACATTGATATAGATTACTTTCTTGTTTTCCTGTTTTACATAAGTTGTAAATGCAAGATTTGCCTCAGCCATTGCCTCTAAGAAAGGGATCTGAGGAGAATTGAAGATATCGCCCTTCAGCTTTCCGCCTAAATGAATAATTTCCTTACCATGAGATGAGCCCATACCAATAGAAACATTCTTTAAAGCTCCACCATAGCCTGCCATTTGATGACCTTTAAAGTGAGATAGAACGATGTATGTTTGGTAATCTAAAAGTTTAGATCCTACAACAAATTCTTTCATATTCTTGTAATTTGGAACAGGCAATGGTGTTTCTCCATCCTCATCCATAATTACAACCTTAGCAATATCAGTGTAACCATGTTCTTTAGCTACCGCATAATGAACCTTAGTTTCAAATCTAGAGCCATGATAAGCAGTATTACACTCAATAATGTCACCATGAACCTTTTGAACTAAATCTTTAATAAGTTCAGGTCTTAAATAATTACTACGAGGAGGTTCACCTGTAGAAATTTTTACACCAACTTTTCCTTCTGGAGTAAATTCAAGCTTGTCATAGATATTTACTAAACCTTTTGCTGTAATATCTTTTGTAAAAAATACCATTGGAGCTTTAGAATCCTCTGTCTTGTATGACACAGGTTCGTCAGCTGCATTAGCTATATTTAAAGAAGCTACAACTGCTGCAAAAACCGCACTTAGAGTTTTAAGTTTTTTCATGGATATCTTCTGAGAGTTAAAGAATTAAATCGATTGTGATACCGGTAAAAACAGCAGATATCACGCAAAACAAAATGTAAATTAGAAAGTTTTTTGCGCCTAAAACAATTTTCATGGCACCTAAATTTGTAAGTTTTGTAGCAGCACCTGATAACATGAATGCCACAGCACTTCCAACACTTACCCCTGAATTCAACATTGCATCAATTAGAGGGATGGTTCCTCCTCCACATACGTACAAAGGAACGCCTATGCTTGCAGTTATAAATGCACCTAACTCTTTATACTCACGGAAGAATTCAATAATATTCTCTGAGGGAATGTAACGTTGATATAAAGAAGTAAGTAAAATACCGATTAAAAAGTAAGGAAGAGTAACTTTTAAATTTCTATAAACGTTTTTTAGATAACGAATTAGTAAATTAGGATCAGTGTCATGGTTGTGACCACCACTAAACTTTGTAAAAGTAAAAAATTCTTTTTCTTTAAAAAATACTCTACAAAGAACACCGGCTAATACACCAACAAAAAGACAGGCTAGCAACCTAATAATAGCTACATCTGTTCCTAAATATAAAGAGAAAATGAATAACTGAGGATTTAACAAAACTGAACTCATCATAAAAGATGCAATCCATTCTTGTTTAACATTAGTTCTTGATAAAGCAGCAACAATAGGAATTGTTCCATACATGCATAATGGAGATACAAGACCTAATAACGATGAGAAAATAAGACCTAAAAACCAAGAAATATGACTATTTAGCTTAGCCATAGTTTGGTGAATCTTATTCTTTAAGAATACGGCTACAAAGGAGCCGATTAAAATTCCTAACGCCCAAAAGCCAAATAATTGTCTTATTTGAACTTCAGAGTAATACCAAAGAAAAAGAAGTTCATTTTCTAAGATTGATAACACATTTATTTCCGTATATTAAATAGAACATATCTAATTATTACGGACTAATTAACGTATTGTCAATTATTTATTTTACAGAATGTAAATTAACACTAAAAAAGAACTTTTAAGACCACTTTGCACTGTTACTAAGCACATTAAGTGACTAAAAGCCCTTATATAGTTCACTAAGATTTTATAAATAGAAGGTTCAATGACAAAGACAAGAACTATTTGTCATAGCTCAAAGCGATATCATTTAACATAGAATTGAGCTGGCTTGCTAATACCATAGCCTTTTCTTTATCAAGATTTAAACAAGACACCATGTTTTTTGGAATTTCTAAGGCTTTCTCTTTAAGATAAATGCCCTCTTTAGTAATCGAGATTAAAACATTTCTCTCGTCTTCAAGAGAACGAGAACGTGTAATTAAACCTTTTTGCTCTAATTTCTTTAACAGAGGGGTTAAAGTACCAGAATCTAAAAATAGAATATTTCCAAGCTCTTTTACATTGATACTTTCTTTTTCCCATAGAACCATCATGGCAATATATTGAGTATAAGTTAAATCAATATCTTTTAAAAATGGATGATAGCGTCTTACAATCTCTTTTGCGCAAGCGTATAAAGGGAAACACAATTGGTTTTCAATTTTTAAACTATCGTACTTATGGCTATCCATGAAAAATCCTACAATTAAATCTTATGCAATTCATGGTAGTAAATTTTAATGCTTTGTTCAAACCCATGAAAAAAGGATGGCTTTTGCACCATCCTTAATCAAATTCTTACAAAAGATTTTCAATCTTTAAAAACATATCATCTAATGAAGCGGTAGGCTCAAATCGTTCTACGATGTTTCCTGCTTTATCTATTAAGAACTTTGTAAAGTTCCATTTAATATCTGAGGTTGACTCATAATCAGGAATAGTCTTACCTAAAATATCTTTAAGAATCGGAGTTATTTCATGATTATCATCAAATCCTTTGAATTTGGTGTTGTCCTTTAAAAACTTATATAAAGGAATTGTGTCAGCTCCATTTACACAAATTTTAGAAAATTGCTTAAATGTAATATTAAAACGTCTAACACAAGCAGTATGGATATCATTATCTGATCCTGGTGCTTGAGCCATAAATTGATTGCAAGGGAAATCAAGTATTTCAAAGTCCTTATCCTTATGGGATGCAAAAAATGTTTGAAATGCGTTGTACTGAGGAGTAAATCCACATTCGGTAGCGGTATTTACAATTAAAAGAACCTTACCTTTATAAGATGAAAGAGCTACCTCTTTACCCTCTTGGTCTTTTACAGAGAAATCATAAACATTCATATTTAAATCCTTTTACTTGTTTATTACATTGTATTTAATTTAATTGTACACGATTTAATATAAAAAGTAAAATTAATCTTTTTTTGAATTGTTATTTTTTTAAATAAAAAAGTCAGCTTACGCTGACTCTTAAATATGTTTAGGATTTTTTATTTGTAGACATGATGGTCAAAACCAGCTTTATCTTCCCAAAATGAGGAAGCACGACCAATCCAATTGATACTTACAGTTGAACTTGGATTAAATCCAACTCCAAATCCATGTTCAAGTCTTGGGATAGAGATGTATTTAGACTCGATTCCTAGTTTATTTAAATGTGCAATTGAGGATTTTAAAATTGTTTTATTCACGATTTTATCGTTTTCACCTACAACAATCACAGTAGGAACATCATTACGAGTTGGATAGAAACTTAAAGGGTAACTTAAAACATTTACAGAAGGCTTTGTCTCTAAAGGATCAGAAAAATCCTTTTGAGAGTATCCGTGCTGAACAGCATTAATTGCAATTTGAGCACCTACAGCGGCTCCCCATACTGAATAATGTTCAGGGTATACATTTAATCTCTCATAATTTCTTCTAATTAAATTAATTGCTCGAATTAAATCTGTCGAGCCTAACTTTAAGCTTCCTTTTCTATAGGTTAAGACAAAAGCATTATATCCTTCGTGAGCAATTCTAAGAGCTACAGGAAAGCCTTCATGTATAGTGCCCCTATATGAGTACCCACCAGGCAGTACGACGGCAAAAGGAGCGTTTTTATTACCTCTAAAGAAAAATATACCGCAATCCTTTAATGAAGGATCGGTTTTTATTTCTTCAGGAGAGTAAATAGAAAAGAAGACCTGTCTGCCCTCTTCAACCTCATGAGCTATATAATCTAGACTCTCTAAGGTATTTTGAGTTGTAACATTATGATGAATTGTCATAATTTTTTGTAATTCATCTAAATGCACAGATAAATCCATGGTTTTTACATTAGGTAACAACAAATGAGAAAAACCTTCAAAAGCAGGATAACTTAAGGCTTCACCAACCGTTGTCTTAGGAGAAAAATGCATTTGCTTGTTCGCGTGGACGTAACGAGGCGCACCACGACGAAACTTCACAGCAGACTCATCATCTAACAAGGAATTATAGTAGTTGTTAGTTGCAAGATATTGTGCAGAAACATCAATAGATGTAAAAAGCATACTGCCAAAAAGCAGAGCTTTAATTATATTATTTTTTATGTTCATAGCTTTCATTTATCTAACGTTACATAGCACGCTGAATTAGGTAGGTCCAATTGCTAGGACTCATTACTTTCTTTTTTTTATACTTATATATTAGACAATCATATACTCTTTTTCAGAACGAAATTAAAAGAATATGATACAGATAAAATTTTTTTTATTGAATAAATAAAAAGCATACCAAAAGATAGGTTCTCTTATTGGTATGCCTTTTTTAACTATGGAAGCACGTTGCCTGCAGCCATATAAAGTTCATACCACTGATGTTTTGATAGTTTTACCTCAGTAGCTTTAGCACTTTCAATCAAACGATGCTGTTTTGTAGTACCAACTACAGCTTGCATTAGACCAGGATAACGAAGTACCCATGCAATAGCTACAGCAGTAGATGTAACGCCTTGCTCATTTGCAATTCTATCTAATACCTCATTTAGCTTTGGATACTTAGGAGAACCTATAAATACACCTTCAAAGAAGCCATATTGCATTACAGACCAAGCTTGTACTGTTATCTTGTTTAGACGACAATATTCTAAAACACCACCATCTCGCATAACAGAATGGTCACAGTTCATATTTATATTAAAGCCAGAATTAAGCATTGGAGTATGGCAAATACTTAATTGAACTTGATTTGCACAAATATCACAATCAAGACCTGACTTTAATAGTTCCATCTGCATTGGGTTCATGTTACTTACACCAAAGGATAGAACCTTACCACTTGCACTTAGAGTATTAAAAGCCTCACCAACTTCATCAGGCTCCATTAAAGCATCAGGACGGTGAAGTAATAATGAATCAATATGATCTGTTTTTAATCTTTTTAAAATTCCATCAACTGATTTGATAATGTAGTCTTTTGAAAAATCAAAGATTGTTGGAAGATTTTCTTCCTTTCTAATCCCGCATTTACTTTGAATAAAAAACTTATCACGCAATGATGAGTCCACTGCTAATGCTTGACCTAAAAGGGTTTCTGCCTTGCCTTTAGAATAGCAATCAGCTATATCTAAAAAATTAACTCCATTATCATGAGCACAATCTAGTAAAGATTTAATCTTGCCTGAATCAAGTTCAGGCATGCGCATACAACCTAAAACGAGTTTTGATACTTTAGCTTTTTGAGAGCCAAACTCAATATATTCCATTTTTTTTCCTTAATGAGAAACTTCATTTACAAGTGTTTTGCCTTCTAAGAAAGCTTTAACATTTGATGATGAAATTTTAACAATTCGTTCTGTAGTTTCTTGTAAGAAGAACCAACCTGCTACGTGAGGTGTTAGTAAAAACTTAGGCTCTTCCCATAGAGGGTTATCCAAAGGTAGAGGTTCAGGTGTAGTAACATCTGCTGCAGCTCCACCTAAGTGGCCTGAGCGTAATGACTCTAGTAAAGCAGCCTGATCGACTGCATCACCTCGACCTACGTTAATTAAATAAGCGCCTTTCTTCATTAAAGCTAAGGTATCTTTGTTAATTAGCTTAACAGTTTCTTTACCACTAGGTAAAACCATTGCCACGATATCAGCTTGAGGTAAAACCTTATCTAAATCCTTTAAAGTATACATCTCATCGATATAATCAGGCTTGTCATTTACATTACGACGAACACCGATAACTTTAGCTGCGCCTAAAGCTTTAACCTTACGAGCATAGCTTCTACCAATATCACCTAAACCTAAAACAGCAATGGTTGAACCTTCAACTGAAGTAATTGAGCCACAATCTGACCAATCCTTCTTATTCTGTTTATCGCGATATAGATGGAAATGACGAATTAAATCAAAAGTCATAGCCAACATATGTTCGCCTACAGCAGGGCTAAAAGCGCCAACACAATTACATAGTTTTGTTTTGCTATCTACAAATCCTAGATAATTGTCATAACCTGCTGAATTTAACTGTAATAGCTCAAGTTTTTTAGCTTCTTTTACAATTGCAGGCTTTACATTACCTACAATAATCTCTTTATCTAAAACATCTTCAACTGTTACATCAGCTTGCTTTTTTACAGTGATATCAAGATCACCTGCTGCTTTATACAGCTCTAGATGACGAGGTTCAATATCTAGAGCGATTAGTAATTTCTTTGTCATAAAAAACCTTCTTATTTTATTCAAAAGGATATTTAATACCTAATTGAGCACGAATAGAGTCCATTAACTCCATCATGTAAATTGTTCTTTCATGAGGCATAGCATCACATTCTGTAAGTCCATTTTCAATAGCCTTGGCAGCCTCAATTACCTCATACTCATAACCTGTGTATTGTTTTGGACATTTAATCTCTTTTACAAGATTATATTCAATATCAAAAACCTTTAAGCCTTTAGGATTGTTGATATTATCAACTTGTATAAAGCCTTTAGTACAATGGATCATGCCAAATCTATCTGATACAGACATCGCAGATGAACATAATACAGCCATTTGACCTGTCTTTTCATAGGTTAAGGTCATAGAGTTTGACATATCAACTCCAGCTTTATTCTTAACACAAACAGCATCAACCTTATCAGGATCGCCTAAAACCATGTTCGCAAAATTCAAAGAGTAAACACCTACATCTAACAAGGCACCACCAGCTAGCTCAGGTTTTACAAGTCTTTCATTCATTGAAATGAAATATCCAAGATTAGCTGTAACCATCATAGGAGAACCTACAATACCAGAGGCAACAGTTTCATCAATGATAGCCCTCATTGGCTGATAACGAGTCCAAATAGCCTCAGTAATTAAAAGTTTCTTTTCTTTAGCAAGTTTGCAAAGCTCTTTTGCTTCTTTAGCATTTACAGTGAAAGCTTTTTCACATAAAACATGTTTGCCATGCTCTAAGCATTTTTTACATTGTTCAAAGTGGAAATTATGTGGAGTTGCAATATAAACTAGATCAATTGATGGATCGTTATATAAATCATCATATGAACCATATGCTTTTTCGATGCCGAATTCTTTGGCAAAATTTTTAGATTTTTCAAGAGAACGAGATGCAACAGCAGCTAACTTTACGCAGTTATTGCCTTCCGCAATCATCATGTTTACAGTTTTAGCCATTACCCTGGCAATTGAGCCCGCACCTAAAATTGCATAATTAACTCAACTTTTGCATTTCAAAAATTGAGTAAAAACGTTAAATATTAACGG
>CAZEXR010000095.1:0-8941 GCA_964516675.1 uncultured Enterobacterales bacterium | reverse complement strand
TTTGAGCTTTGATATTTGCTCTCTTTTCAACATGTTTTTATGAAGATCTAAAAATGTTAAAAATGACAACAATTACTGTGTTAAACATAAACTAGCTATGATTATAGCTAAGAGAGATTTAAAATGTGTGTTACATCTTTGAAGCTTCGATAGTTTTTAAATTTTATTTTTAAAAATTAAATGAAGTTCACAAAAGTTAAGGTTAAGAATTATAAATGAGATAAATTAACCTTAACAGTATGTAATTGAATAAAAAAAGTGTTAACTTTTTAAAAGTTCTGATAATCCGTTAGCTGCTTTTACAATATCTGAGGATAATCTCTCATTTAACTTTGCAAGGTTTTGCTTTTCATTGCTTCTATCATTTTCTTTATGATAAAGGTGGAATACACCTGTGGCGTATCTTCCTGATTTTATTTGTACGCCTGAATGAATAAGACGAATTGCTAAATCAGAATCCTCGTAACCCCATCCAGTGAAATCACTATCACAACCATTAACTGCAATATAATCTTCTTTGAATAATCCAAAATTGCAGCCTCTAGCTTTTTTCCATTTTTGTTTTAAATTACGCGCATTTTGAAAATACGGTAGAACAAGTAGAGGATGAAGTCTGTTAATTCCTTTTGATAGGTAAATCAAAAACCACTTAAAGATGGAGTAGGTCCAAATTGTACTTTGTTTATCTAAAGTTTCTTTTGTAAAACTTTCTGATAGAAGAATTCTATTTCCTGCTACTAAAAATTTCTTTTGAGCTAGTTTTCTGTGTACTGCAATAAATGAAGGTCTAGGTACACAGTCTCCATCTAAGAATACAAGATACTCACCTTTAGCTTTTTGCGCTGCTAAATTACGTATTCTAGCTAATCTAAAGCCTAGATCTTCTTGTCTTACATAAGTAATCGAAAAATTACAGCTCATTGTCATCTGAGCTACCAATTTTCTTGTTTCTTGAGTAGATCCGTCATCAGCAATCAATACTTCAAAATCTTTGTCAGTTTGATAATTAAAAGACTTTAAAATCAAAGCTAATGCATCTGGTCGATTATATGTAGAAACAATTACAGATATAAGCATTTATATACGTCCGTTGTATTTATTTAGACTGTTTAGCTTTAGATACTTTTCTAAGGTGTAAAAGTAGTGAGTTAAACAAAACTCAAAACCCAATTTTCCGTCAAGAAAACCGGCATGAATGACATACATCTTAAAGAATGCCCAAAGTGGCTTGATTAAGATATCCGAGAAGAAATGGCATTTCTTTCCTTTTTCATGATACTTAATAGCTAACATTGTAGTATATCTATTCATTTTTTCCATATGAGCTTCCCAACTCTTATATGGATAATGTATTAGTCTGCCACTTAACTTTTGCTTAGCATAAGGAGTATGAAGTCTTTCATGAACAAGACCCTCATAAAAAGATCCTTCTTTTTTAAATAATCTTTCTACATTATCTGGTCTTAAAACTCCATGAAGAACTTTTCTTTCAAGGAAATGATTTTCACGTGATATTTGATAGCAAGCATCCTTATTAACTTCGACACATACCTTAATTTCATGAGCTAGCTTTTCTGTTACACGTTCATCAGCGTCTAGCATCAATATCCAATTATTTTTTGCTGTCTCAATACCGAAGTTTCTTTGTCCTGAGTAATCGTTATTCAGATCTCTTTCGATGACAGTAGCTCCTAAAGCTTGTGCTAATTCTACAGTATTGTCTGTAGAACCATTATTTAGAACTAAAACTTCATCAGCAAAGCTAACACTGTTTATACAATCAGTTATGTTGTCAGCTTCGTTACGAGTAAGAATTACAACAGTTAAAGAAATTTTTTGCATATCTATTTCATATAAAAATAAAGCAGAGCTATAAAGCCCTGCTTAAAATTGTTGTTTTTTAGTGAGACATTACGTATTTTACAAACTTAAGTTTTGTAGCATCGTCTGCACTGTTATACATTCTTACCATTTCATTGTATGTGGCTACATTAGCTTTACCACCAACTGTTGTAGTGCTCATAGCTGATGTATCACCGCCCATTGGCTCAAGTGTTAAACCTTGAGTTTGAACATTTGCCTTAGCATCAGAACCAGCTCTAATTGTTGCTGAACCATACTCAGTCATCTGAAGACCTGTATCTGTGCCTGATAATGAAGAAGGTGCGTATAATCTGCCAAGAGAAGATAATTCTTCTTTATAATCTCTCATTAAGCTAAAGCCTTTATCTGATGTAAGGATAAAATAACTTGCTTCTGATGAAGGTAATACTTTACCAGTTGTATCTGATAAGGTAACTTTTTGCTGATGAATGTAGCGTTTAGCTTGATCTTCGTTTGTTGGTCGCTTGTATTGGAAGGTTACAACCTGATCTTCTTTTAGAGCTTCAATATTAATAACTAAAGGATCAATTGATTGAACGATACGAGAGTCAGAGCCATTTTTAAAAGTATCTTTAAAAGTAACAACAACCTGATGTTTGCCTGGAGCTAGAGTAACTGTACGGCTAAAACGGCTATATGAATCAGGATCACTTTGACCATCTACTAATTCAATATTGTAGTGAACAGGTACTTTAAATCCAGTATCTGCAAAAGCCTGAAAACTTAGTAGGGCACCTGCAGCTAACATTGATAATTTTATGTTTTTACTTAACATATAAAAATTCCTATAAATTTCAATTTATTAAATCATATCACTTATTTGTTTAATAAGCGTATTCAGCACCAATTAAAGCTTTATTTCTTGTTAGATTCATGTCTTTAATTTGGCTCTTTGTATAATAGTGTTCTGGTTTTGATGATATATCAAAACAGGCTTCGACAAAAAACTTAAAGTTAGGTGTAAAGTTATAATATGCACCAATTGTTAAATCTTCAATAATATTTGCGCCATTAAATCTCTTTATTCCAAATCCAGAAGTTAGAGCAAATCCATTCTCAAAGGCGTAATTTACAACAGCTTCATAGCTATATAAATAATGTGTAAATTTATTGTATTTTGTTTGAGTAAAGTTTAATGCAGCATATAAACCATCACCAAAAGTACCATAAGAAATTGATACACCTTTATCAGTCTTCCAAGTAGGTCTTAAACCTTGAATAAAGAAATCATTTTTTGCAAAAGGATACATCTTTTGAGTTTGGCCTTGGTAATAATTTGCAATCTGATGGTTATCATCGTGCTTTAGATAGTAGTAGCTCATTCCATAAGCAATGCCAATTCCATTGTCTAAGCGTGTCGCAAATGAGAAAGCAGCTCCATTATGAATACTTATGTCTGTATCATTGACATTATCTGCAGCTGTTTGATAAGAAATTCTAAAGTCCCATCCCATAGATGAAAGAGAATACATGGCCAAAGCTGGCTGATAGTCACCAAAAGCATAATGGTCATTAACATTAGAGTCTAATTGATTAAAAATATCAGTAACACCAGCTACGGTATAGAAAGCATTATCGCCTCTACCAAAGGTTAAAGTACCATATTGCTGGGCATCTAAGCCGACGTATTGAGCTCTTGTTTTAATATTATCAACGCCATTGTTTCCTGTTGGCATTAGCCATTCAGAAGCAGCGATGGCATATAAAGAATTGTTTACTTTTGTTCTTCCTGCAATACCAAAATGAACAGCATTTTGGATAGTTGCATCATTGCTTTTTTTATTAGTTGCACTTTTTATGGAACGAGCAGCGCTGTCAGAAAGAGCCATAACATCAATTTTGCCAAAAGCATCTAATGATGTTCCGTCTTTATCGTAGATTGTACTTGCTTGAGCAGAACCTAGTAATAAAGTAGATAATGCTATTGAAAGATTAAATTTGTTATTCATGTTTATTTGACCTTTTAAATCTGATGTTATTTTAGCAAAAAATAATCTCTTTTAGCTCATAAACATTATTTGCTTTAAATGTTGCCCCCCAAGACTCAATATTAGGGCATTCGTTTTTTCCATACCCCCAAAGAGCTATAACACTATCTGTTTTTGCCGCATTTGCAGCCTTTATGTCATTGAGATGATCTCCCACATAAATTGTGGAGCTCGGCTGTACATTAAGTGCTTTGATTGTTTTTTCAAGAGGCTCTGGATGAGGTTTTGTATTTTTTAAGGAATCACAACCTAAAATAACCTCAAAATTTTTTGAAAAAGAAAATTTATCTAAAACTTTTTTTGCCATATCAAAATATTTGTTTGTAATAACAGCTGTTTTAATCCCTTTTGAATGAAGGTCATCAATCAATTGTGCAATTCCATCAAATGCGGTTGTTTTATCGCAGATATGTTCTCTATAGTAGTTTGCAAAACAATCTCTCATTACAGTTTCAATGCCGGCAGTTTCCCATTGATTTTGAGGTACACCAAGTTTTAATAGTTCTCTCATACCTGCTGTAATTTTTGTTCTCAAAATCGCCTCATCTACACTTTCAAAATTAAATTTATTTAAAGTGTAATTGCAAGCACCCATGATATCTTTAGCTGTATCAAGGAGAGTGCCATCAAGGTCAAAAAGTACGGACTTATATTTGTTCATAATTGTAGATTTTTATTAAAAATAGGTAAAATTTTTGCTAAAATATTCAGCTGTTCAAATTATACCGCATTGCATTGGTAGGAAAAAAATGATTGATACATCTTTAATAGAAAATTATGAAAACCGCATTTCTTTTATTAAAAATTCTATAGCTGCGGTAGAGAATTTTCCAAAAGAAGGTATTTTATTTAGAGATATCACCACTCTTCTTGAAGATCCAAAAGCTTTAAAAGAAACTATTGATCTTCTTTATGATGTATACAGAGATTCAAAAATAGATTACGTTGTAGCAGCAGATGCTCGTGGCTTTATCTTTGGTTGTGTTCTTGCTTATAAATTAGGTTGTGGTTTAGTTCTTGTACGTAAACCAGGAAAGCTACCTCGTGAAACAATCAGAGAAGAATACACATTAGAGTATGGCTCTAACAGCCTTGAGATTTGCAAAGATTCCCTAAAAAAAGACGACAAAGTTCTATTATTAGATGATTTGTTAGCTACAGGTGGTACTGCAGGTGCTATGATTAAGCTAGTTGAAAAAGCAGGCGCAAAAGTAGAATCATTTGCTTTTATTATTGAATTGTTCGATTTAGGTGGCGCAAAACTTATCAAAGATAAGTACAATATTGACTGCTTTAGTTTAGTTAAATTTCCAGGTCATTAAAAACATTTATGGCAATAGCTCTATCTGGTCAATATCAGGCCCTTGCAAGAAAATATCGTCCTCAGAACTTTGATGATGTAGTAGGTCAAGAGCATGTTATCAATGCTCTTAAGAATTCTATCGATCAACAAAGAATTCATCACGCATATTTGTTAACAGGTACACGAGGTATTGGCAAAACAACTATTGCTAGAATTATTGCTAAATGTCTTGAATGTGAAAATGGAATAAGTTCACAACCTGATTTAAATTCAGATCCTTGTGATATATGTACAGCTATTGCAGGTGGTAATTTTCCTGATGTAATTGAAATCGATGCAGCTTCTCAAACAAAAGTTGATGATACACGTCAGCTTTTAGAGAATACCCAATATCCGCCATTACAGGGCAGATTCAAAGTATATATCATCGATGAGGTTCATATGTTGTCTACAAGCAGCTTTAATGCGCTTTTAAAGACATTAGAAGAACCTCCTTCATATGTTAAATTTATTCTTGCAACAACTGATCCTCAAAAGATTCCTACAACAGTATTATCTCGTTGTCTTCAGTTCCAATTAAAAGCACTTTCTATTGATGAAATAGCCACAAGAATTGAAGAAATTGCAAGCAAAGAATCCATTCCTTGTGATAGAGAAGCTGCAATATTACTTGGTCGTGCTGCAAAAGGCAGTATGAGAGATGCTTTATCCTTATGCGATCAAGCTGTTGCTTTAGGTAATGGCGTAATCAATCGTGATATCGTTTTATCAATGCTTGGTACTGCAGGCGATGGATTTGTATGTCAGATATTAGAACTACTAAAGTTAAATTCTCAAGTTAAACTTGAAGATGTTCTAAGCACTATTCGAAAAATAAGTCCTAACTATAAGAATTTATTAGATGATTTGGTATTAACCTTTCACGATTTAGCTTTATATCAGATGATTGGTGGAACTAATGCATTAAATGTATTTTCTGTTCCAAATACCACATTAGAAAACTATGCTAAAGATTTCTCTGCAAAAGGCCTTCAGCTTTACTATCAAATCTGTCTTCAGGGACTTGAAGAATATAAACTAGCCTCAGATGGCGCAGCTGCATTTGAAATGACAGTATTGCGTCTATTAGCATTTACCCCCGAAAAAAAAAAGATTGGATAGGTGAAGATAACAGTGTAGAGATTGAGTATTTAAATAATCAAACTCAATCTTTAACCGATCCATCTTTATTGTCTTTAATATCTCAAATAGAACCAATTGAGCTAAAAGAAGAAACTGTAAGTCAATTAAACGAACAGGCCAAAGAGCTACAAGAAGCTGTTTTAAGCTCACCTAAAAATGAACAGTTAAATTCTTTAGATGATTTCAATAAAGCTAATTCTTTTGAAGAATCAGAACATAAGGATACAAAACAAGCAGTTGCTAATGATACAACTCAAATATCCTCTAATAGCCACGTAAGTAATACTGCTATTGAAAATCCCCCTGAAACCATTTCTTCAACAGAAACAGCTTCAGTTGCAATTCAGAAAAAAAATCCATTTGAATCTGTAAGAGCTAATTCTGATGAATTATCTATTTTAATTAGTGCGTTAGAAGTTCAGAAGAATAAGACTGTGACAACAACAAAGGTTGCAAACACAGACATCGTAGATAAGTTAAGCAAAATTGTTAATGGAAAAAATGAAGAGTCAACTGTCATTACTAATGAACAGCCGTTAAATACAAGTTCATCTTTTAATGACGCTTTTAATAATCCACTTTTAGATAGTAATATCAACTTAAAGCTAATTGATGATATTGGAAGTTATCTTAAGCTATTAAGAGATAGAGCAAATCAATATCTTGAAGAAGCTGGTGGATCAAATACAAATGTTGATGGTCGTTTAAGTATCGAAGGAATATCTGAGATCGTTTCAGACATGACATCTTCTACAAAAGCAACCCAAAGCTCACAATCAAGCGAAATTACTTCATCTGTTATTTCTAAATTACCGTCTTTTGGTGCAAATGGAGAAATAATTCCAGCATCAAATACTGAGGCTTTGTCTGTTAACAGCATAAAAACACCAATTGAAGAGGTTCCTTTTGATGTTTCTGATGACTCTGTTTTAGAGAGCAAAACAGCAGAAAACAACACAGTTGTTTCTAATACAAATATTAATGACCCAGTAAAAAATAATTCTCAAATAAATGATTTTGAAAAGATTGCAGCTGAATTCATTAGTTCAAACGATGGAACAAACAGTAAACCATCTAACCAAGAATCTGAATTTACCCTTGAACCTATGCAATCTCAATTATCTGGTGCAGAAAATTTAAGATTAGCTCAAGAAGCTGCATTAGCTCAGATTCAGCAAAATACTCAATTAGATGAAAAACTAAAAGCTGAATCCGTTTATCTTAATAAAAATTCTGTGTTAGAAGAAGATAGTAAGAGTTCTGAGCAAAATACCAACACTGTTTTAGACGAGGAAAGCGTAGCTTTTGAAGATGATAACAGAGTAGAAACTATCTTAGATAGTGATACAAACATATCTTCGCCATCATCGTCATCCCAAAACACAGCTCAGAATTCAATAGAAACAAACAACAAAGCAGACGTTGCAGTATCATCAGGTAATCGAATTACTTTAAAGTACCAAAAAGGATTTTTTGACAAAGTAATAGATCCTAAATCATATCCATTTAATCTTGATATGAAAACTGTAGATGAAGCTTATGAATATGCTCTATCGAAAAATGTTAGATTAAATACACCTATTAGAGCATCACACTCTACAACAAATGATTTCTCTCAGGAATTAAGTATTGCTCTTGAAAATGCTCTTGTTGGCAAATACGGCAATTATAAAAATGAGGCTGAAAATCTTGGTGGTGAAGATTTAACCTTTAAAGATAATAATTCTTTTAATTCTGACATTAATGCCTCAACAACAGAGAACATCGATACAAACAGTCAAGAAATTATTGACAATGATATTCAAGAAGATACACAGACAACTGTTCAAAATCAATCAAATTACGTTGAAGAAACAGATGATGGTGATGAAGATGATACAGTTGAGGCGCAGGTAGTATCAGGAAATGATTTTAATCATGTTGAACAGTCAAGTAGTGAAAATACATCGAACTTAGTTGACGGTAATCCTAAAGCTCTTAGAGAATCTACATTAAAGCTCTTAGAGGAAGATCTTCAGTTTGAAAATAAAAGACTAGGAAGAAAGCTTGAGGCAAAAGACTTTTATCCAAAAGTAGCCAAAACTGATCCTTGGTTCCAAACTATCCTTAAGAGTGGCTATAACGATGGTCCTGTGTTCTCAGCTCTGTGTTATTCAAATAGAATAATAAATGGTGATAACAAGTATGATTGGACATTAGAAATCTCAAAAGACTTTGAATTATTAGTTAATGCACCTGATTTTCATCATAATTTAAGAACTAAATTTTCTATTGTAATGAATCACCCAATTGAACTAAAGCTTGTAACTGTTCCTGGTGTACCAAATAACTCACCAGAAAATCTTGCTAGCTACTGGTATCTAAAGGCTATTGAGGATGCAAGGACAAACATTGCAAATAATAAGAACTTAGCACTTCTTTTAGAGCACTTAGGAGAAGATATTAGAACTATGAAATTAAGCTTATATACTCAGCTTACACTTCCAAATCCTAACTCTAAGTAGTTCATAAATAACAAAGCCTGGTCAAATTAGTCTGACCCCAGAAATTGATCTGTTAAAGTCAGACTAAATTCTAGCATCTT
>CAZEXR010000094.1:0-9113 GCA_964516675.1 uncultured Enterobacterales bacterium | reverse complement strand
TTAATATTGTCATCAACAAAGAAAGTTTCTTCAGGCTTTAGGTTATATCTTTCAAGCAAAGTTAGATAAATGCCTTTTTCAGGCTTAATCATTTTTTCTTCGCCTGAAACAACAATACCTTCTAATTTTTGAAGAAATTTATATTTATTAAATGCATAAGGGAAGGTTTCTGCAGACCAATTAGTTAGACCATACATTTTAAACTTTCCTGCTTTTTCAACAGCATTAAATAATTTAATTCCTTCTGGAATTTCGCCTTTAAGCATGGTTTCCCATCCAGATCTGTATTGGTTAATTTCTGTAGCAAATTCGGGATTTAATTGAGATAGTTCATTCATACATTCTGCAAATGTACGACCTCTATCCATTTGTGAATTCCATGTAGATGTGATGATGTTTTTCATGAAATATTCCATTTTTTCATCATCTTTAAAAATATCACGATAGAAGTATCTTGGATTCCAATCTAAAAGAACACCACCAAAATCGAATACTACATTCTTAATTGCCACGGTATTTTCTCCTTACCTAAGCTAATTTAAATCAATATTACAAACATTTTAGATTAAGTTGATTTAATTTAATATGTAATATCTCTAAATTTTGAGCTTTTTATAATCAAAAGACATTGTCTATATTAAATTTTTTCTCCTTATGTATGCATTTTTGCATTTTATTTGGCTTATATCAAAGATATTTGATAAAATGCACGCAACGCTTGTGGGGATCTGCAGGCAAAAATATTTTCGGGAGATAAAATCATGAAAAGAGCATTGTTATTAGCAGCTTTATCTTTATGTTCAACAATAAGCTTTGCTAACGCCGAAACTTTAAAAATCGGCACAGAGGCTACTTTTGCTCCATTTGAGTTTACAGACGATAAATCTAATATCATTGGTTACGATGTAGACATTATTAAAGCAATTGGTGAGGCAGAAGGTTTGGACATTAAAATTGTTAATATGCCTTTTGATGCCTTAATTCCTGGTGTTTTAACTACTCAGTTAGATGGTGCTATTGCTGGTATCACTATTACTGAAGATCGTGCAAAAATGGTTAATTTTTCTGAGCCTTACTATAAGTCTGGTATCAGTGCAATTATTCGTACAGCTGATAAAGATAAGTACACATCTTTTGAATCTTTAAAGAAATCTCGTTTATGTGCTCAGATCGGTACAACAGGTGCAAATGCTGCACAGGAAGTATCAGGTAATGTTGGCACATACAATACAGTTCCTGAAGCTTTTATGGAATTAAAATCAAAGGGTTGTGAAGCTGTTTTAAATGATAGACCTGTAAATGCTTATTTCTTACAGACAAAGAAAGACACTACTTACATGGAAATCAATGAGCTTTTAAACGGTGAAAACTACGGTATTATTGTTTCAAAGAATCAGCCTGAAATCCTACAAAAGATTAACGATGGTCTTCAGAAAATTCGTGCTAACGGTAAATTTGCTGAAATTAACAAGAAGTGGTTTAACACTGCTGAATAATTTGGGCGAATTTGCTCAAATCTTTGTATAAGGTAAGATAAAAATAATGAGTTCTATTATTGAATATTTTCAATCCATTGATACTCAATTTGTATTAAGCACAGGAAGACTTCTCTTAGAAGGTGCTTTAGTAACTTTACAAATCACATTAGTTGCCGTTTCTTGCGGTGTACTTATTGGTTTGTTTGTTGGTGTTGCTGAGTTATCTAGCTACAGAATCTTAAGAATTCCTGCAAAAATTTATGTAGATATCATTCGTGGTACTCCTTTATTGGTTCAAATTTTCATCATATATTTTGCGCTTCCAGCCATCATAGGAATGAGAATTGAGCCATATATAGCAGCTGTTGTTGCTTGTTCGATTAACTCAGGTGCTTATGTAGCTGAGATTTTCCGTGCTGGTATTCAATCTATTGATAAAGGTCAGTTTGAAGCTGGTCGTTCTCTTGGCCTTAATTGGTATCAGACTATGCTTAAGATTGTTATCCCACAGGCATTTAGAAGAACAATTCCACAGCTAGGTAATGAATTTATCGCTATGTTAAAGGATTCTTCTTTAGTTTCTGTTATTGGCTTTGAAGAACTAACAAGAAAAGGTCAGCTTGTTATTGCTGCAACCTACAGATCATTTGAGATCTGGTCAGCAGTTGCAATTATCTACTTGATTATGACATTAACTATCAGTAGATTGGTTTCTTATCTTGAGAAGAAATACAACTCTAATGGAAGCAGAAATTAAATGATAACAATTAAAGATTTGCACAAAAGTTACGGTTCAAACGAGATCCTTCGGGGTATTGACCTTCGTATCAAAAAAAGCGAAGTTGTAGTTGTTATTGGTCCTTCAGGTTCAGGTAAGAGTACATTACTTCGTTGCGTAAATTACCTTGAAGTTCCAACATCAGGTTCTATTGCTATTAACGGCGAGCAAATAACTCGCAAGACAAATATCAACAATATTCGTGCTGAAGTTGGAATGGTTTTCCAACACTTCAATTTATTCCCTCACATGACTGTGCTTGAGAATATTACTGTTGCACCAATTAGTGTTCGTAAAAAGTCAAAAGAAGAAGCAGAAAAGAAAGCAATGGAATTACTTGTTCGCGTGGGCTTGTCTGATAAAGCAAATGCCTATCCTGAACAATTATCAGGTGGCCAGCAGCAACGTGTAGCTATTGCTAGAGCTCTTGCAATGGAACCTCAGGTTATGCTTTTTGATGAGCCTACTTCTGCATTAGATCCTGAAATGGTAAATGAAGTTTTAGATGTAATGCGTGATTTAGCTCAGTCTGGTATGACCATGATGTGTGTTACCCATGAAATGGGATTTGCTAAGCAGGTTGCAGATAGAGTTTTATTTGTTGATCAGGGTAAAATTTTAGAAGATGCTTCTCCTGAACAAATATTCTCAAATCCAGAACACGAAAGAACAAAAGAATTTTTAGCAAAGATTCTTTAAATCTTTAGAAAAATTATACAAAAACCAATTATCTGTATACATGGTAGTTGGTTTTTTTTTACGTTGATTAGTTTATAATCACTACAAAATTAACGTTACGTAAATACTAGGAAATATAATGTCTAATACTAGCTCAGATCAATTGGATGTCGGAAAAGGGCATAACAAACATGGATTATTCTCGCTCAGTTGGCCAATTTTTATTGATTTAAGCATGCATTTTATGACCATTATTATTAACACAGCGATGGCGGGAATGATTTCCTTGCAAGCAATTGCTGAGTTAAACCTAGGTGGTCAGGCCTTCCAATTTGCCTTTACCTTATTTAATTTTGTAAATATTGGTGTCTGTGTATGCTGTGCTCAGGCTTTAGGTAGTGGAAATAAGAGCATGGTGTGCAGAATAGTGCACATGTCTTTTGGACTAAATATAGTTTGGGGCATCGCAATTTCAGCTGGATGTTTTTTAGGATCAGGTGTTATCTGTGATGTAATGAATGTTCCTGCTGATATTTATGAAACTTCAAGAAAATATCTAATGATTTTGTCCATAATGTTTGTTGCAGAGGCAATTAATCTTTGTTGTTCATCTGTTTTACGTGCATATGGTAGAACTCGTGATCCAATGTATATTAACATTGCAGCAAATTTTTTAGTTGTGATTGGAAATTACATCTTACTTTTTGGACATTTTGGCGCTCCAAAACTAGGTATTTATGGCGTTGCTGTGAGTGCTGTTACTGCAAGATTTATTTCTGTAGGATTTTTGTATTATCTAATGGTGAAGAGAACCGGTATTAGAATTGTTCCAAAGTTTTTCTTTATCATAAAGAAAAAGATTTTAAAGCAAATTTTCTCTATTAGTATTCCTGGTGCTGGTGAGAATTTAACTTGGCAGCTTCAATTCTTGTTTATGACTTCCATTGTTGGAACATTTGGTTCAATTGCATTAGCTACACATGGTATTTATATGCAATTGTGTTCAATTATCATGTTGTTCTCCATTTCTGTTGCACTAGGTACAGAGATTCTTGTATCTCATTATGCAGGTGCAATGAAACTTAGCTTGGCAAACAAGCAAGTTATGTATTCTGTAAAGATTGGTGTTTGTATCACAGCAATTTTGGCAATAAATATCCCTTTATGGTTAGGAGATGCTGTTCTATCAATTTTTACTTCAGATCCTGTTGTGTTTGAAATGGCAAGACCTATTTTTTATGTATCTGTAATCATGGAAGTAGGAAGAATCTTAAACATTATCCTTATCAACTCATTAAGAGCTGTAAGTGATGCTAAATTTCCTATGTTCATGGCAATTCTTTCTATGTGGGGCGTGTCTGTAACTGTGGGCACATTCTTAAGTGTATTTATGCACTTAGGCTTGCTTGGTGTTTGGATTGGTTTTTGTTGCGATGAGTGTGTTCGTGGCGTAATTATGTTTACTAGATGGAAACTAAAAGGTTGGGTACCTTTGGCCAAAGCAAACTATCGCAGAAACTATATGAAAAAGCATTCTGCTGTTAAGCTTGAGGCTTAAAAATCTCACTGTAATAGAGCAATTTATTGATTGTTCAACGAGACATAATTTTGTGATATAGTTATTAAAAATTTTTTATTAACAGGTGAAAACATGTTTTTTGATCGTATAGAGGCTGCTCCTGCAGATCCAATCCTTGGCTTAAACGACGCTTTTAAGAAAGACTCAAGATCTGACAAGACTAACTTAGGTGTTGGTGTTTATCAGAATAACGAAGGTAAAACAGTTATTCTTGATTCAGTAAAAGATGCTGAAAAAATTCTTTTAGAGACTGAACAGACCAAGTCATACCTACCAATCACAGGTCTTCCTGAGTATGGCCGTTTAGCTCGTGAATTAATCTTTGGTAAAGGTTCTGAGTTAGTTGACGGTGGTCGTGCTGTATCATGCCATTGTCCTGGTGGTACCGGTGCTTTACGTATTGGTGCTGACTTCTTACATCAGCAAAATGTTGCAACTACAATTTGGATTTCAGATCCTACCTGGGCAAACCACTATCAGGTTGCTACTTCTGCTGGTCTTAAGTTCGAACGTTACCCATATTATGATAGAGCAAATCACAACTTAGCATTCGACAGAATGATTGAGACTCTATCTCAGGCTAAGGAAGGCGACGTTGTTCTATTACATGCTTGCTGCCATAACCCTACAGGTATCGATCCAACTGCAGAGCAGTGGGAAACTATTGCTAAGTTCTTAGCTGATAAGAAACTTATTCCTTTTGTTGATTTTGCTTATCAAGGTTTTGGTAACGGTCTTGAAGAAGATGCTTTTGGCGTTCGTACAATTGCTAAATACAATCCAGAGATGTTAATTGCAAGTTCATTCTCAAAGAACTTTGGTTTATACAATGAGCGTGTTGGTGTATTAACAGTTGTTTCATCAGATGTAGATACAGCTGCAAAAGTACTTTCACAGGTTAAGATTTCAGTTCGTACTGCTATTTCAAATCCTCCTGCACATGGTGAAAAGATTGTTTCAACAATTCTTTCAACTCCTGAATTACGTGCAAAATGGGAAGCTGAATTAAAGGGCATGCGTGATCGTATTAACGAGATGCGTCAGTTATTATCTTCAAAGTTAAAAGAAGCTGGTGCTGGTGATTTCGACTTTATAACAGAGCAGAATGGTATGTTCTCATTTTCTGGTCTTGATAAGGATCAAGTTGAGATGTTACGTAAAGATTTCGGTATCTATGCTGTTGCATCAGGCCGTATCTGTGTAGCAGGTATCAATACAAATAATATCGATAGCATTGTTGATGCTATTACTGCTGTAGTTAAGAAGTAATTTAATCTTATTTTATATAAATGCTAGGTTTTATTAGATCTAGCATTTTTTTATATAAATCAAAACTCTTTTATTCTCAAAATATTATTTGTAATTTATAAAGTTAGATTCGTTGTTTGTCTTTATATGAAAAAGTAAAACTCGATCGACTTGATATATAGATGAGTAAACAATAATTATTTTTAACTTTCTTGATGTGTTAAAACTTAAATTTTGACTTTGTCATTTCATCAATCATAATTAGTAATACTATTTAGTATATATTCTGTATAATACTTACATAAAAAATAATAACAGTACATAAAGAGAAGTAATAATGAAAGAATCTTTTCTAAAGTTGAAGTCTAATAGAATTCTTCAAGTCGTTTCAGGCTTAATTGGGATTTATGTTTTGTACTTATTAACTGTTGGTTTAGTTTCATCAACATGCCCAAAAGGTTATGTTCCTCCTGAGATAACTGAGAATACAACTGACAGAGACAGAGCTTTAATCTTGGCTGATGCAACTACATTTGCAATCGACACTCAGCTTAACTCAACCTTTGGTTGGATCCCAAATGATTTGTTCTTTGTTCCATCTATTTTGGATAATATTGTAAATTATCAAAAAGGTGTTATTTACGCCACACGTCCTGCTTCAGATATTATTGCTAAAACCATATCTCGTTATGGTAAGAACGATACTATGGACCAAAGATTAGTGGATGCAACTTCAAGATACTTTGTTTACGCAGATGATGTTTGGGGATATTGGTGGATTTATGATACTGAAGGAAAGTATAAACAAGGTGTTCAAAATTGGAAATCTTGGGCTTTATCAGTAGATACAGGTGCCAAAAACTCAGGTGTTTATAACGTTAAATCTGATGATGTCTATTTAATCTTAAAATATTGCAATCAAATGCTAGAGTATTCTTTAGGATACTTAAACAAAGATAAGATTAAGCATTTTGAATCTGATAATTATGTATATTTTGCAAAGGGCGTTGTTTCTGTTGTTGAGAATATACTTAAGGGACTAGTCGCTGTTGATTCTTCGGTTATTTCAAGAGGTGGTGCTGAGAATGTAACTGCAGCATTAAAGAGACTAGAATATGTAAGAGAATTCAATCCAATGTATGTTGCTGCAGGTGGTAATGACAAGGGTGATGCTATGTTCCCAAATCATGTAGCATCAATTGCTCGTCATATAGACGTTGCAAGTAATCGCATTAACGACATTATGCAGTCAATGGAAAAATAAGATTTCATAATGTTAAAAGGCCTATTTGATTTTTTCGAAAGACTTATACCTCCCTTTAAAACTAAAGGGGAGGATAATCCTCCTAAAAATTTAATAGGCTTTATTTCTTTTTTCTCAAAGGACTTTAGAAAATTCTTATTTGCTACAGCCTTTTTAAATTCTCTAATTGCTTTAGGTGAGGCTCTTTTCTTTGTTTGTCTTGGTTCAATTGTTGATTGGACAACTACAACTCAACCTCAATTATTTATTTCAAGTCACGGTACTGCATTATTCATAATGTTGCTATGCGCTGGTGTTTTGTTGCCTGTAGCATCTATTCTGCATTCTCTTTTAATTCATCAAACTTTATCTAGTAATTACGCCATGCAAGTTCGATGGCAATTGCACAACTTTTTACTTGGACAATCTGTATCTTTTTTCTCTGAGGAATTTGCAGGTAGCTTAGCTAATAAAGTAATGCAGACCTCTGTCGCCCTTAGAACAGCGGTAATAAAACTAATCGATGTTGTTATTCATCTACTTGTATACATAACTACAATGATTGTAATGTTGATGAATGCTGACATTTACTTATGTTTGCCTTTAATTTTTTGGCTTATTTTCTACATTTTCTCGTTATTTTTCTTCATTCCTCATTTAAGAAGCTGTTCTAAAGAACAATCTGTTGAACGTTCTAATATGGTAGGTAGAATCGTCGATAGTTATTCAAATATTACAACAGTTAAGCTATTTGGAGGAAAAGGCAAAGAACAGAATTATGCTAAAGAGGCAATGGATGGATTTAGAAATTCTGAATATAAAGCTTTAAGAATTTTGACTCTTTTTGATGTAAGTGTGCAATTGATGAATTACACCTTGCTTATTTCTCTTGTGATGTTATCAATTTGGTTATGGGCCATTTTTCTTGTAACACCAGGTGCAATTGCGATTGCAATTGCTATAGCCATTAGAATGATTAACATGTCCAGATGGATAATGTGGGAAGCTAGTGCAATATTTGAAAACATCGGAATGGTTTATGATGGAATGACAACAGTTTCAAAACCTGTTTCAGTTATAGATCCTAAAGATCCAATTAAGATGGAATCATTTAATGACAGAATTGAGTTTAAGAATGTATGTTTTTCTTACAAACAAGATAATTTAATTTTTAATAACCTTAATTTCTCAATTGAGAGAGGAAAAAAAGTTGGAATTGTTGGAGCATCAGGAGCTGGTAAATCTACATTAGTAAGCTTACTACTTAGATTCTATGATGTTAATTCAGGTGAAATCTTAATTGATGGCGAAAACATTAAGTCATTTAAGCAAGATGATTTACGAGAATTATTTTCCATGGTGTCTCAAGATTTGAATTTAATGCATCGTACTATTGGTCAAAATATTGAATATGGCTCAAAAGAACATCTGAATGAAAATCAGCTAAAAAAAGCTGCACAACAAACTGATGCGTTGAGTTTTATTGAAAATCTGTCTGATTTTAGAGGAGAAAATGGTTTTGACTCGATGGTTGGCGATAGAGGCGTTAAATTGTCTGGAGGACAAAAGCAAAAAATCGCTATTGCACGAGTTTTAGTTAAAAATGCTCCAATTTTAATCTTAGATGAGGCAACTTCATCTCTAGATTCTCAAAGCGAGCAAATTATTCAAGAAAACCTCTCTAAAATTATGGAAGGCAGAACTGTTCTTGCCATAGCACATAGACTTTCTACATTAAAAACCATGGATGAAATCATTGTTATCGAAAATGGAGCTATTGTCGAAAGAGGATCTCATAGTAAGTTACTAGAGCTAGATGGGGCTTATAGTAAGCTTTGGAAATTACAAAATAATGGTTTTGTATAGTCATTATTTATACTTTGTAATTTTCTGTCATTATTTTTAATCTTTTCTCTATATAAATTCTTAAGTATAATTAGTTATACATAATAACGTTTTAGTGAAAAAACACTAAAAGTTGTTTAAATGCGATATATAACTTGTTCTTTTATAAGATAGATTCAAGTTTTAAAAAAAATATGTGACATTTGTTAAAAAAATATTTGACAGATAAAAATAAAAGTCTATAATTCATTTCCGTTGTCACGC
>CAZEXR010000093.1:8768-9134 GCA_964516675.1 uncultured Enterobacterales bacterium | reverse complement strand
GTTATGAAGACGCTGAGGTACAACGTGACGTTGGTATCATGCCATTTAAGATTACAAAGGCTGACAACGGTGATGCTTGGGTTGATGTTGATGATAAGAAATTTGCTCCTCCTCAGATTTCAGCAGAAGTTCTAAAGAAGATGAAGAAGACTGCTGAAGATATCTTAGGCGAAGAAGTTACAGAAGCAGTTATTACATGTCCTGCATACTTCAATGACTCACAGCGTCAGGCTACTAAGGATGCTGGTCGTATTGCTGGTTTAAACGTAAAGCGTATTATCAACGAGCCTACAGCAGCAGCTATTGCTTATGGTGAAGATAAGGCTAAGGGAGAGCAGAAGATTGCTGTTTATGACTGAGGTGGTG
>CAZEXR010000093.1:0-8758 GCA_964516675.1 uncultured Enterobacterales bacterium | reverse complement strand
TACCTTCGATATTTCAATTATTGATATCGATGAGTTAGATGGCGAAAAGACTTTTGAGGTTTTAGCAACTAACGGTGATACTCACTTAGGTGGTGAAGATTTCGATAACCGCATCGTTGATTATTTAATTGACGAGTTCAAGGCTGAACAGGGTGTTGATTTACGTACAGATCCTTTAGCTTTACAGCGTTTAAAGGAAGCTGCTGAAAAGGCTAAGATTGAGCTTTCTTCATCACAGCAGACTGATGTAAACCTACCTTACATCACAGCAGATGCTACTGGTCCTAAGCACATGAACATTAAGATTACACGTTCAAAGCTAGAGTCATTAGTTGAAGCTTTAGTAACAAGAACATTAGATCCTGTTAAGACCGCTTTATCAGATGCTGGTTTATCTCCTTCAGAAGTTAGCGATGTTATCTTAGTTGGTGGTCAGTCACGTATGCCAATGGTTCAGAAGCTAGTTGCTGATTTCTTCGGTAAAGAGCCTCGTAAGGACGTAAACCCAGATGAAGCAGTTGCAATGGGCGCTGCAATTCAGGGTGGTGTATTAACTGGTGATAAGAAGGACGTTCTTCTATTAGACGTTACCCCTCTATCATTAGGTATCGAGACCTTAGGTGGTGTTATGACTCCTCTAATTGAGAAGAACACAACTATTCCTACTAAGAAGTCTCAGGTATTCTCAACAGCTGAAGATAATCAGCCTGCAGTAACAATTCATGTTCTACAGGGTGAAAGAAAGCGTGCTGCTGACAACAAGTCATTAGGTCAGTTTAACCTTGAAGGTATTGAACCACAGCCACGTGGCATGGCTCAGATTGAAGTTACCTTTGATATCGATGCTGATGGTTTAATCCACGTATCTGCTAAGGATAAGAAGACTGGTAAAGAGCAGAAGATCACTATTCAGTCATCTTCAGGTCTATCAGACGATGATATTCAGCGTATGGTTCGTGAAGCTGAAGAACACTCAGCTGAAGATAAGAAGTTTGAAGAGTTAGCTTCAGCTCGTAACAGAGCAGATGCTACCGCTCATCAGATTAAGAAGCAGATGTCTGACTTAGGTGATAAGGTATCAGATGCTGACAAGACAACTATCAACAAGGCATTAGGTGACCTTGAGATGGCTGCTCGTGGCGATGATAAGGATAAGATTGAACAGGCTGAAAAGGCTGTTATGGAAGCTGCATCTGCTCTAATGCAGGCTGGTCAAGCTCAGGCTCAGGCACAGCAGCAGGCTCAACAACAGCAACAACAGTCTTCACAGCAGCAGAGCAACGGCAAAGAAGACGATGTAGTTGATGCTGAGTTCGAAGAAGTTAAAGACGTAAATAAGTAATCAAAATTACTTAAAAAAGTCCTAAAAGGTGGGTGGATTGTTCCACCTGCCTTTTGTTAATTTTAAGAGGATAATATGGCTTCTAAACGTGATTACTATGAAGTTCTAGGCGTTGAAAAGGGCGCGGATGATGCAACTATCAAACGTGCTTATAAGCGTTTGGCAATGAAGTATCACCCTGATAGAAATAAAGATGCCGATGCTGGCGAAAAGTTCCGTGAAATTAACGAAGCTTATCAGGTTCTATCAGATTCACAAAAGCGTGCCGCTTATGATCAGTATGGATTTGCAGGAGCAGATGGCTCTCAAGCAGGTGGTGGTAATCCATTTGGCGGTGGAAATCCATTCGGTGGTGGCGGTGCTGACTTCAATGATATCTTCGGTGACATGTTCGGCGATATCTTTGGTGGTGGCGGCGGTCGTGGCCGTTCTCAAGGTCCTCGTGAAATTCGTGGTCGTGATTTACGCGCAAAGATTTCCATTACTTTAGAAGAGGCTGTAAAAGGCTGCAAGAAGAAACTTAATGTAAAAACTTATGTTAAGTGTAAGACTTGTGGTGGTTCAGGCCTTGGTGATAAAGGTAAGAAGGAAACTTGTCCACATTGTCATGGTCAAGGAACTATTACAGTAGCTCAAGGCTTTATGAGAATGTCTCAGACTTGTCCTCATTGTAACGGTACAGGCTCAATTATTACTAATGGTTGTAAGAGCTGTGGCGGTACAGGTCGTACAATCGAGACAAAGACTCTTGAAGTTGCTATTGCAGCTGGTGTTGATACTGGTGATAGAATTAGAGTTTCTGGCGAGGGCGAGGCTGGCTTAAATGGTGCTTCATCTGGCGATCTATATGTAATTATTGAAGTTAAAGATCATGATATCTTTACTCGTGATGGCAATGATTTGTATTGTGAAGTTCCAATTAGCTTTACAACCGCAGCTTTAGGTGGAAAGGTCGAAGTTCCTACTTTAGATGGTGCTGTAAATATCAGTATTCATCCAGAGACTCAGACTGGAATTATGATGCGTATTCCTGGTAAGGGTGTTCGCTCATTTAATTCTAACTTCAAAGGCAACTTATACTGCAAGATTGTAGTTGAGACTCCTGTTAATCTAACTGCTCACCAAAAAGATCTTTTAAAAGAATTTGAATCATCTTTAAATGGTGATGATAAAGATTCAAAGGACTCTAAGAGTGAAAAAACAGTAAAGTCTTCTAGCTCTACTTCTGCAGCTGCAAATCATAAGCCAAAGTCAGCAGGCTTTATGAAAGGCGTAAAGAAATTCTTTGATGACCTTTCAAGCAAAGATTAGTGACTTAAATCAAAGCACTTAATTTGATTGATTGAATGATAGTGCCAAATAGAGTATAGTTACTTTTAATAAAACGCCTAATGTAAAGTTAGGCGTTGTTTTTTATGGTTAACAATGTATTACATGAGGTTTTTACTATGGATCAGACTCCAATGACTCCTCGCGGAGAAGAGCAGCTAAGAGCTGAACTTCTAAGATTAAAGACAATCGAGCGTCCTCGAATTGTTGCCGCAATTGCTGAGGCTAGAAGCCATGGTGATCTTAGCGAAAATGCTGAGTACGATGCTGCTAAAGAAGAACAGGGTATGTGCGAAGCAAAAATCAAAGATATCGAAAGCAAAATTGCATCAGCAAATGTTATTGATGTAACTAAGCTAAAGACACCTAATGGTGGCAAGCTAAAAATCATCTTTGGTTGCACTGTAACATTAGTTGATGTTGATACAGACAAAGAAGTAACTTACAAGATTGTAGGTGAAGATGAAGCTGATATCGATGCTAATTTAATTTCTTACAAGACTCCAATTGCTAAGGGCTTACTTGGCAAGTCAGAAGAAGATGAAATTGAAATTAAGATCCCAAAGGGAACAATTTGCTACGAAGTAGTAAAGGTTCAATATATCTAATAATAAAAGTCACGAATGTGACTTTTATAGGACATGAAAAAGGCGCTTCACAGCGCCTTTAGATTTTAAGAATTTAATTCTTAACGTGGCAGAATAAATCTGCTGTCATCTTTACGCTGACGGAAAAGAACTGCAATACGTCCAACAACAGAAACTAATTCAGCTTTTACTGTTTTAGCTGCTGTTTCAGCTTGTTCTTTGCGGCCTTCACCTGCGTTTAGTCTTACTTTTACAAGTTCATGGTGCTCAATGCTGCTATCAAGTTCTTTTAAAACGTTCTCTGATAGACCATCGTTACCTAGAAGCACTACAGGCTTTAAAGAATGAGCCTGAGCTTTTAAAAACTGACGCTGATGTGAGTTTAATGGCATATTAAACCTCAATATAATAAAAAAAGTCGATATTAATGCTCAACCTAGTGAGAATAGCTTAGCATATTCATAAAGTAATTGTATAATATCTAGAAGATATAAACAAATAAATATAGTAATAAAGGATCTTATTTTAATGCCAGCGAAAAAACGTACCGCTAGTCAGACAAGGTGGTTACAAGAGCACTTTTCCGATCCATACGTAAAGCAAGCACACAAATTAGGCTTGCGTTCAAGAGCGTCTTTCAAGCTCGAAGAGTTACAAAAAAAGGACCGTCTAATACGTCAAGGCAATATTGTTGTTGACTTAGGCGCCGCTCCTGGTGGTTGGTCAGAGTATGCTGTTAAATGCATCGGTGAACATGGCCGAGTTATTGCTCTTGATATTTTACCAATCAGACCAATTCGTAATGTCCAATTCCTACAAGGTGATTTTAAGGACGAAGAAGTCTTTAAACAACTTTATTCAATGATAGGTGTTGGTGCCGATGTTGTTCTATCAGATATGGCCCCTAATATGTCAGGTTCATTAGGTGTAGATCAACCTCGTGCGATGTACTTATCTGAGCTAGCTTTGGATATGGCACGTCGAGTTCTAAAAATTGGTGGAACATTTGCCGTTAAAGTATTCCAAGGTGAAGGTTCACAAGAATATTTAAAAGAGTTACATCAAGATTTTAAAACTGTTAAAGTAAGAAAACCAGATGCTTCAAGAGATAGATCTCGAGAAGTGTATATGGTAGCAACCGGTTTTAAGGGACATCCTTTAAATGGTGTCGCACCTGGTGAAGAAGGTTATGACGATCTTCCTAATGAAGATTTAGAATAAGTGAGTAAATAATGACAAAAAATCTAATTCTCTGGTTAGTAATCGCAGTGATCTTAATGACCCTATTTGAGTCATTTAGTTCATCTGACTCTACTGGTCGTGTTCAGGATTACACAAGCTTTGTTCGTGAGGTTCAATCTGATCAAGTATCAGAAGTTGTATTTGATGGCAAGGTAATTTCAGGCGTTAAAAAAACAGGTGAAAAATTTCTAACTGTAATGCCTCTTGCTGATCCTGCAATCATTGATACTCTATTAAATCACAATGTTCGTGCATCAGGTACAAAACCTGAAGAGCAGAGCCTTCTTTTATCAATGTTTATAAGCATGTTCCCAATGCTACTTTTCATTGGTGTATGGATTTTCTTCATGCGTCAAATGCAAGGTGGTTCAAAGGGTAATCCTATGAGCTTTGGTAAGTCAAAAGCAAAACTTTTATCTGAAAATCAGATTAAGACAACCTTCCAGGATGTTGCAGGTTGTGATGAAGCTAAAGAAGACGTAGTTGAACTTGTAGATTTCCTAAAAGATCCTACAAAGTATTCAAAGCTTGGCGGTAGAATTCCTCGTGGTGTTCTAATGGTAGGTCCTCCAGGTACAGGTAAAACTTTACTAGCTCGTGCAATTGCAGGTGAGGCTAAGGTTCCATTCTTCTCAATTTCAGGTTCTGATTTCGTTGAGATGTTCGTAGGTGTTGGTGCTTCTAGTGTAAGAGACATGTTCGCAACAGATAAAAAGAATGCACCTTGCATTATCTTTATTGATGAAATCGATGCTGTAGGTCGTAAGCGTGGCGTTGGCATGGGTGGTGGTCACGACGAACGTGAGCAAACATTAAACCAGTTACTAGTTGAAATGGATGGTTTTGAAGGCTTTGAAGCTGTAATTATCATTGCTGCAACTAATCGTCCTGATGTTTTAGATCCTGCTTTATTACGTCCTGGTCGTTTTGATAGACAGGTTGTTGTAGGTCTTCCTGATGTTCGTGGCCGTGAACAGATTTTAGATGTTCATGTTAAGAAGGTTCCTCTAGGCAAAGACGTTGATACATCTACAATTGCTCGTGGTACTCCTGGTTTCTCAGGTGCAGAACTTGCAAACCTAGTAAATGAAGCTGCTTTAAATGCAGCTCGTCATAACAAGCGTGTTGTTTCAATGCTTGAGTTTGAAGAAGCTAAAGATAAGCTTCTAATGGGTGCTGAACGCCGTTCAATGGCTATGAATGATCATGAAAAGGTAAATACAGCTTATCATGAGGCAGGCCATGCTATTGTTGGTAAGTTAGTTCCAGAGCATGATCCTGTTTACAAGGTATCTATTATTCCTCGCGGTAGAGCATTAGGTGTAACAATGTATTTACCAGAGCAGGATAGAGTATCTCAATCAAGACTAGGTTTATTATCAAGTATTTCTACATTGTTTGCAGGCCGTGTGGCTGAGGAAATGATGTTTGGTACTGACTCTGTAACCACAGGTGCATCAAACGATATTGAAAGAGCAACTACTATTGCTCGTAACATGGTAACTCGTTGGGGTTTCTCTAAGAAACTAGCTCCAATGCAGTATGAAAAAGATAACGAAGGTTCTGCTTATCTAGGTGGAGCATCTTCTTCAATGGTTGCAATGTCCGATAAGACTGCAGCTATTATCGATGAAGAAGTAACTGAGATTATCAATTCATGTTATGCAAAATCAGTAGAACTTTTAGAGGCAAATAAAGACGTGCTTGAAAGCATGAAAGATGCGCTTTTAAAGTACGAAACTATTGATGCTGATCAAATTGATGATTTAATGAATCGTCGTACAGTTCGTGCTCCTTCTATTGTACGCAAGCAAGAAGAGCGAGATAAGGACACATCATCTGATGATAAGGCTGAAACTGAAGATAAGAAAACTGAAGTAGAAGCAAAAAACGATGATATATCTAACGATTCTGAAAATTTAGCTACTAAAAAAGATGAAGATGAGATCTCAAAGGATGCAGATTCATCTGAAAAATCAGATAATAAGAAAGACGAATAGTATATTTCTTAATCTTTTTTACTAATATTGGAGGCGTTATGCCTCCTTTAAGGATCTAGTATGAAGCTAAAATTACCAAATGATAAAAGTGTTGACCTATCTTTTACAAAGGTAATGGGTACAATCGCTTTATCTGAAAATGACACACGTTCTGTCGAAGATATTGTAGAGCTTGCACGTAGCTTCATTAGATCTGGAGCTGAACTTTTAGAAATCGGCACTAGCTTAGTTTCTAAAGAGGGAGATGATTCTAGGGTAAATGCAGTTCTTGAAGCTGTTTTAAAAGCCGTAGATGTTCCTGTAGCTGTTTATTCAAATCATGCAAAAGTTTTAGTTGATGCAATTGAAACTGGCGCAGCTATGATTATCACCTCTGACGGTTTAGCTGATGAAGGTGTTCTTTTAGCATTAAAGAATTCTGAAGTAACAGTCTGTCTACATTGTGATCCTGAAAAACAGGTTGAAGATGATGCTGATGTTGTTGCACTTATTTCTGAGTTCTTCTTTGAAAAAATTGATTTATTATTAAATGCAGGCATTGCTAGACGAAGAATCTTAATTGATCCATCTGTTATTAATGCTTCTGTAAATTCAAGACTACGTTTAATTGGTAGACTTGAATCATTTAAGAGCTTTGCTCTTCCTATTTGTGTGGCTATTCCAAGAAGACTTCCTCAGGAAGATCCTTTCTTAAAAGATAACCATACTTTAGCACTTACAACTGCAATTTTCTGTGCATCTGATAAGTCTGTTCAGATAATTAGAACAAGTGATGTAAGTGAAGTGGCAATCGCCATTGGCTTTTGGCAGATTATGTCTGCCAAGACAAAGCCATACCGTTTATCAAAAGCAATAGTAAGACGTTTGCGTAATATGAGAAACGCTATTAGTGCGCTTCGATTACATCGTACACAAAAGTGAGTTAACAAATGAATAGAAAGTACTTTGGTACAGATGGTGTTCGTGGTCGTGTAGGCCAGTTCCCAATTACTCCTGATTTTGCAGTTAAGTTAGGCCTTGCTGCAGGTAAAGTATTAGGTAAGAAAAAGGGCGGAAAAGTTATTATTGGTAAGGATACCCGCCTATCAGGATATATGCTAGAGGCTGCTTTAGAATCTGGCTTTTCAGCAGGCGGTATGTCACCTGTAATGTTAGGACCTATGCCAACACCAGCTGTTGCATACTTAACCAGAGCTTTTAGAGCTGATTTAGGTGTTGTAATTAGTGCTTCACATAATCCTTTTTTTGATAACGGCATTAAGTTCTTCTCAGGTCAAGGTACAAAATTACCTGATGAGGTTGAATTAGAGATTGAAAGATATCTTGATGCTGACACTATTCCTCTAGCTGAAGCATCAGATTTTGGAAGAGCTTATCGTCAGGAAGATGCTCAAGGTCGTTATATTGAATACTGTAAGTCAACTTTTGCAGGTCAGTTTAGCCTTGAGGGTATGACAATTGTTTTAGATTGCGCTAATGGTGCAACCTATAATATTGCACCTAATGTTTTTAAAGAATTAGGCGCAAAAGTAATTACTATCGGTGATAAACCAAATGGTACAAACATCAATGATGGTGTTGGTTCTACTCATCCTGAAGCATTAGTTGCAAAAGTATTAGCAACAAAGGCCGATTTAGGTATCGCATTTGATGGCGATGGTGATCGTGTTTTAATGTGTGATAGACATGGTGTACTACGTGATGGTGATAACCTTCTATACATTATTGCAAAAGATACTAAAAAGCGTGGTCGTTTAAACGGCGGTGTTGTAGGTACTTTAATGACCAATCTTGGCTTAGAATTAGCACTAAAACGCGAAAACATTGATTTTTGTCGTGCAAAAGTAGGCGATCGCTATGTAATGGAGCAATTACTTGAACGTAATTGGACATTAGGTGGTGAGAATTCTGGTCATATTATCAGCTTAAATCATGCTACTACAGGTGACGGTATTGTTTCAGCTCTTCAAGTTTTAAAAGCTTGTATGTATGAAGGTAAATCTATTGAAGAATTATCAGAAGGCTTAACAATGTTCCCTCAGGATTTAATCAATGTTCGTCTAACAGCAGGCATTGACGTAACTACTGATGAAAAAGTTCAAGCTGAAGTAAAGGCTGTTGAAAAAGAATTAGGTTCAACTGGTCGTGTATTATTACGCAAATCAGGTACAGAACCTTTAGTTCGTGTAATGGTTGAAGGCGAAGACAGAGTTGATGTTCATAATAAGGCACAACGTATCGCTGATGTAATCATTCAT
>CAZEXR010000092.1:2809-9151 GCA_964516675.1 uncultured Enterobacterales bacterium | reverse complement strand
TCCCAAAATAAAGGAACTTCTTCAACTCTATTTCTTTTATAAGGAATTCTCTCAAAGTATTTAGTTCTATATTGAACACATTGCTCATAATACTCAAACAGCTTTTTAGGTGTTTCTTCTTTTTTCAAAGCTTCATTTTCTATATCTTCAAATTTATATAGATAAGCTTGAGCTAAAAGATATAGAACTAAAACTCGACCAATTGTTGGAGCTTGGACATTAGCTTTGCGACTAGCAAGGGTAATAGACTTATTTTTTAATAAAAGATAATGGTTATCGTTTATAAGTTTCCAACGGCAATCTTCTTTTCTGTGTTCTAAAACAGTTTGTCTAATGTTTTCAAAATCTTCAACGTACAATTTAGTTGTTACAATTTCGTCTTTTGTAAATTTTTTAGAATCATCAGGTGTTGAATAAGTTGAAAAAATTTCAATGCAAATTCGACTTGTTTGTGCTTCATTGCCATGTGGTTTAGAAGTCTCAATAGTTTTTTCTAAGAAAAATTTATGACCTAATACATTTAACAATAGGTGATTACATTCATTCTCATTAAGGCTTGTTAAATCTGTAAGTTGAACCTTTGCATCATCCTGAGATAAAAATTTAAACTCAGAGTAAAAAGCTTCTTTTAAAAACTGAATTTTATGATCTCCATTTAAAAAGCTAGCTTCTCTAATGGAAATCATTTTGTCTTTTAGGTCGTTTTTAGTTAAAAGATAATTAATTTTTAATTGTTTTACTTCATCTTTTTTCATATACATCAATTGCTTAAAGCAAAGACTCCTATGCTTTGTTTTTTGTAATTAACGTTATTTAGTCTCTTTATTTGGAAATACGAAACTTAAAATCACACCACTTCCTAATACAACTGCAATAGTAATTAAGGATGTATAAACATCAATCTCAAAACCTACACCAAATAGGTGAAGAGATGCAGAGGCTGCAAGCTTAAAGGCTACAAAGAATAATAAAAAGATAACAGCCTTTTCTAAATGTACTAAAGCATTACGTAATGCATCAAGAATAAAGTACATTGAACGTAATCCTAAAATTGCAAAAATCATACATGAGTAAACAATGAATGGATCTTTTGATACTGCAATAACTGCAGGTACTGAATCAAAAGCAAACATTATGTCAGATGTTTCTACAATAGCTAAACATAAGAACAATGGAGTTGCAAAGATAGCGCCTGTTCTTTTTAGTACGACATTTTTGTTTTCTTCTTTTTTTAATTCTTCATCAACATGATGCTTTGATAAAAAGAAATTATGACCTACGAGCTTTGGATATAGAGGGCAGAAAAACTTTACTACTTTATAAGCAGGGTGATTAGAAAAATCAGAGGTTTCATCTTGTTCTTTTTTGATAATCATTAAAACAGCTGATAACGCAACCATGATGGAGAACACAATCTCTACATATGGTCCTAGAGCAAATAAACTAGTACCTACAAGCACAAAGATAAGTCTGAATACCACTGCACCTAACACGCCCCAATAAAGCACTCTGTGCGTAAATCCTGACTTAATACCAAACCAAGAGAATACCGCCATAATCGCAAATAGATTATCTACAGAAAGGGCCATTTCAAAAGAGTAGCCTGCAAAGTATAAAGAAGCTACTTCACTTGAAAAATGGAAGTTTAAAAAGATACCAAAGGCTACACCTAAAGATATCCAAAATAATGACCATAATGCCGCAGACTTTAAAGATATTGGCTTATCAGCTCGGTGAGCGAATAAATCAATAACAAGTCCAGCAATTGCTAGGAGAGTAAAGATAATAATAGACTCTAATTCAAGTCCGATATGTACAGGTTGTTGCATGTGTTTTTATAATATCCATAAAAAATGTGATGAACACTTTCGTATTCATCACATTATATATTCAAATTAAGTTATTTTTTACTTAACGAAATTATAGCTTTGTAGTGGATTGCCTGAGATATAACGAGATGTTGCATCAGCTAGAGGTGATGCGTCAAAACAGCTTGTTGTACCTTTATGGCATGTAGGACCATCAGGACGAGCTAAAACAAGTAGAGTATCCTTATCACAATCACATGTAATTGATCTCATGTGAAGGAAATTACCTGATTCTTCACCCTTAGTCCAAAGCTTTTGACGAGCTCTTGAGAAGAAGGTTACACAATGTGTATCAATAGTCTTTTGTAAAGACTCTTTTGTCATGTAACCCATCATTAGAACTTGACCTGTCTGGCAATCCTGAACAATAGCAGGCATTAAACCATCAACTTTATCAAAATCTAAATCATCAATGCTTTCAAAGCCATGAAAATATCTAATCACGGATACAAACTCCCTTTGATTTTAGGTATTCCTTTAACTCAGGAATATGAATTGTGCCTTTGTGGAATACAGAAGCTGCTAAAGCACCATCAGTATTTGCAATATCAAATGCTTCATAGAAATGCTCCATTGTACCAGCACCACCAGATGCAATTAAAGGTACATTACAGATTTCACGAACTTTTTTCAATTGCTCTAAATCATAACCTTTACGCATGCCATCTTGGTTCATCATATTAAGTACAATTTCACCAGCTCCACGCTTTTGAACTTCTTTTACCCAGTCTAAAGTCTTCCACTGTGTGGTAACGGTACGTGTTACATCACCGGTGTACTGTTTTACATGATAGTTATTAGTCTGTGCATCAAAGTAAGTATCAATACCTACAACAACACATTGAACACCAAACTTGTCTGCTAAACGTGTAATTAAACTAGGATCAGCTAAAGCAGGAGAGTTAATTGAAATCTTATCAGCTCCAAAAGCTAAAATAGTCTGAGCATCTTCAACTGACTTAATACCACCTGCTACAGCAAATGGAATATTGATAACCTCAGCTACCTTTGCAACCCAGGATTTATCAACACGACGGTTGTCAGATGAAGCTGTAATATCATAGAAAACTAATTCATCAGCGCCTTCATCAGCGTATCTTTTAGCTAAATCAATAATAGAGCCCATTACTTCATGGTTTCTAAATTGAACGCCTTTAACTACAACGCCATCTCTTACGTCAAGGCAAGGAATTATGCGTTTTGCCAACATTTTACAGCCTCCTCAACAGTGAAACGACCTTCTAGTAAAGAACGGCCTAAAACAACTGAACGAGCACCAGCTTGAGCTACGTTAGTAATATCCTGTAGTGATGAGATACCACCTGAAGCGATAATATCTAAATCAGGATATTTCTTGTATAGCTGTGTATATAAAGCGTTGTTAGCACCTTGCATCATGCCATCTTTGCTAATATCAGTTACAAGCACGTGCTCGATATGATATGGAAGATAGTGACGTAAAACTTGATCTAAGGTTGTGTTAGAGGTCTTTAACCAACCATGAGTTGCAACATATGGAACACCGTCAACTAAACGAACGTCTAAAGCTAATGTAAAGTGCTCTGGACCGTATAAATTTAACCAACCGCGTACAAGTTCAGGATGCTTTACAGCAACAGAACCTACAACTACACGCTCAACACCAAGGTTTAATAAGTTTTCAATATCAAAAGATGAGCGAATACCACCACCAGTTTGAATTGGTAGAGGAGATGCCTTCACGATTTTTGAAATCATAGCTCTTTGACGATAGATTGGATCTTTAGCTCCATCTAAATCAACGATGTGAATTAACTCAGCACCTTGATTTGCTGCATCAAAAATTCTCTTGATAGGATCAACATTAAAAACTGTCTTTTGTGCAAAGTCACCTTGTTTTAGTCGAACAACATGTCCACCAGATAAATCTAAAGCAGGAATGATCATAATTGCTCCTATAAGTTTTTAATAAAGTTTGTTAGTAGCTTTTCACCTGCTGCTGATGATTTTTCAGGGTGGAATTGAACACCCATGAAATTATCTTTAGCAATGGCAGAGGAGAAAGGCTGACCATAATCAGTGGTGCCAATAGTGTTAACACCAGTTTGCATTGCAAATGAATGGTCAAAATAGAAATAAGCATCTTGCTTAATTCCATCAAATAATGGATGGTCTGTATGTGATACTGTGTTCCAACCCATATGTGGCAAACGAAGACCACAGTCTGGAATTTTAACAACATGAGCATCAACTAAACCTAGGCACTTAATTACAGAGTCTTTTGATTCTAGTGGTACTTCAGTAGAATCTAAAGCTTGAATTTGCATGCCAAGGCAAATACCCAATAAAGGCTTTTTAGTATTGACTACAAAATCATAAAGTTTGTACTTTTCAATACCATCCATTACAGCACAGGCTGTACCTACACCAGGTAATACTAATCTGTCAGCGTCTTGCATTTGAGAAATATCTGATGACACAACTGCGTCATAGCCTAATCTTTTGAATGCTTGAACAACAGAATTTAAATTAGCAGCACCTGTGTTGATAATATAAATCTTCATGGTTTTATAATTTACCCTTTGATGAAGGAAGTTCATTACCATGGCGAGCTAATGCTACACGCAGAGCTCTACCAAAAGCCTTGAATAAAGCTTCAATCTGATGATGAGCGTTACCCTCAGATACATACATATGAAGAGTAAGTCCCATTGCAACAGCTAAGGCATGGAAGAAATGAGGTACCATCTGTGCTGACATTTGGCCCACCTTATCACGTGTAAAGTCTGCATTAAAATCAAATTTAACGTGAGGGCGACCTGAAATATCTAAAGCTACAGTTACGTTGTCATCATCTGTGTTTTCTGCAAATACATTTGCATAAACTTCATCCATAGGAAGCACGAATCCAAAACGGCCAATTCCTCTCTTATCGCCTAGAGCCTGTAAAATAGCCTGGCCTAGAGCAATACCTGTATCTTCGATAGTATGATGATCATCTACCTCTAAATCGCCCTTTACTTGAGCGTTAATAGAGATACCGCCATGAGTTGCAATCTGATCTAGCATATGGTCAAAAAAGCCAATGCCTGTATCAAAGTGAGAATTACCACTATGATCTAAATCAACGGTAATCTTAATTTTAGTCTCACGAGTGTCTCGTTCAACTGTAGCTACACGATGGTTTACAGTTAAATTATCAGCAATCTTATCCCAGCTCATGTTCTTTGGATTGTATTGAATTGGAGTAATACCCATATTCAATCCCATCTTTACATCAGTTTCTCTATCACCGATGAAATAAGAATGAGCTCTATCCCAAGTTGTGTCTTTTAAATAAGACATTACAAGACCAAGCTCAGGCTTACGACATGAGCAATGATCTTCTGGTTTATGAGGGCAGATTAACACCTGTTCAAAATCAATTCCTTGACTCTCTAAGGTGTTAAGAATTAACTCATGAGCAGGTGTAAAGGTATCAAGAGGGAATGACTCGGTACCCAAGCCATCTTGATTTGATACCATAATGAATGTGTAACCATGTTCTTTTAGTTTTAAAAGAGCAGGTACAACATTCTTTTCAAATTTAACTTTTGATAGTGCATCTACCTGAAAATCTTCAGGTTCTGTTACTAAAGTGCCATCTCTATCAATAAAAAGGTACTTTTTCACACTATAGCTCCACTGTCTTTAAGAAACGCATTAACTCTTCTAATTCAGCCTCAGAGCCGATAGAAATACGAATACAGTTCTTTAAGCCTTTCTTTGTCTCAAATGAACGTAAGATAACGCCCTTTTGTCCCATAGCTTCAAATACCTTAGGACCATCAGCAAATTCTACTAATAAGAAATTACCAAATGAAACATGGATATTCTTTACGATAGGTAAAGCTTTTAAATCTTTTTCAAGTTGTACTCTTCGTTCAATGCATCCTAATGCTCTTTGACGTGTCATTTCAACACCGTGATCAGATAGTGCTTGAACTGCAATTTGAGCTACAGGATCGCAAATAGGATATGGATCGATAACCTTAAGCATAGCTTTGATTACCTTTTCATTTGCAATTGCAAAACCGCAACGAATACCTGCTAGAGCAAATGCCTTTGAAAGAGTTCTTGTAACAACAAGATTTTCATATTCATTTACCATGTAGGTTAAATCAGCTTCTTTTGGAGCAAATTCAATATATGCTTCATCTAGAACTACTAATGTATCAGGTAGAGCCTTCAATAATTTCTCAAGCTCAGTTTTATCAAAAACTATGCCTAATGGATTTGCAGGGCTGTCGATGAAGATAACCTTAATAGGGAACTCTGACTTATTAGCTGCATCAATTAAGATTTGAGCATTCAATGTAAAGTCAGGATTTCTATTAGCAGTAGCTACAAGTACATCATTTGTGTTTGCAGCAACCTCATACATACCATAGGTAGGAGGAGCAATTAAGATACCTTCTTTTTTAGTTTCGCAAAATGTACGAACTAAAAGGCCAAT
>CAZEXR010000092.1:0-2799 GCA_964516675.1 uncultured Enterobacterales bacterium | reverse complement strand
TCATCAGAGCCACGAGTTGCAATAACCTGAGACTTGTGAACACCAGCATAATCGGCAAATCGCTCAACTAGATCTTCAGGCTGGCAATCAGGGTAACGGTTTAAATTTGATGAATTTAAAAAGTAACCTTCAGACTTTGGTGATTCATTTGCATTAAGGAAATTATGGCCATGACCACCAATACGACGAGCTGATAAGTATGGAACAAGCTTTTGTACGTGTTTGGTAATTAGTTTTTCAAAGTTCATGGTAATTTTCCTTAAATTAAAGACAATTAACTCTTACTACAACTGCGTTCTTATGTGCACCTAGGCCTTCTGCATCAGCCATAGTTGTAACAGTAGAAGCAATTGCTTTTAAGCCTTCTTTGCTTGCTTTTTGGACTGTGTAACGACGACGATAGTCATCAGTACCTAAAGCACAGCAAGTTCTTGCGTATCCATATGTTGGTAAGGTATGGTTTGTACCTGATGCATAGTCACCTAAAGACTCTGGAGTGTACGCGCCAACAAAGATGGAACCTGCATTACGTAGTTTACCAAGTAATGAGTCAGGATTATCAATTTGTAAAATTAAATGTTCAGGTGCATAGGTGTTAGAAAGAGTAGCTGCCTCTTCTAAAGAATCTACAACTAAAGCGGTACTCTTTGATAGAGCTTTAATTGCAATCTCACGACGAGGAAGAACCTCTAACTGCTTATCAACCTCAGCCATTGCCTTTTTAGCAAAGTCTTCAGATAAGCTTACTAAAATTACCTGTGAATCAGGACCGTGTTCAGCTTGAGATAGTAAGTCAGCAGCAACAAATGCTGGATTTGCATTGTTATCAGCAATTACTAAAACTTCTGAAGGACCAGCTGGCATATCAATAGCAGCGCCATTTGAATCGTTTGATACTAAACGCTTTGCCATGGTTACAAACTGATTGCCAGGTCCAAAAATCTTTAATACCTTAGGTACAGTCTGAGTACCATACGCCATAGCAGCAATAGCTTGAGCACCACCTAAATTAAAGATACGCTTTACGCCTGCTTTAGTTGCTGCATAAACAATAGCATCAGAAATAGGAGGAGGTGAGCATAGAATTACCTCAGGGCACTGGGCAATAGCTGCAGGCACTGCAAGCATAAGCGCAGTTGATACAAGAGGAGCTGAACCACCTGGTACATATAAACCTACTGAATCAATTGGGTGAGTGTGTGTTTCACAAACGATGCCTGGGTAGGTTTCAAGTTTTACAGTGTGTGGTGTTTGCTCTTTGTGGAATTTAGCAATGTTTTCATAGGCTGTATCAATAGCTGTTTTTAAATTGCTATCAACACGAGCACAGGCATCTTTAATCTCACTTTCTGTCCACTCTAAATTAGCACCTTCGTACTTATCTAGGGTCTTTGAAAATTCAAAAAGGGCGCAATCGCCCTCTTTACGGATACGTGAGATGATGTTAGATACAATCTCCTGCACTTTATCTGATGATGTTTGCGCAGGTCTGGTTAGCGCATCTATTTTTTGCTCTGCGCTAAGAGTTTTCCAAATTTTAACTTCCATCTTTTTGATCCTTTAATAAGGGCATGACACATGCCCTCAATAGAGTATTAGCCTAACATCTTCTCAATAGGTACAACTAGAATTGATGTAGCGCCAAGCTCTTTAACTTGTTCTAATGTTTCCCAGAATAACTTTTCACGTGATACTACGTGTAAAGCTACATGATCATCACTACCTTCTAGAGGAATGATTGATGGGTTATCAGCACCAGGTAAAATTGCTCTGATAGCTTCTAATTTAGCCTTAGGAGCATTCATCATGATGTATCTGCTCTCAACAGCTGACATAACACCCTTGAAACGCTCAATTAGTAGGTCAGCCATTGCCTGCTTTTCAGGATATAAAGTCTGGTCACGGCTAATTAAAACAGCTTTTGAAGTATAGATTGACTGAACTTCTTTTAGACCGTTTGACTGTAAGGTAGCACCTGTACAAACAAGGTCACAGATTGCATCAGCAAGACCTGCACGAGGAGCAACTTCAACTGAACCTGTTAGAAGTACAGACTTGAAGTTAACACCAGCTTCCTTCATTACACGACGTAGTAAATGAGGGTATGTTGTTGCAATGCGGCAACCTTCTAAATCTTTAAGACCATTCCATTCGTGTTCTGTAGGAACAGCAACTGAAAGTCTGCAATCACCGAAGTTTAGCTTTAATACTTCGTTAAAACCAGTATACATGCCGTCCATTTCACGCTGCATGGTGGTTTCTTCAAGAACGTTTTGACCAACAATACCCCAATCAACTACATGATCCATAATTAGACCAGGGATATCATCATCGCGTACTCGCAAAATGTCGATTGGCAGATTTTCAGCATGTGCAAGTAGATGATCACGGTTTGCAGAGATTTTAATACCGCTGCTCTTAAATAACTTTAATGTCTCATCAGTTAGACGACCGGATTTCTGAATTGCAATACGTAGGCGCTTCTTTTCGCTGCCTTGATTCTCGCTACATGCTTTGCAAGTACTCATAATAAACTCTTTAATATATTGTTAAGATTAAAAAATAAAGCTTAGTATCAAATCTAAGCTTTAATTAGTTTAGCACAATGAAAAATTTTGGGGAGAGATCATAAATTTTTAATAAAAAAATGATTTTTTGTATTGTTTAGGTGCAAATACATTTAACTTTATTGAAAATAATATCGTTATAGATATAGGTATTTATCTTTTTTATCTATATTTAACTTTACTCGACTTTCCCACATAGGAAATTTAACAAAACCTTGATTCACTCATAGGT
>CAZEXR010000091.1:5214-9153 GCA_964516675.1 uncultured Enterobacterales bacterium | reverse complement strand
GCACTATTTTAAATTTTCTGATATTTCTATGCATTGGGGTTATGGGACTCTTACGATGTAATCGAGAATTTTACATTCTTTAAATAGTCTTACATTGGTATCGTGTATTGATACATTTGGACTTCCACATCGTGGACATTTAGGAGTGTTTGTTGGCTCTAGAAATAGAATTAGCTCTTTATGCTCTTCATCTAGCTCAAATTTAATAAGTTCATAGCCAGGATATAGCTTTTCGAAAAGCTCTTGAGGTACAATAGACATGGGGCTGTTCTCTGTTATTTTTGTTGATAGTAATTCAAATAATAACTGAAACAGCCCCTTTTTATTACAATTTTTTAAACTAGTTGAAAATTTCCTTCCCAGCTAAACCGGAAGAACCTTTTGTTTTTTGAATAAGTTAATTGTTAAATTTATAAATAAAAAAACCGCTCCGAAGAGCGTTTTAATTAAATGGGGTATAGAACTTTATCCTAATATAGATGAGATATAGGATAAAGAAGTATTGTAACTTGACATCAAAGAGTCTAGATTACCGTACTTTGTACGTAAACTTGCTTCATATTTTTCTAAAGCATCTTCATTGTCTTTTTCTTTTGATTCCCATGAACTAATTTCTTTATCAATACTTTCTGTACGTTCTGCTAATAAACCACCGGTTTGGGTATAGTCTTTAACAAATGTTGATAAGTTATCTAATAAACCGTCATCACCTGTGAATAGGTTTACAACTGAGTTAAAAGAATTCTTAATCGCATCTTTAAACTTGGTAGAATCTAAAGAAAGTGTACCGTCTTTTCCATATTCAAGACCACAATCAAATAGAGTCTTACCTGAATCAGCTCCTTCAAATCTTACGATCATTGACTGAATAGTATTTTGAATTGACTTTAATTGAGAATCGCCTGACAAATCACCACCATCGTAGTTATTTGTACCATCTGTATAAGTGTTTCTCTTGTATAAGGTATCCATTGATGTCATTAGTGTATTGTATGCATCAATAAAGCCTTGCATCTTAGTTTTTGCAGCATCAACATCAGAGGTAACATCAACAGAGTAGGTCTTATAACCTTCAACACCACCAACGGTTTCTCTTTCTGATAGTTTGTTTACAGTAATATCAACACCTGATACTTGTCCATCGTCAAAGTCGTTGGTATGTGATGTAACTTTTTGACCATCAACAGTTATAATTGCATCTTTACCTTCATTGTAATTCCATGATGAGTTACCATTAGATTCAAGTGCACCTGTAGTAGCATTTGCAGTTGTATCTGCTGTTTTATCAAAAGCAAATACATTTAATGAATCATGTCCTTCAGTATCTGTTGAATCAACACTAATGGATAACTGAGATGTATCTTTACCTGTTGTACCTGAGGTAATTGATAATGAGTAGCCATCTTCAGTTTTAACAAGACCTACGTTTAGGTCATAGTCATTTTTGTTAATACGTTTTCGTATCAGTTCTAGTGTATCGCCTTCATAAATATCAACAGTAAATTGACGTTCACGAGTTTGCTCAAGACCATCCTCATCCTTATAGGTTTCTGTGCCTAAATCGATGGTTAATTTGCCCGCACTAAAGCTGTTTAAAAATCCATCTGCTGTTGTAAATTTCTGGTTGACACTTTCTGCCTTTGCAAGCTGTTCAACAGATAATTCAAAGCTAGTATTAACACAGTCATCTTTAGTAGTAACAGAAAAAGCTTGGTAATCTGTGCTTTGAGATGTGGTAACTTTATGAGTGTTCATAGAGTTATCTTTTGTTAACTCATCGCACTTGTCTTTAAATGTTTTTAATGCAGTTGTAAGAGTATCTACACCTTGTTTTTCAAGCTGTTTTGTCTCTTTCTTATTAGTCGTATTTTTTGTGTATTGAGCACGTTTGGCTTCCACGGAAGCAGAAATGATCGATTCAAAATCTTTACCTGAACCTGAGCCTGAACTTGTAATTGTTGATGCCATAATAAAACCCCATTTATTTAATCTATAGATTATAGATTAGTTCTCATCTCTATATACATTAACGGTTAATAGAAAAGACAACTTTAGAAGTTACTTAATAAAAATGAAGGTATTTATAAATAAAAATGCAGCTTCTAAAGTTGTTTTCAACCTTAAAAACTGCAAATTATATGCCAAATTAACTAGTTAGGCGTCTAATAGGTGCTTATGTAGTTCATTTAAAGCAACAGATGTATCTCCATCCTTTAGTAGGAAGCATAGATTATGTCTTGATGCACCATAGCAAATCATTCTTACAGAGAATGAATTAATAGAATCGAATGCTTTGGTAATAACACCTGCATTTTCTGACATTCTGTTGCCGATAATGGCAATTAGAGGCAATCCAGTCTCAACTTTAACGTGGCAGAACTGACGAAGTTCATTTAACATGTTTTCGCTAATTTCGCTCTGACCTGATGTGCTTGTACCTGCATCAATTGTAATTGCAATTGAAATTTCAGAAGTTGAAACAAGATCAATTGAATGATTATATTTTGCAAATACAGAAAATACGTTTGCTAAGAATCCTGTTGCACCAACCATTACAGGAGAAGAAAGAACGATTAAAGTCTGGTTCTTTCTAAGAGCTAAAGCTCTAAAGTTTGGTGCTGTTTGAGTTGTAGGACGAACCCATGTACCACCAAGTTCAGGTGCTTTTGAAGAACCAACGAAAATAGGAATATCTTTGCGAACTGCAGGAAGCATTGTTGATGGGTGAAGAACTTTAGCGCCAAAGTTTGCCATTTCAGCAGCTTCAATGTATGTTAGTTCAGCAATTGGACGTGCATTTTTAACAATACGTGGATCAGTTGTGAAAACACCTGCAACGTCAGTCCAAATTGAAATAGTTGCAACATCCAATGCTTCACCAATTAAAGCCGCAGAGTAGTCAGAGCCACCGCGACCTAGGGTTGTTGTTTCACCCATGATGTTTGAACCGATGAAACCTTGAGTAATGATGATAGTGTTTTCATCAATTAAAGGAAGTAGCTTATCTCGGCATAAAACTTTAATATCATCACACTGAGGCTTTGCACAACTAAACTTAGAATCTGTACGCATAACTGTACGAACATCGAACCAAGTTGCATCAGTGCCATAGTGCTTGAATAGAGCAACAAATAGGAATGATGACATCAATTCACCGTGAGATACGATTGTATCAGTTAGCTGATCTGATGTTCCATTATTTGCCTGTAGAGCCTGCTCTTTAATATCCTTTAAATGTCCTTCAATATAATTACGAAGGTCATGTTGATTCTCTAAATGAATAATAATTTGCTCATGGATATCACGAAGCTTTTCAATAATTTCGTCAATTTTTGAATTGCTGCATTTGCCTGATGCTAGTTCAACAAGTAGATTTGTAACGCCTGAACAAGCGCTAATTACAACGATGCGTGAGTTCTTGTTGCCGACAACAACTTTGTAGCTTGAAGTCATTGCTTCAAAATTACCAACAGAGGTGCCACCGAACTTTGCTATATCTAAATTTTCCATTTTATTTGACACGTAATCCAAAAATTAAAAACGAAAGTTAAAGTGTAATATTAAGGAGTGTAAGGCAATATTGCAAAGAAATGTACATTCTGTCTAAAATGGTGCATAATTGCGCTTTATTTTTGACAATTTTAATCTTTTAGGCACATAAGTGAATAATAAACAACTATTTTTACTTGGAGCTCGACACTCTATTCCTATTTGTTTAGGTTATATTTCTGTTGGCTGTGCTTATGCTGTTATCGCAGTACAAGCTGGTTACACAACATTAGAGACAATTATAATGTCGATGGTAAGTTATAGTGGATCTGGACAGTTTTTTGCTGTAACTATGGCAAAGGATCATGCAAGCTTAGTTGCAATTGCATTAGGTTTATTTTTATTAAACTATTGATAAATAGTTTTTTGCAAAATTAATACAAATAAAAT
>CAZEXR010000091.1:0-5204 GCA_964516675.1 uncultured Enterobacterales bacterium | reverse complement strand
GGTTTATTTTTATTAAACTTTAGATATTTTATTATGAGCATCTGTATTTTTGCTCGTTTTAAAGTCATGTCTAATTTTAAAAGAGCTATTCTTGCTCATTATGTTACAGACGAGCCATTTGCAATCTTTAGTACAGCCCCTGAAAGTTTAGTAAGACTTTCCTATTTATGTGGTTTAGTCTTTACCTCCTGGTTTTCTTGGATTTTAGGTGCAGTAATTGGTGTGGTAGCTAGTGATTTTCTACCTCAAGCTCTTACTGCTGCGATGGGAATTGCACTGTATTCTTTGTTTATTGCAATTATTGTTCCCCCTGCAAAAACAAACTTTAGAATGTTGATTATCATAGTTTGTGCAGCTGCATTAAATATCTTGCTTACACAACTAATAGATGCTTGCTGGGCAATTTTGGTTACTATTATCGTTTGCTCTCTTGTTGGTGCAGTCTTTACTGAGAATAAAAAGGATTTATCTAAAAGTCAAAAGGTAGAGGATTAACAGATGGATAGCAAGTATTACATTTACATTATCATTATTTCTTTTGCTGTAACCTATCCAATTCGTGCAATTCCAGCTTTATTCATTTCAAAGCTAAATTTGTCTTCATATTGGCAGAGAGTTTTAGATTTGGTTCCATATACAGCTCTTACTGCATTAGTATTTCCTGGTATTTTTTACTGTATAGAAAATAATCAATATGCTGGATATATTGGAGCAGCTGTGGCAATTCTTTCAGCTGTTTGCAAAGCTTCTTTATCTATTGTTGTTTTGATTTCTGTTATAGCAGTGTATTTGGCAATACAATTTGTATAGAAAATGTACAAAAAAAAATACCGCATTCAATGCGGTATTTTTTTGAGAACTACGTATTAGTCTAAAGAAGTTTCATCAGAAGATGAACTACCCATAAAACGATTACCATTTAATTCTTCATCATTACCAACTGAGCATAGACGGTGTAAGTGACGAGGCTGAATAACCTGTAAGTACTTCTTAAAAATCTTAGCATTGCGATCGGTAATAACTTCTTCTGAAAAAATCTGCTTAACAAAAACTTCCTCTTCAGGAGTAGAAGCCTTACGAGTACCCTTGTAAAGCTCCATCATAGCGGTACCGCACTTTTCTAATAGATTAGACTCATTGATAGTGAAATCACCACTGCGACGAATGCCACGTGCGAAGTGCTGGAAATCATTAAAAGGCTTTTCTGATTCAAAGCTCATTTCTTCATCCTCAAGGTAAACTGTATTACATCTTTAATATAAAATTCACACGATTATATGATCTTTTTGATTTTTTGTGTAGTAAATACTTAAAAAATCATCTTTAGACAATATAAAAAGTAGTAAAAAATCAAATGTATGTCGCAAATTTATATAAAACTTTATAAAATAGCTAAAACTAACATATTGATATATAATGATAAAATGTTACTTTATTGATAACTTTTACTATAAAAACGCTAATAAAATTGAGTGTTTTGTGTCACTTTGCTAAAATTGTAATAATAATTAGTATTTTACCCTAGGAATTTGGAGTTTATAAATGACTAATACTGTTGGTGACGAGGAAAAGATCCCTCGCAACTTTATTACCGACATTATCGATGAGGATTTAAAAGCAGGTCGTGCAGACCATGTTGCTACCAGATTCCCACCTGAGCCTAATGGCTATTTGCATATAGGTCACTGTAAGTCAATCTGCTTAAACTTTGGTTTAGCACGTGATTACAATGGTACTTGCAATTTACGTTTTGATGATACAAATCCTGAGAAAGAGGATATGGAATACATCAATTCTATACAGAATGATGTTAAATGGTTAGGCTTTAAGTGGGCAAACATTTGCCACTCATCTGATTATTTTGAAAGATTATATGGTTATGCGTTAGAGCTTATTGATAAAGGCTTAGCATATGTTGATGATTTATCTCCTGATGAGATTCGTCAGTACCGTGGCACTTTAAAAGAGCCAGGTAAAGATAGTCCTTATAGAAATCGCTCTGTTGAAGAAAACCGTTCTTTATTTGAAAAGATGAGAGCAGGTGAATTCAAAGAGGGCCAAGTTTGTCTTCGTGCAAAGATTGATATGGCATCTCCTTTCATTTGTATGCGTGATCCTGTTATCTATCGTGTAAGATTTGCTGATCATGCTATTACAAAGAATAAGTGGTGCATTTATCCAATGTATGACTTTACTCATTGTATTTCTGATGCTATTGAAGGTATTACTCACTCAATATGTACTTTAGAGTTCCAAGATAACCGTCGCTTATATGACTGGGTGCTTGATCATATCTCTATTGAAGCAAGACCTCATCAGTATGAAATGAGTAGATTAAATCTTGAAGGTTCAATTACTTCAAAGAGAAAACTTAATCTATTAGTAAAAGAAGGCTTAGTTGATGGATGGGATGACCCTCGTCTAACTACTATTTCTGGTCTTCGCCGTCGAGGCTATACTCCAGCTTCATTACGTGAGTTCTGTCGTCGTATTGGTGTTACTAAACAGGATAACGTAGTTGAAATGGGTGCTTTAGAGTCATGTATTCGTGATGACCTAAATACAAATGCACCACGTGCAATGGCTGTTTTACATCCAATTAAACTTGTTATTGATAACTATGGTGATGAAGGCGTTACTGATACACAATATACTGTAAATAACCATCCTGAAAGGGAAGAGTTAGGAACTCGTACAGTTACTATCAGTAAAGAGTTATATATTGATGAAGCTGATTTTAGAGAAGAAGCAAATAAGCAATATAAACGTCTAAAGCTTGGTCATGAAGTAAGATTACGCAATTCATATATTGTTCAAGCTGTTTCCTGTGAAAAGGACAGCGATGGTAAGGTAACTGTAGTTCATGTTGTAGCTGTTCCTAATTCAGTAGGCGCAAACATTGAAGGCCATAAGCCAAAGGGTGTTATTCATTGGGTAGATGCAGCAAATTGTTTCATTGGTAAAGTCAATTTGTATGAAACTCTGTTCAATGTTGCAAATCCTGGTGCAGCTGAAGATTTCTTGTCTACAGTTAATACAAATTCAAAGACAGTTGTAGAAAATGCTGCTCTTGAAATGAGCTTAAAGTCTGCTGTTGTGGGCCAAAGTTTCCAATTTGAGAGAGAAGGCTACTTCTGTGTTGATAGTAAGAATTCTGTTGAAGGAAAACCTGAGTTTAATTTAACAGTTGCACTAAGAGAAACAAAAAAAGTTTCAGTATAAAAGATAGCTGAGGAGTAAAGACAGTATGTCAGATTTCGAAAACGATGACGTTCAGAAAGCAGATGAGAAAGTAGCACCACCTCCTGGTAGCGATTACGAGGTAGCATTCACTTATCATTCAGAAAATCAGCTTGAAAGAGCTTATGATAAGGCAGATCACTGGGTTAAGTTTGGTGTTCGTCCAAATCAGGTTTTCTTAGATGATAGATCAATGGGAGTTATTAACTTCCGTAAAGAGATGCGTGATCCTCTACTTATTCAGGCTGGTGTGGAGCGTCTAATTGATTTTAGATGTTCATTAACATTATCAGATACTGATGTAGACGCTGTATTCTCAAGTGTTTGTTATTATGAGCCTGGTTCAGAACCAACATACATTAATGCATATGATCCTGAACTTTCTTCAATTAAAGAAGTCTTAAATATGGTAAGTAATAATTTATTTGCTTATTTACAAAAGCCATTAGTACAACCTGATGGTCAATAAGACATTTTAATTCTATAGTTTCCGCTCTTTGGGGCGGAGACTATAAAGAAGTATCTGAGAAGGATAGTCTTCTCAGATACTTTTTATTAAAAGCAATCATACGGATAGGAAATTAAGGAGATATAGGTGTCAAAGTATAAGTTTAAGAAGCTTGCACTCGTTGTTGCGGTAGGTGCAGTTCCAGCTTTAAACCTATCAGGTTGCGTAACTTTAAAAAATTACTATCAAGAGTTCTTTGGAATGGATAAGAGTACCCGTGAAGTTACCGGTTACTATGAGCATCTTGATACTAAAGTTTATAGAAATAATATTGTTGTACCAGATGGTTTAAATAATCCTGGTTCAAATCCAGAATTAGTAATTCCAAATGTAAATACAAAAGCTTTAAATGGTCCTTTAGGTGAGAAGATGGATGTAAGACCTCCTACCGCTCCATTTAGATCTGATGTTGGCTGTCATTCTCAATGGTCAAGCGGTGAAGCTATCGTTTGGTTTGAAAATGATGGTACTCACAATGTTCACTCAGAAGATGATGCATGGATGCTTTTATCTTCAGTGCTAAAGCACATGAATGTTGCTGTGGGTAAAATAGCACCTGGTCAATATGTTCTTACAACAATTGCTAGAGATTTTACTGAATTTGGCAAGCCTTATGATGAGTCAGATGAAGATTTAGGTGTAAAAAGATACACTCAAATTTATCAAATTCGTGTAGGTCGTAATTCATCTGGAGAGCTTGGTATTGCAACTAAGTTAATTGCATCAAATACTAAGTTATCAAATGAACTTAAGATGAAGGATGCTCTTGATTTAATTGAACAAGAACGTTTTGCAATGGGCTTTTCAAATTATATTATTCATGAAATTGATACAAAGAACCTTCAAACTACATATGACCCAGATAATTTAGTTGTTTCTTTGGGTACAGATGATAATAACCATCAGGCAATTATGGTTGAAGCTCCATTTGAGACAACCATGAGCTTAGTTAAGGAATTATTCCCTAAGTGTGGTTGGAAGGTTACAAAATACTCTGTAGCAAAGGCTGAATTTGATGTTGATGTACTTGATAGTTCTGATGATTGGATCAAGTTCAAGAAGGTAACACTTCTTGATATTCAAAAGGGGTCATATAAGATTCGTGTCGGTATTCACGGCAATAGCAGTGCAATTACCTTCTACGATGAAAAGGATAATCCTTTAAACCCTGACGTTGTAAATAGACTATATCAAGGTTTTGCTGATGTATTAGTTGAGAATTTTAAGGAATACTCAGGTGTAGCTGCTACTGTAGTTAAAGCAAACTAGTTCAAAAATTTCAAATCTAAAAAATGATCCATTTATTGGATCATTTTTTTTGTGTGCTCTGCATGAGCATTATCTATAGTGGGGAAGTACCAGCACGGTCGCTAGTGGTAAGCAAAATTCGCTCTATTTTATAGCAAAAAAATAACATGAGCGCATTAACATTCGCTGCGGCTGATGAAAGCAGGAT
>CAZEXR010000090.1:3347-9173 GCA_964516675.1 uncultured Enterobacterales bacterium | reverse complement strand
CAGCCTGAGCATGCTGAATAGCTTCTAGAGTCTGAGGCATAACACCATCATCAGCTGCTACAACTAGAACAACAATATCAGTACACTGAGCACCACGAGCACGCATTGCAGTAAATGCAGCGTGACCTGGGGTATCTAGGAAAGTGATACCGTCATTACGAGTCTGAACATGGTAAGCACCGATACGCTGAGTAATACCACCAGCTTCGCCTACTGCAACCTTTGATTTACGAATGTAATCAAGTAATGAAGTCTTACCGTGATCAACGTGACCCATGATTGTAACAACAGGAGCACGTAAAGTAGCGGTAGCTTCAGTATCTCTGTCTTTAACTAGCTGTTCTTCGATCTCGTTTTCCTTACGAAGGATAACTTTGTGACCCATTTCTTCAGCTACGACCTGAGCTGTTGCTTGGTCTAGAACCTGGTTGATAGTTACCATTTCACCTAATTTCATTAAGCACTTGATAACTTCAGTTGCCTTAACAGCCATTTTTGCAGCTAAGTCAGCTACAGTAATTGTTTCGCCGATTTCAACATCACGAGTAACAGGAGCTGCAGGACGATTAAAGCCGTGCTGTTGCTGATTTAGCTTAGCTGCGCCCTTAACACCCTTACCAGCTTTACCGCCTTTTTTACGGTTATTCTGTTCGCTTTCTTCAAAACGCTTATTACCATTACGCTTATCACCTACAATCTTACCGCGGTGACGGCCACGATTTTCAGCTTCACGTTCCTGGCGAGCTTCTGCTTCACGAACATACTGTGATGTAGAGTTATCGTCATCATCTTCAGCATGCTTACGAGCTTCTTCTTCTGCTGCCCAACGAGCTGCATTTTCTTCAGCTAGCTTGCGTGCTTCTTCAGCAAGACGCTTTGCTTCTTCTTCAGTCTTACGCTTTTGCTGTTCTTCTTGAGCACGACGTAATTCTACAGTAGCTGCATCTTCTTCTTTTTCTTTGTGTACTACAGGAGCTGCTGCCTGAGCCTTAGCCTTAGCTTCTTTTGCTAATGCAGCTTTTGCTTCAGCCTCTGCCTTACGCTGCTTTTCAGCTTCAGCACGTGCTTCAGCTTCTAAAGCTTTCTTCGCAGCAGCTTCTTTAGCAGCAGCCTCTTCAGCAGCCTTACGTTCTAAAGCTTCAGCTGCTAACTGAGCCTTACGCTGCTTAGGATCGATAATCACTTTCTTCTTACGTACTTCAACTTGTACTTTCTTAGAACCCTGCACAACTGCACCAGATCCTGAAGACTTTTTTAACGACATGCGCTTTGGTGCGCCATTTTGATTTTCTTCACTCATCTAAAGCCTTCCTATATTAGTTTGCAGAGTCTTTGAACCAGTACTCATTACGAGCAGCCATAATGATTTCGCCAGCTTTTTTCTCATCTAAGCCTTCGATATCTGTTAGGTCATCTGTAGCCTGCTCTGCTAATTCCTCACCAGTCTTTACACCGTGAGCTACAAGCTTAGCAGCTAACTCTGCATCAATTCCGTCTAGAGCTGATAACTGCTTAATACCTTCAGCAGCTTCAGCGTTTTCTTTGCTTTCAACAGCAGTACGAGCAACATTCTGAAGCTCTGCAGCTGTATCTTCGTCCATACCATCAATAGCTAATAGTTCCTGAGGATCAACATAAGCTACTTCCTCAAGTGTGCTAAAGCCAGCATCAGCTAAAGCTGTTGCGAATTCTTCATCTACATTTAAAGCTTCAACAAACTGTTTTACAACTTTGCCAACTTCTTGCTGTAGAGATGATTCTAATTCAGCTTCAGTCATTACCTTTAGATCCCAACCTAATAGCTGAGATGCTAGACGTACATTCTGACCGTTTCTGCCAATTGCAAGAGCAAGATTCTGCTCTGCTACAGCGATACAAATGCAGTGTTCGTCTTCGTTAATAATAATTCTTGAAACTTCAGCAGGTTCCATTGCGTTAGTTACATACTGAGCTAAATTCTCATCATATAAAACAACGTCAATCTTTTCGCCTGATAACTCATTTGATACTGCAGTAACACGTGCACCGCGCATACCAATACAAGCACCACGTGGATCAAGTCTTCTGTCCTTTGAACGAACAGAAATCTTTGCACGTGAACCAGGATCACGAGCTGCGTCCATAATCTCGATAACATCTTCACCAATCTCAGGTACTTCAATACGGAATAATTCCTTTAAGAAGTCTGGAGATGTACGTGAACAGATAATCTGTGGACCACGATTTGGCTCTGTTTTGATTTCCTGAAGTAATACTTTTACTCTATCACCACGGCCAAAAGTCTCATGAGGAATAATTTGCTCACGCTTTAATACAGCTTCAGCATTATTACCTAAGTCTAATACCATGATTTCGTGAGTCATCTTCTTAACAGTTGCATTTACAACCTTACCAACATGCTCACGCTGTTCTGCTACAACCTGCTCTCTCTCAGCGTCTTTAACTTTCTGAGATAGAACCTGCTTTGCAGTCTGAATTGTAATACGGTCAAAGCCAACAGAATCAATCTGCTCTTCAACAATATCACCGTCTGCAATACCAGGATGGTCTAAAGATGCAGCTGCTAAAGAAATTTCTTGAGCAGGCTTCTCTAAAGGACCGTCGGTATCAACTACAACCCAACGACGGAAGGTGTCATATGAACCTTCTTTTTTATCAATTTGTACACGAACTAAAATATCAATAGGATACTTTTTCTTAGTAGCAGTTGCTAAAGCAATCTCTAAAGCTTCGAAAATTTTATCTTTAGAAATAGCACGTTCGTTTGATAGCGCCTCTGCAATGGCAATGATCTCTTTACCCATTTTTAATTTAAGACCTCTCTATGATGCGCTTCTAGGAGCTTTCTTATTGTTAGAAGGAAACTCAGGTACGACACGAGCTATTGCAATATTTGCAAAAGCAACTTCAAATAGACCAGAAATTTTATCGTCTATCTTTAGAATGCCATCAGCATCATTAACTTCTTCAAGTTTACCTTGAAGTTTATGTCTACCCTGAGCAGGAATACGTAGCTCAGCTTTAATGGTCTGTCCCAAATAAGCTTTAGCTTGCTCAAGTGTGAACAAGATTCTGTCAAGACCAGGTGAAGATACCTCAAGTGTATACTTAGGTGAAATTAAGTCTGCTGCATCTAAAGCAGGTGATAGTACATCCATAACTTCACCGCATTTATCTGCACTTACACCATCAACTGTATCGATAAAAACCTGTAAAGTCGCATGATCGTTTCCGCAGCGGTATTTAATACCCCATACTTGAACGTCCATAGACTCAATCAAAGGAGTTACGAGTTCAGTAATCTTCTCTTCAATGGTTCCTGCCATTAGTACCTCTTATTCATTTTTTCCATAAAAAAAGGACCGCTAACTAGGGTCCCTTTCTTCTGAAGTTCCACTATATCTAGTAAAATCAATTAGTTGACCTACTAGGTCCAAGCTCACACTTGAACAGGCTTTAAACTTTTTTTAAATAAAGCTAAAAGCAAGTGTATTTATAGCAGAAATTACTTATAAAATCAAGTTGTTTGATTTTCTTGTCTTGTTAATTTTAAGACGTTAATCGCTGTCTGATCGGCACTATAAATCTCAATAGTCCATCCATTAACATCAAATTTCTCACCTTGCTTAGGTACGCGTTGGAATTTATCTAAAACATAACCTGCAATAGTTTGATAATGTTCAGTAGGACTTATAGCTAAACCAGTCTCTCGCTCAAGATCAGATAAAATTGTGTCACCATCAACTCTAAATGATTTATCATCCTCGTCCATTGATAAAATCTCAGGAGTCTCTGTAACAGATGGCATTTCACCTGTTATTTCTTCAAGAATATCATGTAAAGTTACAACACCTACAAACACACCAAATTCATCGAAGACAAAACCAAAATATCTCTTTTGAGCCTTAAACAGCTCTAATGCTTTTAAGATACTAATTGTCTCAGGCAAATAGATTGGCTCAATAATAAGCTTTTCAATATTGGTCTTTGAATCTTTATCTTGAAGCAATGATGCTAATAGCTTAGAACGTAAAATATAGCCTAAAGGTTGATCTTTCTTTCCGTTCTCATATGCAATTAAACGAGAACGACTTGCTTGCAAGGTTCTTTTTAGAAGACAATCTTTTGTATCATCAACTTTTAGCATCTGTAAATCAGGTCTTGCGGTCATGACTGCTTTTACAGGCAAAGATGATAATTGTAATACTCTAGATACCATTTCCTGTTCTTGAGAATTAAACACATCAGAATCAGGAGTTGATACAATAGCCTCTTTAATTGAATTTACAGAGGATTGCTTGGAGCCGAGCAAACGCAGTACAAGATGAGCTGCTGTTTGTCTTGAACTATTAGACTTTTTAAGACGCAATGTATTCTTTCTTGATACTTGATTAAATACCTCAATAACAATTGAGAACGCCATTGCTGAATACAAGTAACCTTTACTTACATAAATATGGAAAGCTTCTAGTATTAAGCTAAATGCAATCATTAACAAGAAGCCTAAACACAATATTACTAAAGTAGGATGCTTTGATACAAATTCAGAAATTACAGTTGATGCTAAAATCAATAAAACTGTAGCTAAAGAAACCGCAATGATCATAATCCAACCTTGGTTGGTCATACCAATTGCAGTCACAATTGCATCTGCAGAGAATAATACATCTAAGATCATAATCTGAGATACAACCACAGCAAAGGATTGAACTGCAGCTTTACTTACAGATATTTTTTCTTCAATATCAGAAGCTTCTAATTTACCATGCAACTCTTCTGTTGCTTTATAAATTAAGAATAAGCCACCAAATAACATCATAAGATCTCGAGAACTACACTCAAAACCATATAGAGTAAATAAAGGTGTCGACATTGCAACAATATATGCAGCCGACAACATTAGAATAATTCTAATGATTAAAGCTCCGCCTAAACCAATGTAGCAAGCAAGTTTAGCCTCTCGAGCTGGTAATTTGGCAGAAAGAATTGCAATGAATAAAAGATTATCAATACCAAGTACGGTTTGAATAGCCGTTAAAGTTAGTAAACCAATCCAAGCTGTTGGCTCTAAAATCCAACTTAAATCAAATGATAATGCGTGAGATGCAATTGTTGTTATTTCACCTGACATACTATAAATCTCCTAGCATTTTTGAAGGGACATTATTTTGAGATTTACATAAAATTAAGCAAGGTGTCGGGTCTGGATTCATTTGTTTTGTATATAACTCCAATAAAAACTACTAGTTCATTGTATAAAATTTTTTTATCAATTTATACATGAAAAGCAATTGTACTAATTTGTATCATAATAATATTTGATGTAGGTTAAATATTGCTAAGATAAATAAAAATCAGCAGTTTTTTGAATAGATAACTAAACAAAAAAACTGCTGATTAAATAAATTTCTTTAGAACGTATTAGTAGTTATTGCTTTTTCTTGAACGACCACCAAAACTACCACGATTTACGTTGCCACGACTCTTTACTGCATAACCACGAGATTGAGAACCGCGTTTATCATCTCTTGAATGAGTAGAGCCAGAACGAACTAAAACCTTACCGCCAAAGTTGTTACCGCGAGTTGATTCTTCTTTATTAAATGAAGAATGACCTCTATTTTCTCCATAACCGCCTTTATAGCCTGAATTTGTTCGTCTATCATCACGACCAAATGACTTGCGATCGTCACGGCCAAATGACTTGCGATCATCACGACCAAATGACTTACGATCATCACGGCCAAAGGTCTTACGATCATCACGGCCAAATGACTTTCGATCATCACGGCCAAATGACTTTCGATCATCACGGCCAAATGACTT
>CAZEXR010000090.1:0-3247 GCA_964516675.1 uncultured Enterobacterales bacterium | reverse complement strand
ATGACTTTCGATCATCACGGCCAAATGACTTTCGATCATCACGGCCAAATGACTTACGATCATCACGGCCAAATGACTTGCGATCATCACGGTCAAATGACTTGCGATCATCACGGTCAAATGACTTGCGATCATCACGGCCAAATGACTGGCGATCATCACGGCCAAATGACTGGCGATCATCACGGCCAAATGACTTGCGATCATTACGGCCAAATGACTTGCGCTCATCACGATTAAATGATCTACGAGAATCACTTCTATTGCCATAAGAACCACGGCTTGAAGAATGAGACTCTCTTCTGTCTGTATTTTCAGAAGTAGAACGACGAGGTTTATAATGAGAATTATCTACCTCAGTCTCTGTAGGCTCCTTGTCTAGGAAATCATCATCTAAACTAGGACGAATTGATGCTTTTCTTGTACGAGTAGAAACTGCTGCATTTTTTAAATCAATTGCAGGTGCAGCTTGATCAATTGGATCTAAATGAACAACTGAACGAATTTTATTGATCTCTGATAAGTTTAGCTCTCTAAACTGACCTGTTTTAATTTCAGGGTCAAGATTGATACCAGCATACTTAATTCTAATAAGACGGCTAACATTAAGACCTACAGCTTCCCATAAACGTCTTACCTCACGCTTTCTACCTTCTTTTAAAGATACGTGATACCAAGAGTTACGACCTTCACCACCTTGATAAACAACTTTGTTAAAACGAGCCTTGCCATCTTCTAACATAACGCCAGATTGTAACTGTTCAACCTGTTCATCTGTTACATCACCATAAATACGTGCAGCGTAAATACGCTCTACTTCATATTTAGGGTGCATTAAAGCATTTGCTAACTCACCATCTGTTGTAAAAAGTAATAAACCAGAGGTATTGATATCAAGTCTGCCAATATAAATCCAACGACCAGTAGGTGGTTGAGGAATATGATCAAAAACTGTAGGACGGTTTTCTGGATCTGATAGAGTTGTAAGCTCGCCTTCTGGCTTGTGATACATTAAAACTCTACATGCAACTTTCTTGCTATTAGGTGTTAATACACTTTTGCCGTCAATATTAACGGTAATTTCTTCAGCTTCATATCTGTCACCAATGGTAGCTAATTTACCATTAACAGTAACTCTGCCTTTGTCTATCATCTGTTCTAGAGCACGGCGTGAAGCAATTCCAGCGCGGGATAAAATTTTCTGTAACTTCTCAGTCATATATATCTACAAATTTGGGCTATAAAAATAGCAAAAAATAAAACGAGTAATCTCTACTCAATGTGGCCGTATTCTATCATTTTGTAAGCATTTCTTCTGATTTATTCGCAATTTCTTTGTAATTCTTTTTATCAAAAAATAATTCACAAAATTTGTTAAATCTTTTTTCTGCGATTAAAATGTTTATTAACAAAGGAATTTGCTATGTCCAATAACCAAACTGATGATAATTTTGTAACTTGTACCCTTTTTGGCGAGAGCTTTAATCTTCGTTGTACCAAAGATAATAAAAGCACTCTTGAACAGGCTATACAACAAATACAGTCTAAAGCAGCATCAATGCTAAGAGACAACCCAAATTTAACTCCTTTTCAAGCAGCTATACTTGTTGCCCTTGAAAGTCAGACCTCATTGATTGACTATTTAAATTCAGAAACTCCTTTTGTTAACCAAGCTACTAAGCTCATACTTAAAATAAAAGAATCCGTTAATAGAGCTGATCATGACTGATTATTACGCTAACAAAGAATTAAGAAAAAATATTAGACAAAACATTTTGCAACAAAGACGTGCTCTGTCTTACATCGAAGCATTTGAAGCTGGAAAGCAAATTATGCAAAAACTTGTTGATCATCCTCATTTTCAAAATAAAAGAATGGTCGGATCTTATCTAAGTTTAGGTGGGGAGTTATCAACAGAACCAATTAACGAGTATCTTTTAGAACATCACTGTTTAGCACTACCCTTTATGAATGTTCATGAAAGAGGCCATATGGACTTCTACTCATATAAAAAAGGTGATGCTCTAATAGAAAATCGCTATCATATACTAGAGCCTGAAAATTCACCTAGCAAACTAGTTATTCCTGATGCTATTGAAGCTTTAATTGTTCCTCTTGTTGGCTTTGATATAAAAGGTAATCGTTTGGGCATGGGTGGCGGTTACTATGACAGAATGCTAAAGAAGCTTTCCGCACAATGTGTTTTAATCGGTGTGGCTTATGATTTTCAATTGCTAGAAAGTGTTCCTGTTGAGAATTGGGATATGCCACTTGATGAAGTTATTACTCCAACTCATCACTATAAATTTAACTAGGATATTCATATGCTATCAAAAAAAGTTAAATATACAGTTTTGACTGGCATTGTTGCTTTATGGATATGTATAGTCATTTTGGCTATAAATAACTACATAAATATCTATGAAATGCCCTACCATTTTCTTTTTGGTGGAGCCATATTCTTTACACTAAAATTTATAAAGGATATTTTTACTAAAAGACTATCCTCTAAAACAGTAGCCTTTTTAGGCCTTGCAGTTATCCTTGTCTTTCAGTACTACTTTTTTTCAATTTTAGGCTTTGCTTATTTTGAATTCGTAATTTTTGGAACAATCGATTTTGCTTTACTTCTCTACCTCCCATACAGATTGATAAAAGCTTAAGCCAAAAAAAAGGATCTCCTAGGAGATCCTTTTTTTTAACTTTATTTGCTAATCAGCCTTTGGAGCATCTGTAGCAGTTTCCTCTTTAGCTGATACAGCTGGAGCATCAGTTTCAACTGAAGGAGCATCTGTAGTTACAGCAGGAGCTGTTTCAGTCTGAGCAGTCTCTTCACCTAAGTTAGAGAAACTTGACTGTGTTTCGTGCTGAGCTTTCTGTAAGTAACCTAAAGCTAAACATACAGCAAAGAAAAGAATAATTAAAAACCATGTAGAACGGGTTAGGAAGTTACCTGAACCTGCTGAACCGAAAACAGTGTTTGATGCACCGGCACCAAATGATGCGCCCATGCCTGCGCCTTTACCCTGCTGAACAAGGATTAAAGCGATCATCGCAATTGCGATAAGTAGTAAAACTACAATTAAGATTTGATACAACATAATTAAAAACGCACCCTATATTGCGTATATTGAGATTGCAAAATAATACAAGTTTATGAGTTTTTTTTCAAGTATTTTAATTACCTGACTGATGAATGATTACATCAGCGATACGTTGTGCCTTATTATGAACATCAACTCTGTCT
>CAZEXR010000089.1:0-9204 GCA_964516675.1 uncultured Enterobacterales bacterium | reverse complement strand
CAATTAGTTACGTTGAAAAAACTTAATTAAATCGCTTATAAATCGCATTTGCTAAGAGATAAAAATGTCAATTTTTATTTAGATTTTTTTTTATTTAATTTATTAAAAAAATTGCTTTTCCAATTTGTTTTATTGCTCATATATAGCTAAATGATACAATGGCATTACTTTCATTAGTTTTATTTAGGTATTTCCATGAATCACAACGCTTATGATCCAATTTATTATGTTGATGAAAGAAATGTTGGAGATTCTTCTTCTAGAGAAACATCAATTCAGACTATTGAGGAAAAGCCCACTGATTTTTCTTGGACTGTATCTGAGTTTTTACAAAACGCTGATCAGCATTTTAAAACATTAGGAAAGTTCTATGTATATGGTGAGATTTCGGAGATTAGCTCCTATAACCATATGTATTTTAAACTTAAAGATGAAACTTCCACTGTTGATTGCGTTATGTGGAATGGAACTTGCCGTAATCTAAACTTTGTACCTAAAAAGGGTGATAAAGTTGAAATAATCAGCTCCCTAAGTCTTTACGTAAAAAATGGACAGTTTAAGCTAGTCGCAAATTCAATGAGAATGCTTGGATTAGGCACAATCATTGAACAACTTAATATATTAAAACAAAAGCTCTCTAGTGAAGGCGTATTTGATCTTAATAAAAGAGAATTACCAAGATTTATAAATACAGTTGGCATTATTACATCTTCTGACGGTAGAGCTTTTGGCGACATAGTTAAAACCATAAAAAGCAGAAATAATTTGATAGATGTAATTTTGTATCCTTCATTAGTTCAAGGTAAGGATGCACCAAGAGCTCTTGTAAATGCCTTAAATCTTGCCAATGAACACAACAAATGTGATGTGATCATATTTGGACGCGGAGGAGGATCTTTTGAAGATTTACTTTGTTTTTATGACGAGTCAGTTGTAAGGGCAGTTGCTAATAGTCGTATTCCCATTATTTCAGCAGTTGGACATGAAGCTGATGTTGCTTTTACTGATTTTGCTGCCGATAAACGAGCTGCAACTCCTACTAGAGCAGCAGAGTTTGTGACACCTTTTACTAAACAAGATTTAATTTGTTCTGTTGATTCTTATTGTTCCAGAATAAATAATTCAATAGGAAGACACCTTGATAATTATGAAATTGTTTTTGATAATCTCTTTAAAAGACTAAAAAATGTAGGTCCGCAAGCATATATTGGAAAAATTGATAATCAGATAGAATTGTTTAAAAATAGGATTAATTCTACTTTATCTAACCAATTATCATATCTTGATAGAAAAATATCTGAAGCTAAACAACAGTTATCTAATTTTGAACCTAATACATTAGTGCATTCTAAACAGATTAAAGTTAATTCTTTGATTTCAAGATTGGATCATTCAATTGATAGTATTCAAGATAAAATCAGTAAAGAGTTAAATTTTGATAATAGAGCTTTTATATTAGAGAAAAAAATTGAAAAAACACTTTCAGATCGTTATACAAAACTTAATCGCTTAGTTATCAGAAATTCAAATTGTGATATTGAACAGTCAATTCAGGATAAAATTCGTTCTTTAACAAAAATGACTGCAAAACTTACAGGATTAAACCCAATGTACATTTTGTGCCAGGGCTATTCTGTAACTGTTAACAATGATGGCTCCGTAATTGATTCAAACTCACTAACATCAGGTGCAGTGATAAAGTCTATACTCAAAGATTCAACTATCACGTCAAAGGTTGTGGACGTTAAAAAAGAAAATAATTTAGACAAAACAGGATTTGGAGATAATTAAATTTATGTTGAAAAAATTAAAGAGAATATCGATTTTTTCATCGTTATTTTTTACAACATTTATTTCATCTGCAGTAAATGCTTCTGATTATTATGAAGAGACTATCAATCGTAGCTATACTTCCACTGTTTTTCATTATCCTTCACTCTGTAAAACAGAAGAATTTTCTAAACAATGTCAGTTTTTTACAAATTACTATGTGAGTAAATTCGAACATAATTATATTGGATACATTACAGATCATTTAGATTTAGAAAACAATGAAGATGACCAGCTTGCTACTAGAGCTCTTGCCTATCAAGATGTTGTTTTAGATATGCGAGTTATTAAGCAAGCAAACTTTATGAGTATTATTGCTATTGTTAATCAAGAATATTTTCATGAAAAATCGTCATTAAATGAAGTGTTTAATGTTAATTTACAGACTCAAAAGGTTGTTCACTTTTCAGATTTGTTTGAAGATCCTGAATTAGGGGCAATGATTTGTTCTAATTTATTCTATGACAAATTTAAAAAGTATAACTCAAAGAATTTGGACTTAGTTAAAGCTCAGATAGAAGTAGAACCAAGGAATTTTCTGTTACTTCCTGATGGAATAGAATTTGTAATTTCTAAGGGCGTTGTTGCGCCATTAAATGTTAAGGCTAGATTATTTGTATCCACTGATGACTTAATGAAAGCTAGTCCCAAAAAACAGTGGTTTCCTCTTTTATCTTCGTCAAAAGTAGTCATAAAGGTAAATTTACAAAAAGAATTGATCCTTTAGATAAAGTTGGTAAATAAAAAAAACGGTAATTTTAAAATTACCGTTTTATAAAAGATTTATTAGAGCTTTATTGGCTATCAGGAAGTTTATCCTTGACGTCCTTATTTACTATATTAGCTACACAAGAATCTGACCATACGTTAAGTGATGTTTCAATCATATCAATAACAGCGTAGACAGGAAGAATAATACCCATTACAGCAACAGGAATGTTCATAGATGAAACAAGAGATAGAGTTAGGAAGTAGCATCCCATAGGAACACCTGCATTACCTACAGCAGCAAAAGTTGCTATAAATATCCAAGCAATGAATGTACCAAATCCAATTTCAATACCTGCATTTTGTAATAGATAAATTGAAGTGATTAGAATAAATGCAGCACAGCCGTTCATATTAATTGTTGTGCAAATAGGTAATACAAATCTTGAAACACGCTTGTCTACATTTAAATTGTCTTCTGCAGAAGCAATTGTAACGGGAAGTGTTCCTGCTGATGATTTAGAGAATAGAGCTACAGCAAGTGCTGGTAACATGCCTTTTGCAATTTTTAATGGATTTAATCCTCTTACTAGAAGAATTATAGGTAAAACCACAAACATCTGAATTAGATTTGCACTGATTACAACTCCAAAATAAGATGCAATTCCTCCAATAATAACTCCAGCTTCAAGTTGTGCTACTAATTGAGCTGTAAAAGCTAAAATACCTAGAGGTAATACTTTAATTAACCAATGAATCAAAATAAATAGTAAATCTTGAAAACCAGTTAAAAAGTTTAAAAAAGTGCTTTTTGATTCGCTGTCTTTCATTGAAGCAATACCTAAACCAAAGGCTGCTGCTACAATTAAAATTGAAAGTACATTACCAGCAACAAAAGGCTGTAAAAGATTATTTGGTATTATGTCTTGGATGTGTTGTAAATAAGAAAGACTTTCATATTTAGACACTGCATCTGAAGCTGCACCTGATAACTCTGTAGGAACATTAGCTGGAGAGACATAAGCATATATCACAGCACCTAATGCTGCAGCAAGAATTGTAGTTAGAAGAGTATAAAAAATGGTATGAGCAAAGATGGTACCACCTTTTGATTCTCTTGATAACTTTGCAAGAGTAGAAATTAGTGATACTGCAATTACAGGAACCGCAATAAAGCTAAATAGTCTTGTAAAAACAGTTGCAATAAAGTTAAAGATTTCGTTTAAATCAGGATTACCTAATAATCCTAAGATTGCTCCTAATACAAGAGCGCTTACATAAAGAATAGCAGTTATGATGCGACTTTTCTTACTTATATTGATCGCAGAATATGCAGTATTAGCAGCATCATTCACGCGAGATGAATTGTTTGTCATATAAAAAAATCCACTATGAAATATTAAGAATTAAGGCATTATAGTCTTTTTTTAAATTTTTTACTAAAATACCTTAATAGTGTTTAGTTATGGTTCATTAGTCTTGATGATAAAGTGCTGTTGAAAGGTATCTGTCACCATTATCAGGAAGAATAACAACGATTGTTTTTCCTTCGTTTTCAGCTCTTTGAGCTAGCTCAATTGCACCTGATACGGCAGCACCTGATGAAATACCGATAAACAAACCTTCTGTTTGAGCAATTTTTCTTCCTGTATTAAAGGCGTCTTCGTCCTTAATACCTATGACTTCATCAACTACAGAAGCATCATATACACCAGGGATGAAACCAGCAGAAATACCTTGTATTTTGTGAGCTCCTGCTTTACCACCTGCAAGAACAGGAGAAGCTGCTGCTTCAATTGCAACAATTTTTACATTCTTATTTTGGGTTTTTAGATATTTACCTGTACCTGTTACAGTACCACCTGAGCCAACAGCTGAAACAAAAATATCTACAGTGCCATCTGTATCTTTCCAAATCTCAGGACCTGTTGTCTCAAAATGAGCTTTTGCATTTGCTTGATTTTCGAACTGCTGAGGAATGAATGTGTTATCTGATGCCTGTGCAAGTTCAGTTGCTTTTTCAATAGCTCCTTTCATGCCTTTAGAACCTTCGGTAAGAATTAGTTTTGCTCCGTATGCACGAAGAATGTTTCTTCTTTCAACTGACATGGTTTCTGGTAAAACTAAAGTAACGTCAAGGCCGTATGCTGCGCCTACTAAAGCTAAACCAATACCGGTATTTCCTGATGTTGGTTCATAGATTTTAGTATCTTTGTTAATTTTTCCTGATGCCATTGCATCTTTAATCATGTAAAAAGCAGCTCTATCTTTAACTGATCCTGATGGATTTAAAGCTTCAAATTTTGCATAAATTTTTGCTTTTAAATTAAGTTCATTTTCTAGATTTGATAGTTCAACTAGTGGAGTATTACCGATTAGTTCAACTACAGATTTATATACGTTCATATTCATATTCCTTAATTTTGTATGGTTAAACATAAATGTAACTTGATTTCTTTATATATATGAAAACATATAATGATTTAATTTAAAATTGTTATTTTTTATTGGGATTAATAAATGCACAATATTAGTGCAAAATTGATATAAAAACATTTTAATTTCAATAAGATAGAATAATGAATGCTGTAATTTAATTTTAAAATAAATTATTAAACATATAGAAATAGTAGGAATTAGATATATAAAAGGTTTTTATAGTTTCTTTGCTTGTTTTATATTATTTTTCATTCTTTTCAATTTTTAATACAGAAAATGTGTATATAAAAATTATTCATGTTATAATTTATTCAACAAAGAATATTGAAAGGATAAAATTATGAGTGAAAATGTTGAAGTGTTTCCTCTGAACATGTTTGATAAGATTCAGCAACATCCAGAGAACTATAAATTGTTAACTAAGATCCCTTTAACTGTAGAAGGTGTCGATACACAATTTCCTATAAAGTTAAATGCTCCTTATCCTAATGAAAGAACTTATTCTGTTGTTTTTTTAGATACAGAAACAACAGGAATGGATCCAATTAAAAATAACATAATCGAACTAGGAATGGTTAAAGCAACTTTTTCAACTGAGAGAAATACTCTTTTAACTGTTGAAAGATACTATGATGAGTTCGAGGATCCTCGTGTACCTATTCCAAAAGAAATTATTGAACTTACTGGTATTACAGATGATATGGTTGCAGGAAAAAGCTTTGATGACGATAGCGTTGCTAAGTTTCTAGCTGGAGATCCTTTAATTATTGCTCATAATGCAAGTTTTGACAGACCATTTTTTGAAAAGAGATTTAAATCGTTAAAAAATTTACGTTGGGCATGCTCATTAAAGGAAGTAAGTTGGAAAAAACTAGGTTTTCCTGGTGCAAAGTTAGAATATTTAAATACATTTATTGGATACTTTTACGAAGCTCATCGCGCTTATGTCGACTGTTTGGCTCTACTGTGGATTATGTACAAGAGACAAGATGCTTTTTCTGAACTAATTAACTCTTCTTTAACATCAAGCTTTAAAGTAATTGTTAAAGGTAATACTTTTAGCTTTAAAGACAGACTTAAGGAGAAGGGGTTTAGATTTGATGGCATGATTGAAAAGTCATGGTCTAAAACATATCCTAATGCTGAAGAAGCTAATAGAGCAAAAACCACAATCGAAGATACATATAAAGACGGAGCTGTAAATTTTGATGTAATACTTCAAGAATATACTGCTCAAACTCGATATAAGTAAAGTGATTATATTAAAGGATAAATATGAAAAGTATTGTAAAAACAGGAAGCTCATTTTTAAAAGAGTTTCAGAAATTTGCCGTAAAGGGCAACGTAATGGATATGGCAATTGGTGTTGTTATTGGTACTGCTTTTGGAAAGATTGTATCTTCATTGGTAGCTGACATCATTATGCCTTTCATTGGTTTGTTTGTTGGAAGCGTTGATTTAAAACATTTAGCTGTAACACTTCAAGATAAAACAGATACAAGTGCTGAAATTGTTTTATCTTATGGTGCTTTTCTACAAACTGTTTTTGATTTTATAATTATTGCTTTTGCAATCTTTGTAACTATTAAAATTATCATTAACTTGAAGAATAGAGTGATTCATGAAGAAGTTGAAGAACAAGCTGTTGCTCCAACTCCTGAGGATATTCAATTATTGAGAGAAATTAGAGATCTTTTGAAAGAGAAAAAATAGATCTTAAAACAGTAAAAGGAGCTGATATGTCTAATTTTAACGGCAAAGCAGCTCCATTTTTTTTATCTATGCTTTATTGTTCAATTCAGTATAATCTTCATCAAATTCTTTGTTATTTGCATTTTTCTTAACGACTATTGCGCAAATATCCAGCTCGCTTACAGCATCGCCTGAGAAATCTTTACAGTCTTTGTAGGCTGCGATCAACTGATCTGTTGCTGTATCATCTGCTTTTTCCTGTGCTATTTCTAGAATCTTAGAATAGTTGTAAGTTTGTCCTTCAGAATTAACCGCATTCTCAATACCTTTACCTATAAACCAAAGAGTATCAAGATAAGTAAATTTACCTTTAGAATCAACGTAAACTAAATTTTTATCAGTACACAATTCCTGCATTGTAACCTTTGGTTCTAGTACGGCACCCTTGTGTAAATGAACTAGAGTAGGAGTCTTAATACCTGCAACAGAGTAGATAAAGTTACCTGTAAATTCACTTAAAATCATTACAAAAATACTTACATTGAAGTCTTTTCTGTCTCTTTGCATTAAAAGCTTGTTTAGTTCTGTTACAGTTTGTCCTGGTAACAGTGTATCTGTAATAAGAGATTTTCTAATAAAGTTAGTAGATAGGTTAATCGCATTTATTGCTTCTGAACCTGTTTTTGAACAAGAGCCAAACACAATTCCAATGTTATCTTTATCAATCTTGAAAATGTCGTAGAAGTCTGTCGGATTAGTCTTTGATGGAATAATAAATGAAGCAATATCCAAAAACTTTGATGTTGGCATGTCAGAGCCATCAGGCATTAGATTCTTATGCATCTGAGAAATCAGTTCAATCTTTGAATTTTCTGCAGCTTCTTTTGAATCTACTTTTGCCTTATTTTCTAACTCTTGTACTTTAGATGTGATGTTTTCGGTAATAGATCTTCCTAATGAGCTAATTGCAGTTGCAAGATTTGCAATATTGGTAAATTTGATTTTATTTACATCAATTTTAGCTGTAATTTGTTCCATCTCTTTTGGTGATGCTAAAACACTTGTTGCCATGACGTTTACATTGTTAGAGATACCTACCAGTTCCTTTTTAAGTTTATTTAAAAAACATGAAACTACATAGGACAAGAAAATAAAGATAAGAGCGCAAAGTAAAGCAATGATGAAGTTATTTGTAATTATAGGTTTTACTATTTTTCCTTTTGGAGACTGAACCACTGCAAAAACGTCCAGATCATTTAGGTAAACAATAGTTGTAAGTGAAATTTTATCTGAGTTAGTTTCATCTTCAATATAAGAACTATTTTTTGCCTTTGTGAATAAATCGTCTTGGATATCTTGTCGGTTGAATTTTGTATCAGTAGATTTAATTATATTTAGTTTGTTATCAATTAAAGTAACATTTAAATTTGATGAGTCGATTAGCTTTGAAAAATCTATTTTTGCTAATGAGTCTTTAAAAGAAAATGTTTGATATGTCATTGAACTTGATAACTTTTCGACATACATATATGACTTGTCGTTAGTTTCTTCAAGTTTAAAACCGATAAAAGAGTTTTTACTATTTGTTTTACACCAATATTTATTAATTTCTACGTTAAATTTCTTTAGATTATCTAATACAGCATCTTTATCTTTTAAAGGAATTTTAAATAATTCTAAGCAATCTTCTGTTTGTTCTAGGTCTTTATTTATTTCAAAAAACTGATTGCTTGCATTTGAGTCTGCAAAATATTGAAATGCAGCATAATCAAGGATGTCTTGCTTATCTTCTGTTTTATTAAATTTATCTAAAGCATCGAATTGAAAATTTGAAAGAGCGGGGCCATATTTTTGATTTTCTGCAAATTGAAGCTGTCCAATATTTCCTTCAATGGCATTCTTTAGAGACTGTGCAATTACTCTTTGATTAGAAAATTGAGTCTTTACAGCATTTTTATATACTGCTACTTGATTGTAAAAGCAAAGTGCTCCAGCTAAGCCTATAAAACTAACTGAAAGTGCTGCGATAATCTTTTGCTTTAGTTTCATTTCATACCTAAATACAAACAAAATATACAAATGTCACTTTTTTATGACATCTTTTAAATTTTATAGAAAAGTTAAACATTTTCCTAAACAGATTATATAGTTATTTTAGCTTTGATAATAACTAATCTTGTTTTATTTATTGATCTACCTATATGTTTTTATGCAAATAAGTATGTTTTGGGCCATTTGAAATTCAAAAAGCAGTCAAAAATCTTTTTATTTGCTTTATGTTTTGTGTTTTTTTTTATGAAATAAAGTTTCTTTTTTGAAGGAGGTATTTTTGATAAATGAAAAATTTAAATATAAAAATGAAACTAATTTTAGCAATGATTTTGCAATTTTAAAAAAAATATTGTAAGCAATTTCATTAAATTTTTCTTATTAAATAAGAACTCTTTTTCTTAACAATCCTTAATACTGTTTAATTAGTATCTCGACTTTCCCACATGGAAAGTTGAATAAAACCTAGATCTACTCATAGGTTGA
>CAZEXR010000088.1:0-9354 GCA_964516675.1 uncultured Enterobacterales bacterium | reverse complement strand
TAATTTACTTAGTTTTTAGAACTGTTTTCATCAGTTTTTTTAATTAGCTTGTATAAAGGACCACCTGATAATAATTCTTTTCTCAAAGATCCAAGAGTCATAACCTTAGGGGTTAAAGGTAAAGGTCTTAATACTTTTACAGCCATATAACCAAGTCTAGAAGAATAAGTGGCAGCAGCTACGCCCTTACCTAAGGAAGCAGATAACTTACCTACAGTTCCTGCACCTAAAACATCAACTACAGCGTCTGTTGCTAAATCGGTCATGCCAATAAAAATTAAATTGTGAATAACACGACGGTATAGGGCAACCCTACTCCAAAGCCCACATTGAAGACCATAAATTGAAGATATCTCTATAATCATACGTAAGGAACGAGCAAGAGTTAAAGCCATATCAATCCAAGTAACAGGACTTAAAGCTACGATAACGCCATTTTCTGTTGAGCGTTTTACAATAATAGAATGAGCCTTTTCATCAAGTTCTTTTAAAACATTGTCTTCATATAGGGAAAAAACAGAAGTAACATCAAAGTGAGATTGTGTTTGAGATAAAAACTTTTTGTATGAAGCTGAATTTGTAAGTTTACAGTTTTGAGCCATATCCTGACATAAACCAAAAGCATCAGAGTATTTACCAGAGTTTAGAACCTCTAAAACTTGTCTTCTATGCTTATCTGCTGACTTTAAATAAAGTACAGATCTAAATTCTTTATATAAAGATGACACTACCATTACGGTCACAATTCCAAGTCCAATTGACCATAAAACTCCAACAATAGTACTTGTTGCAAAGGCATCTGAAATTAAGTTATAAGTTTGTAGAGCACCAAAACATAGAAGAAGAACTAAAATCCAAAAAATAGGACTTGTATAAAAGCTAATTGGCTTTATATCTTCACTTGAAAAGTCATCATCAATCTCTGTAGGAGTTATTGTTTCATCTTTATTTATAACTTCCTCTGATGTTACCTTTGGATCATCTTTGCTAATGGAAAAACCAGGCTTTAACTTAGTAGCTCCATCTCCTTTATTTCCATCCACCTTTTGTATCTTTTCGTCGTTTTTGTCGATTTCAAAACCAGCTTTCATATTCATGTATCTCTTTATATTTGTCTTTGTTAAAGCTTATCGCCAATGATGTAATCTAATAAAACATCAAGATTCATACTTGGGATTACGCTCCCTTCTTCTATCTTTGGCGGATTTAACTCTTTGAAACAGAAGTTTTTCTGGAAAAATTCCATCTCCTCTAAAGACCATTTAGTAGGAACACTACCTGGATAATAGCGCTCATCATTTCCATCTAGAATTCTAAGACACTCATCATTTTGACCATATTTTTCACAAGAGGTAGCTCTAATAGCTGATAAAACCATAGTGTCATAATCAGAGTCATTGCCTTTGATATTAGGAGAATTTTTTTTGATCATGGAGTTTAAAAGACACTTTAAATTCTCGTGTTGGTCATTTGTAATAGTGTCTGCTTTTGTAGCAGCAAACATCACTTTATCTATCTTTGACGAGAATAAGCGAGTAAATAAATTAGATTTGCCATAATTAAAGTGATTTAACAAAGCTTCAAAGCTGTCATTCACATCATCAAAGGTCTCTTTTCCACCTTTAAGAGCATTTAGACAATCAATTAAAATTACCTGTCTATCTAATTTTTCAAAACACTCATGGTAGAACTTTTTAACGATATGCTCTTTATAGTCCTCATATCGCTTTTTCAAAACCTCATATAGAGAATCTTTATTTAATTCTTTATCAGAGTTTTCTCTATCCCATATCCAAGGAATAAACTCTAATACAGCTGAATCTTTTTCATCCCCAGGAAGAATAAAATGCCCTGGCACATTTAAAGTAAAACCTTTTTCTTTGCACATTCTTAACCATTTTGTGTATGCAGTTACGGTCTCCTTTAAAGACTTTTCTTGTTTTTTTACAGATAGATTTGGTTTTAGACTCTGTCCTAAAGCTACAAAATTAGCACAATCTACAACCCCACCTATCTTTGTGATTCTTCTAGAAACAAGCTCTGAGAATTTTTCAAAACTACAATTAAGTAGCATCAAATCCATAAGCCATTCGCCTGGATAATCAATAATCTCAAGATATAATCTTTTTATTGAATCTGACTTATACCAAGAACTCTCTTTGTTCTTGTACATGATTTCTAGTCGTAATTTGCTAACCCCATCTGTAGGAACAGGCCAAACAGGATTAACATTTATGATACTGTCACGGGCTTTAATATAAGGAAAAACACTTTGGGTGACATCTTTTAAGTCTACAGTCGCCCCACTTATAACCTCATATTTTCTAAAAGCACTAAAACGCACGAGTTTATCGGCAATATCCTCATCATAAAAATGACAGATATTGTTTGTAAGAGCTGTAATTAAGGCGGTCTTTCCGCTACGAGAAAAGCCTGTGATGCCTAACTTTATTTCTTTGTCTAAAAGTCTATCTTTGCTTTGGATAACAAGCTCTTTGGTATCCTTTACCAAAGCCTTGCCTTGTTTTAAAACTTCATCAATATCAAAAGAAAAATTCATGTCAGCACCTCTTTTATCGTTTTTATTATTTCATAAAAAAAGCTTGATCTAGTCACCTAAATCAAGCTTTTCATCAAATTCTATCTAATTTTTAAAAGATTAGTACTCAATAGAACTCATCTTTGATAACTTTACTCTATCGTGCCATGCCTGGATATAACGGCGTGTACCTGTTCTGCCACGAGATGAGATTGAAGAGGTTAGAGCATAACCACCTTTATAATGAACACCATCTAATAGTTCACCTGGAGTAACACCAGTTGCAGCAAAGAAGCACTGATCTGAGGTAACTAAATCGTCAACACCACGAATTAAGTTTAAATCAACGCCATCTTTAATGATTGCTTCGCGCTCAGCGTCAGTCTTAGGTGTAAGACGAGTTAACATCTGACCACCAGTACCCTTGATAGCACAAGCTGTTACAACAGCCTCTGGAGTACCACCGATACCTACTAATATATCAATGTCTGCTATAGGATCAATAGCCATTAGAGCACCTGCAATATCACCATCAGAGTGAACCATTACACGAGCACCAGCTTTGTGGATATTGTTGATTAAATCACTGTGACGAGGCTTATCTAAAACGAATACATTAAGCTCACCTACTTTCTTGCCTAATGCTTTTGCAACTTTTTCTAGATTATCTTTAATAGGAGCATCTAAGTCGATAACATTAGCAGCTTCTGGACCTACTGCCATTTTTTCACAATAGTAGCTGTGACCTGAGCTAAACATTGAGCCTTTTAGAGCAATACCAACAGCAGCAATACCATTTGGTCTGCCACCTGCAACACAACTTGTACCATCGATTGGATCAACTGCGATGTCAAATTCAGGACCATCACCAAAGCCAACCTTTTCACCGGTGTATAACATAGGAGCTTCGTCCTTTTCGCCTTCACCAATAACAATAGTACCTTGAATATGAATACCCTGAAAAGCAATACGCATTGCATCTACGGCTGCTCTATCTACTAGTTCCTTATCGCCAAAACCAGTGAAACGAGCAGATGCTAGAGCAGCAGCTTCGGTTACACGAACTAAATCTAAAGCAATATTCTTGTCAGCTAAATGTTGTTGCATTGAAACCTCTATTTTTAGACAAGTGTAATCGTACACTTGATTGCAGAATTTTTAATGCGTATATGATACACGTCAAAACAGCCAAATTTGCAAATATATTGTAATTAGAATAAAAAAGTCTAGCGCCAAATATAGGCAACTAGACTTTATAGATTGAACTTTTTGTTTATTAAAGCGGAATTTTTACACTAAAGGTTGAACCTTTAGAGATTTCAGAGACAAGTGTAATCGTACCATTACTCTGCTCTACAATATGTTTTACAATTGTAAGACCAAGACCTGTGCTATCTTTGTTTGAATGGCTTCTATCCACACAGAAAAAGCGTTCAAATATTCTTGTCTGATCTTCAAGAGGAATTCCTAAACCAGTATCTTTTACTACAATATTAAGTACGTTGTCTTTTTTAAAGACAGATACGTTTACCATGCCATTTTTAACATTGTACTTAATAGCATTACTTACAAGATTATTTAAAATCTCTGTATAGTATCTACGCACAAAAGATATAGAAATATCCTCACACTCTAAATTAAGAGATACGTTCTTTTCTTTTGCCTTAGGCTCAAGACCTTCGATTAAATTTGTAGTAAGAGCTCTTAGTAAGATGCCTTCAGTTGTTGCTTTTACGCCTGACTCAACCTTTGATAAGAACATGATATCGTTAATCATGTTAAGAAGAGCCCTACCTTCTGTTCTTATCTTTGCACCAAAATTTTGTAAGTCTTCAGGGCGAACAATTCCATTTTCGATAAGTTCGGCTCTTCCAATAATAGATTGTAAAGGAGTCTTTAACTCATGAGACACATTAGCAGAGAATTCCTGACGTTGCTCTTGTAACTGTTTTTCCTTTGTAATATCAACTAAAAGAATTGCAAATCCAATTAACTTATCCTCTTCAACTACCTTATTGAAAATTAAGTTATAGAAACGATTTGAAATCTCTTCTTCTTTAGAGAAATTATCAAGTTCTGATTTTTTTTCAAAGATTGAGCAGAACAATGGGCTTCTACTAATATTTAAAATGCTAGCACCTATACATTCATCGCCGACTTTATAAATGCTCTTAGCTCGACCATTGATTAAAATTACATCGCACTTCTTATTTAAAAAGATAATACCCTCAGAGATATTTTCAGTCATTGCTCTCATACGAGAGTGAGATGCTGTAACTTTATTAAGAAGCTTTTTTATCTTATGTTGATGAGTATCAATTCTTACTAGTAATGGAGATAGCTCTTCATAAAAATCATTATTTAATGGATTATTTAAATCCAAAGAATTTATCGGATCGACAATACTCTTAGATAATCGAGTTGCAAGATATATAGAAACTACAATCGCTAAGGCTAAGATGAATAACAGATGAATACTCAAAGTCAAGGTTTGAGAAAAAATGTTATCAGTTGTGTAGGAACAACGAAGGATATCTCCGCTTTTGAGTTTTACTGCTCTATAGACAGTTCTCTTATCAAGAGTTGCAGAATATCTATAAATTTGACTTCTACCAGTCAAGCTCGCTTGAATAAACTCATCTCGATTAGAATGGTTTTCTAAAGCTCTATCTTTAACCTTTGAATCAAAATACACTAAGCCATCTTTATGAATGAGCGTAATTCTAAATAGGTCAATATCAAGAAGCTCTAGATTCTGTGAAGGATTGTTATTGATGGATTTTGCAAGATTATCTGTATATGTAGTCAATGCCTTAGAGTCTGACTCTAACATTAGGTACGATGACATAATGACAGAACCTGCTAAGGCAATAAACAACACTACTGCGGTTGTATAAAATACAGATTTAAAGATCCTTGAAATCATAAATCAGCCTTGTATCCAATACCACGTACAGTTTGAATTAGATTTTCTTGATTTGATAATTTAACTCTCAGCGAACGAATATGAACATCGACAGTTCGATTCTCTCCATCATAGTCAATGCCCCAAATACGGTTTAAAAGCTCATCTCGACTATAAACTCGACCAGGATGATTTATTAAAAGAGAAAGCAAATCAAACTCTTTTATAGATAAATCAAGCTTATTATCATCACAAATAACACTATGCTTTTCTTCATCAATCGTAATAGGGCCAAATGTAATTACATCCTTTTTCTCTTTAGTAAACTGAGATGATCTTCTTAAGATAGCTCTAATTCTTGCAACTAGTTCCATAATAGAAAAAGGCTTAGTTAGATAATCATCAGCTCCAAAATTTAGGGCAGAGATCTTTTCAAACTCTCCGCTTCTTGCTGTTGCCATGATAACAGGAATAGAACTTGTTCTAGGATCAGCTCTTAATTGCTTGAGAACATCAACTCCGCTTCTATCAGGTAGCATTACATCAAGAACCACTAACTCTGGAAGCTTTTTATAGATGGCAGAAAAAAAGTCTTGTGCATTAGCAAAACCTTCAGCCTCAAATTTCATGGAGTTTAGAGTGTAAAGCTCTAATTCGCGGATATCTTCATCATCCTCAAGGCAATAAATCATCTTTACTCCTGGCTATTTAATTTACCGGTTAAAACATATTGGGTACATTTTGCGATGTTACAAGCATGATCACCAATACGTTCTAAATACTTAGCAATCATCATGACATCTAATGGCAGACCTGAATTGTTTTCAGTTTTTTTAATCTCGTTTATCAGAGTGTTTTTTACCATATGAAAATACTTGTCCACAATCGTATCATGTTTTATGACAAGCTTAGACATTTCGTAATTCTTGTTTACAAATGAATCAATACTCTGCTTTACCATAGATATAGCTTCTTCACTCATATTAGAAATTAGCATGATCTCCTCACCTTCATAACTAAAATCAAAATTAGTAATAATCTCTGCAATAGCAATAGACTGTGTACCAATTCTTTCTACATCAGCTACAAGCTTTAAAGTTGCAGAAATCACAAGCAAATCATGAGCCACAGGCTGCTGTCGCAACATAGTTTTAATACACAGTGATTCAATTTCTCGTGCTTTTGAGTTTAAATCATAGTCTTGACGATAAATATTTAATGCCTTTTGCTTATCATGAGTTCTAAACGCATCAAATGCATTAGATAAGCTTTCTTCACAAGCGCTTGACATTAAAATTAAAGAATTGTTTATTTCTTTTAATAGTTCATTTAACTGGTTTCGCATTTTTTTCTCCTCTTAACCAAAACGGCCAGTTACGTAATCTTCACAACGCTTGTCTTTTGGTTTGGTAAATATGTTGTCTGTTTGGTCCATTTCTACTAAATCACCTAATAGGAAAAATGCTGTTCTATCGGAGATTCTTAAGGCCTGTTGCATATTGTGAGTGACTATAACAATGGTATATTTCTTTTTAAGCTCACAAGTTAGCTCTTCAATCTTTCCTGTTGAAATAGGATCAAGAGCTGAGGTTGGTTCATCCATTAAAAGAATTTTTGGCTCCACAGCAAGAGCTCTAGCGATACATAATCTTTGTTGTTGTCCGCCTGAAAGACCTAAAGCAGAACTGTGTAATCTATCTTTGACTTCATCAAAAATTGCAGCCTTCTTTAATGATGATTCAACTATTTCATCAAGAGCACTTCTGTTTTTAATTCCATGAATTTTTGGACCGTAGGCAATGTTGTCATAAATCGACATTGCAAAAGGGTTTGGTTTTTGGAATACCATGCCAACTTCTTTGCGTAAATCAGATAAGTTAATCTTGGTATTAACTAACTCCTGACCGTTATACTTGATTGAACCGTCTACTTTTACACATTCAATTAGATCATTCATGCGATTTAAACAGCGTAAAAAAGTTGATTTGCCACAACCTGATGGGCCAATCAAAGCTGTAATTTCATTTTCTAGAATTTGCATATTAATATTATGCAGAGCATGATTCTGACCGTAGTAAAGATTGAATTTATTGACATCAATAATTGTATTCATTAGTTATACCTTTTATTTTTAATTCTTTGAGATAGTCGTCTTGCAGTGAAATTGATTAACATGCTCATAATTAACATAATGGCTGCAATTACAAAGGCTACTTCAAATTCACCTTGTTCTTTTGCATATACGTATAAAGCAACAGTCAGAGTTGAACCTGAAGATGACATCGCATCTATCATTCCATTTACTTTGTGTGCAACACCTGCTGTAAATAAAAGAGCGGCAGACTCTCCTAACATACGACCAACAGCTAAGATACAGCCAGTTATAATGCCGTCGATACAACAAGGAAGCACAACAGTTCTAATTGAATACCACTTATTAGCACCAAGACCGGCTGCGCCTTCTCTGTACGCTAAGGGAACAGAGTCTAAACTTTCTTGAGTGGTTCTTATGATTACAGGTAAGTTCATAATTGTCAGGGTTAAAGCACCAGCTAGAAGCGAGGTTTTTAAACCAAAATACTGACAGAAAATTAGCATTCCCACCAAACCATAAATAATTGAAGGAATACCAGCTAAAGACTCAATTGCATACTCAATTATCTTTTTTATGCGAGGAGCCTTTGCATATTCACTTAAGTAAATTGCAGCACCTACACCTAGGGGAAGAACAAATACTAAAGTAGCAATCACAATATAGATTGTGTTTAAGATGTCTGGCAAAACACCTATAGTTTCATTGATATAACTAGGTTTTGTTGATAGCAACTGCCATGAGACATTAGGAATTGCTCTTATAAGAATATAAGCAATAATAAAAACTACTATAAATGCAGTGAAGATTGCAGCAGTATATGAAGCGGTCAGCATCAAGCTTGAGTAAAGCTTACGTTTGAAAGTATTATTTAGCATTATTTATTCTTCCCACTTGCTTTGATAGTTAAATTTAAAATTGCGTTAATAACCATAATGAAAACAAATAGAACAAGTGCAATCGAGAATAAAGCTTCCCTTTGAAGGCCTGAAGAATAAGACATTTCAGAGGCTACAGCTGTAGTCAAAAAACGTACCGAATCAAAAATTGCAGGCATATTAGCAACATTACCAGCTACCATCATTACAGCTATGGCCTCGCCAATTGCTCGACCCACACCTAAAACAACAGCAACACCAATACCTCGTCTTGCAGCAGGAACAACAACTTTAAAAACTGTTTCAACTTTGTTAGCTCCTAACGCCAATGATCCTAAGCTATATTCTTCAGGAACTGTTTCAATTGCACCAATTGATACTTTGATAATGGAAGGTAAGATCATTACTGCAAGAACAACCATAGCGGCAAGTAATGAAGAACCATCAGGCAAATCAAATAAAGATTGGATAGCAGGAACGAGTATTAACATACCAATAAAGCCAAACACCACTGAAGGAATTCCAGCCAACAAATCAATCATTGATTCGATAGTTTTCTTAGTACTTAAACTTGCAAATTTTGCTAAATACACAGAGCAGAAAAAACCTAAAGGAAGGCCCATTACTAAAGCACCTAAGGTTCCGTAAATAGATGTAAGTATGAATGGAGCTATACCATAAGCAGGTGATGCTGCTGTTGATGCCCATTTTGTACCAAAGATAAAATCTAAAAAACCAATCTTTGCAATTGCAGGAATACCAGAACCTATTAAATACAGGCAAATAACAGCAACAAAAACAATGTTAAGGTAACCTAGTATTGTGAATAAGACGGCTGCAATTTTATCAAGACAGTTTTGATAATTATTTAATTTCATTAGGCTATAAAAGCAGGGCCAAAGCCCTGCCCCTTATAATTATTTAGCAGCAGGAACAACGC
>CAZEXR010000087.1:6849-9474 GCA_964516675.1 uncultured Enterobacterales bacterium | reverse complement strand
TTTGTGTTAACACCTGAAAGCTTTGCTGCCTTCTCGTTACCACCTAAAGCGTAGATACGGCGACCTACAACAGTCTTGTTAGCAATGAATGCATAGATAACAACGATTACAGTGATTAGAACTAAGATTACAGGGATACCCTTATTCTGAGCTAATAGTAAGCTTGATGCGATGATTGCAGCTAAGATTACAGCATGCTTGAATAAGAAGCCTGACATTGGCTCAACTTCATAGCCCTTCTTTAACTTAGATACACGGTCAAATACGATACCAACTAAGTAAATTGCTACTAAGAAGATAGTGATTGTGATTGTTGTACCATAAGCATCAGCACGAGAAGCTGGAATGTATGATGTAAATAACTGTAAGTACTCATATGGGAATGGGTTAATTGTAATACCATCTAGAACGATTAGAGCTAGACCACGGAATAACAACATACCAGCTAGAGTAACAATGAATGATGGAATACGAATGTACGCAATCCAGAAACCATGCCATGCACCTATCAAAATACCTAGTAGTAAGCAAAGTGACATTGATAGGTAAATATTCATTTCATTATTTACCATTAGAACGCCAGCAAAAGCACCTACTAAAGCTACGATAGAACCAACTGACAAGTCGATGTTACCGCAACCGATAATTAAGAACAACATACCAACGGCTAGGATGATAACGTAGCTGTTCTGATAGATGATGTTAGTAAAGTTCTGAGGTGAGAACAATGAGCCTCTACCTGTAGATTGTATTAGGAATTCGAAAAGAATCATTACTAATACTAACGCAATCAATAATGAGTTACGTTTGAACATATTAAGAATATACATAGAATTATTGCTCCACAGTGTGTTTCTTACCAGAAGTGCGTAAAATTGCACCCATGATGACTTCTTGACTTGCTTCTGAACGTGGCATCTCGCCTACAATTTTTCCTTCGTTCATAACATAGATTCTGTCTGACATACCTAATACTTCAGGTAATTCAGATGAAATCATCAGTACAGCTTTACCAGCTTCTACAAGCTTATTGATTAAACAGTAAATTTCGTACTTAGCACCAACGTCGATACCACGAGTAGGTTCATCTAAGATTAGAATATCAGGAAGTGCGAAGATCCATTTTGCTAATAGGACCTTCTGCTGATTACCACCAGATAGATTACCTACATTCTGTAGTACAGAGGCACACTTAACGTTTAAGTCCTGTTTTAGCTCTTTAGCCTTAACTAGTTCTAAGTCTTTATCAAGAACTAAGTTCTTAGATACAGCCTCTAGATTTGCTAAGGTCATGTTTGTTGAGATTGGATTATCTAAAACTAGACCATCACCTTTACGATCTTCAGTTACATAAGCAAGACCTGCTTTAATAGCCTGTTCAACGTTATTTAGGTGTACAACTTTACCGTTAATCTTAACTTCACCATTGATGTTAACGCCATATGAATGACCGAAAACACTCTTAGCAAGTTCTGTACGACCAGCGCCCATTAGACCAGCTAGACCTACAACCTCACCACGGTGAATCTTAATTGAAACATTATCGTTAACCTTGCGTGAAGGATTTAGAGGATGTGATACGTTCCAGTTGTTAATCTCTAGAAGTACTTCATCAGAAATCTTATGATCATCTTTACGCTTAGGGAAACGATCAGTTAATGCACGACCAACCATGCCTGCGATAATTCTATCTTCAGATACATTGTGATTTGAATTATCTAAGGTTTCGATAGTTGAACCGTCACGAACTACTGTAATTGAGTTTGCAATGTAAGAAATCTCATTTAACTTATGAGAAATGATGATTGAGGTCATACCCTCAGATCTAAACTTTGCAATTAACTCTAAAAGTTTTTGTGAATCGTCTTCGTTTAATGATGCTGTTGGCTCATCAAGAATTAGCAAACGGCAATTCTTTGATACAGCTTTTGCAATTTCAACAAGCTGCTGTTTACCAACACCAATGTCTTTAATTAATGTGTGAGGATCTTCATCCAAACCAACCAAGTCAAGTAAATCTTTAGCTCTTTGATAGGTTCTAGGCCAGTCCACAACGCCTTTATTTAAGCCACTAACACGTTCATTACCTAAGAACATGTTCTCAGCAATAGATAAATAAGGTACTAATGCTAATTCCTGATGGATAATAACAATACCTTTATCTTCTGAATCATGGATCTTTTCGAACTTACAGGTTTCATTATCAAAAATAATGTCACCTTCGTAGGAGCCATAAGGGTAGATGCCGCTTAAGACGTTCATAAGGGTTGATTTACCAGCACCGTTTTCACCAACTAGTGCGTGTACTTCACCCTCTTTCACCTCTAAATTAACGTCTTTTAAGGCTGTAACCTTACCAAAACGTTTGGTGATATTTTTCATCTTAAGCAATACTTTTTGCTCAGTCATAAGTTTTTTCTCTTCTCCAAAACAGGCCGGGAAATCCGGCCTGCATTTGTAATTAAATATTTAAATTATTTAATGTCTTTCTCTGCGTAGTAACCTGAATCAACTAAAACTTCTTTTAGATTGTCTTTTGTTACAACGATTGGAGAACATAGGAATGAAGGGATTACACCAGTACCATTGTTGTAAGTTGTTGTATCGTTAACTGGAACTTCTTTC
>CAZEXR010000087.1:0-6839 GCA_964516675.1 uncultured Enterobacterales bacterium | reverse complement strand
GCTAGAACACGTGTGTCCTTGAATACTGACATGGTCTGTAAACCACGCTTCATGTTCTTAACTGATGGCTTATCGCAATCCTGACCAGTTAGAACTGGGAAGTTGTCCTTATTGTAACCTTCAGCTACTAATGCATTAGTAATACCGTTAGCTACAGAGTCGTTTGAAGATAGAACAGCGTCTAACTTAACACCTTCAGGACCATAGCCTACTGATGAGATTAAGTTTTCCATACGCTTCTGAGCTTCTTCAGTTGACCAGTTTAGAGTGGCAACCTGCTCTTTCTTGGTCTGGCCTGACTTACATACTAATTTACCTGAATCAATGTAAGGCTTTAGAACGTCGATAGCGCCGCCCCAGAAGAAGTTAACATTGTTATCATCGATAGAACCTGTGAAGAACTCAATGTTCTTAGGTGTTGTAGCGTCATCCTTTAACTTTAAAGCGTCTACTAAGTAGTTACCCTGAATCTGGCCTACTTTGTAGTTATCGAATGTTGCATAGTAAGAAATAGAATCTGAATTCATGATCAAACGGTCATAAGAAATTACAGGAATATTCTTTTCTTTAGCAGCTGCTAGAGCTGTTGTTAAAGCACCACCATCGATAGGAGCAACAACTAATAAGTCTACGTTACCAGCAATTAAGTTCTCAATCTGAGAGCACTGTGTAGGAATATCATTGTCACCTGCGTATAAAAGTTCAACTTTATGATTTGCCCCCTCTAACTGATCCTTTAGATTGTGACCGTCTTGGTTCCAACGCTGTAATGACTGTGTAGGCATTGAAACACCGATCTTAGCAGCATTAGCAGTTGATGCAAAAGCAGTACAAGCTAGAACTGCACAGCAAAGAGTAGTTAAAGTTGATTTAATCTTCATAGTAAACCTCATGTTTGATTTTTTTTCATTTGTGCACGTGCACAATTTCATAATAATTCCTCAATCATTAAAATGCACTTTTTTCTTTTCAAATTGAATTCATTTTTAGATATGACTCTCAAAAAATAGCTAACTCACTAATTTATATACAATTTATTTTGATTTAATAGATTATTGTATAGAACTATTGTTTACAATATTTTATATTTAATTTTCCGTAAACGGTTGTTGTAGAATTTAACATTTAAATGTCACAAATCACACAAATTTTTTTATCTATATGATTTTAAAAATATTTAAATTACCGTGCACTAGTGTGCTTTTAACACTATTTACCATATAGTTTTTATAAAAACTATATACATTAAGTTTCATATTGTGTATTTTTTTTGAAAAATTATGTGTTTTTTTGTATACTTAATTCACATAAAATCGAATTAAAACTAAAAATATGTAAAAAAAATAGAATTTTTGAGAAATTAGATATTGTTTGATCTTTGGATCAAATTAAGACTTTATTGTGCTTATTCAAAAAGGGTTTGCGCTAATTTTAAGAGAAAATAATTTAAATTAAAAACGAGAAAAGTTAATCTACAAAATTAACTTTGAGATTTTGAAATATAAAATATATACAAAATTAAATAAAAAAAATTGGATTTCTCTAATCGATAAGGTATCCCCTTATCTTTTAATTAGAAATCCAATCTTAATATCAATCGTCTGATTAAAGTGTTACTTCTTGTGAATGCGAGTTTTTACAACTTTATCGTTTCTACAGCCTTCTTCATTGCCTAAGTCACAGGCCTTTGAAAAATAGTAACTAGCTTTTTCTAAATCAATCTTTCCTACTAATCCATCCTTTAAAAGAATGCCGGATAAGTTACAGCTTGTAGAGTGCTTTGCATTACAAGCACCATCGAAAAGTTCTAGAGAACGAGCAAAATCCTGTTTTACATATTGTCCATAAGCATACATGATTGCAAGGTTAGAACATGCTAGTGCATCGCCTCTTTGACAAGATTGGGTATAGAGCTCATAGGCTTTTTTATAGTTATGAATCTTACCTTCACTGTTTTGATATATCACACCAAGGTTAGTACAACCTTGTATATTGTTTCCCTGACAGCTTTTTGTAAAGTATTCTTCAGCCTTTTTAAAGTCTTTTTCCTTTAATGAGCCATCAACATATATTAAACCAGCATTTGAACAAGCTTGAGCATTGCCTAGCTGACAGCTTTTTGAAAAATAGCTTAAGCCTAATTCAATATTTGGTTCTCCACCAATTCCATTGGCATTTATAAGACCAATTTCTAAACATCCAGAGGGATCATTGTGGTCACAGGCTAGTTTTAAATACTTTGAAGCCATTGAATAATCAGTTTGTACGCCAACACCCTTTTCGTACATTAAACCAAGATTTGAACAACTATGGGAGTCTTGGAGTTGACAGCCTTTATTAAACAAGTCAAAAGCTCTCTTTACATCCTGCTCTACACCATAGCCATTGATATAGATGTTTCCCAAATTAGAACAGCTCTGTCCATTGTTATCATCGCAGCCTAATTTAAAATATTCTCTAGCTTTAGAATAATCACGGTCAACTTCTGTACCAAAAAAGTAATACCCACCTAAGTTACTACAGCCTAATGAATCGTTTAATTCACAAGCTCTAGTGTAAAGTTCTAATGCCTTTTTAGTATCCTTTTTTACACTATCGCCTTTTTCGTACATTACACCTAAATAAGTACAACCTAAACCATCTTTTAGGACACAGCCTTTATCAAAAAGAGCTCTAGCTTTTGCAAAATTTCTACGTAAATCCTGACCTTCAGCATAAACTTGACCTGCATGGGTACAGCTCTGACCATATTTAAATTTACAGCCTTTTTCAAAGAAATCTAATGCGGTGATGAAATCAACCTCTCGACCTGGAGCTAATTTAATAAATTCGCTACCAATCTTGTCACAAATAGCACCTTCGCCAAATTTGCAGGCATTAACTAATAAATGTTTAGTTTTATTAATATCAACATCTACAGACTTGCCCTTTGAATCTGTACCTACAGCGCGATTTTGCGCAGCTTCAACACAAGCTTTGGCGTTGCCCTTGTCACACTTAGCTTCAAGTTTGTCAGTTTGGCTTTCAAAACAGCCTGTTAATAACAAAGCACTCATTAAGGAGGTTAAAGATAGAACCTTTGTTAACCTTTGCATTACTAATCCTTTAATTATTTATATCTGTATCTAACTATAGCAAGAAAACAAACGAGATTGTCTTTTAAATAAACTAATTACGAGTAGTATCTCTTTGAGAGTCTTCTTCAAAATCATAGTTATTTTTTAAAGTTGATTTATAGTTGCCATCACTCATTGCATTGTATTGGCCACATGCAGGAATGTAACCTAGAGTGCAGGCATCTTTATATAAGTCTCGGATCATTTCAAAACTAACAGATTGATCGTTATTTTTGATATAGAGATTTGCCACATCAAAGCAAGCTTGCTTAACATCTAAATCACAAGCAATTTTATAAAATTTAACTGCCTTTTTATAATCAGCATCAACACCAATGCCATTTTCAAAAACATAAGCTAAATCACGACAACCATCGCCACAACGCTGGTCACAGGATTGATAAAAGAGTTTATAAGCACCTTTTGGATCTTTGCTAACGCCTAGTCCTTGAATTTTTAATTTACCTAAATTGTCACAGCCATCCCCACATCCCATCTGACAGGCCCTATCAAAGCATTTATAAGCTTTTTTATAGTCCTTTTCATTTTTTAAGATAATAGAGCCTAAGTTATTACAGCCGTGAGAATTACCTAAAGTGCACGCATCTTTATACAGCTCTCTTGCTGTATCAATATCTGCATAGACACCATGACCAAATTCGTAGAGCAAACCTAACTCATTACAAGAGTCACTCTCTTTTAGAGCACAACCTCTTTTATAATAAACGGAGGCTTTTTTATAATCCTCTTTTGTATTCTCAAGACCATATGCATACATATCACCAAGATCGACACATGCTTCTTTAAAGCCACCTGTACAGCGTTTAGCAAGTGTTGTTTTCTCGTCTTCAGCATAAGCTCCATTTAAAAGAATAGAACTTAAACCTAATATTAAAAATAAAGATGATAAACGCATAGATTTCCTTTAGAGCTTCTTTGACTCTAAATCAAAGTAATTGCTACAGCCAATGCTAGAACCTAAAGCACAGCCTTTTTTAAATAATTTTTTTGCCTTTTTTAAGTCTTCTTCAACACCATTAGCATTCTGGTACAAAATTCCTAAAGAAGCACAACCAAATCCTGCATTTGCTTTGCAACTTGAGGTGTAATACTCGATTGCCTTATCAATATCAGACTGAATTCCCATGCCAAATTCGTACATAAATCCAACATGAGCACAACTATCAGATAAACCAGCTTGGCAGCTCTTTTTAAAAAGTTCTAGTGATTTTACATAATCAAAATCAACGCCAATACCAGATTTATAAATTCTAGCTAATAAATTACATCCTACACTATCATTCTTATCACAGCTGTCTTTAATTAAAGCAAATGCTTTTGCGTTATTTGCGTCGACTCCATAGCCTCTTAAATATATTTCTCCAAGATAAGCACAGCCTAGAGTATCATTTAGACCACAAGTTTTTTCAAAGATGCTTTTAGCTTTTTGATAATCAACCTTGGTATTTAAGCCAGTAACAAGGTAATGAGCTTCATGTGAACAAGATTTAGCATCGCCTAAAACACAAGCTTTCTCAAATAAGGATTTAGCTTGGCTTTTAACATTTCTATTACTTGACCGCTCTTTTTGCTCTGCTAGTAGCCTACAGCCTTCACTATCATCTAAATTACAGGCTTTTTCATAGAATGAACTTGCCTTTGCTAAATTCTGATTAGTTCCTTCACCTTTTTCGTAGATAACACCTACTCTCGTACAACCATTACCTTTTCCTAAGTCACAGCTTTGAGAATAATTTAAAATTGCCTTTACATCATTTTTTTCATTTGACTCATCATCTTGATATAACTTACCTAAAGTATAGCAACTTTCAACATTGCCCTCATTGCAAGCTTGATTGTAAATATGTAAAGCCTTTTTATAATCAATCTCTTGAGTATTACCTTCTAGACTCATCTTAGCTAATGCAATACAGCCATCTTTATCATCTTTTGAGCAGGCTCTTTTATAGAACTTAACAGCATTCTCATAGCTTTTCTCAACACCTTTACCCTCATAATAAAGGTTAGCAAGGCCAACACAGTTAGGGCCATTCCAAAGACTACAGCCTTTTTCAAACATCTTAAAAGCTTTTTGAAAATCGTCTTTTTTTACAAAATAGTTACCAGCCTCAAGACATGAAGCTTTATTTGAAATTCTGCATTTGTGTTCTAGTTCTTGTATTGAATTATCCTGTGCAAATGCATAGGAAATTGCAGAAATATTTATCAATACCACTAAGATTAAATTTTTTATTATTTTTGTCATTTTCTACGACACTTAATCAAATCTACTAATTACCTAAAAGATAATGATTTTTTATATGTTTTATCTTTAATAGCTTCACAATTTAATAAAAATAACTAAATTTATTTCAAATAAGTGCATTATGTACTTAAAAGTCCCAATCAAAACTTTAAGTTTTTTAAGTGTTAAGATGTTTACACATCTAACAAAATAAAAAGAAACAGTATGTTCTTAACAAGATTTTCGGCAAAACAAAAAGATAGTAAAACTCTAATTAGTGCTTTTGGAGCACGCCACGCATTTTTACTATCAGGAATTGCAATTGCGCCATGGGCCTCGATTATTCCATACGTAAAAGAGCATTTACAATTAAATGAACTTAGCTATGCATTAGTCATACTTTGTTTTGGAATAGGCTCTGTTACAGGCATGCCTATCACTGGATATCTAGTTAGAAAATTTGGTGTCAAAAAAATACTTCTTCTATCCTTTATCGGACTCTATCTTTGTGTATTAGGAGTATCACTTCCTTTTTTAAATCTAGAGTTTACGGTCCTATTTGTTTTCTTTTGGGGATTCTTTATGGGTATCAATGAAGTGGCAAACAATATCCATGGTACCTATTTTGAGGATTTACTAACGACTCATCTACTCTCAGGTTTTCATGCTTGCCAAACTGTAGGCTGTTTAATTACAGCTCTTATATACCCAATATTTTTATCCTCAGGCTTTGCCCCATATCAAATCTCAATAGTAATCAGCACTCTAGGTATAATTTACGCTTTAAGTCTCTATCCTCATCTTCAAGAAACCTATGGAATTCGAGAAATAAAAGAAAAAACAGCAGATACAATTAAAAATAGCCTACCTAATCTTACCCAATATCAAATTGTTCTAGCAGGCATAGCTTGCATGATTATGTATTTATGTGAGGGCATGATTTATGACTGGTCTGGTGTTTATTTAAATAAGCAGTGTTTAGTACCACTTGAAATAGCATCAATAGGTTATGTAGTCTTTCAATTTTGTGTTGCACTATTAAGATTTGTAGGCGATAGATTAGTTAATACCATAGGTCCTTTAAAACTCATAGTTATAGGAAGTTTTATTGCATTTATTGCACTAATGATTGTTTCATCAAGCAACAATCCATTTTTAGTAATTACAGCCTTTGCCTTATGTGGTTTATCTTTAGCAAATGTTGTTCCTGTTTTATTCTCTGATGTTGCTAAACGCTGTGGGCAGAATAAAGCTAAAGCTATTTCTTTAGTTGGAACACTAGGTTATTCAGGAGTTTTATTAGGACCTGCTGTTTTAGGTGTAATTGCAACTTTTATATCTTTATCTGCAATCTACGCTTTTACTGCTTGTTGTATGTTAATTCTTGCTATCTGTAGTATTAAGGTTTTAGGAAAGAAAAAAAGTAAAAAATAGGAAGCTGTATTTAATAGTACGCTTCCTATCTTTATTAAAAGGCT
>CAZEXR010000086.1:0-9475 GCA_964516675.1 uncultured Enterobacterales bacterium | reverse complement strand
TAGAGAATCTCAAGATGATTTTGTAAAATTTGTGGAACTAATCGATAAATCAAAACTTGTTCTCGAAAAAATGCTCGAAGATTTAGTTGGCAAGGCTTAAATAAATATAGGGTTTGTTATGGGAAATTTTGACTTCTTACTAAAACAGAAATGTTTCGATAGCTTTTCTAGCTTAGCAGTAAAAGCAGAACAACTTGTAAGAGTTGATCCTAATGTTGCTATCTTTCAATGTAGAAAAGCTGTTGAATGCGCTACAGCATGGGTCTATTCAGTTGATAAAACATTAACCATTCCTATAGACGATTCCTTATGTGGGTTACTTGCAGACTATAAGTTTAAAGCACTTGTTGGACAAAATATAAGTGATGGGCTGCATGTCATTCGAAAAGCAGGCAATACCGCAGCACACAGCAACCAATCATATACTGCAGGTGACGCTATACTAATACTTAATTTTCTATTCAACTATATGGATTGGATTGACCAAACATATATTGCTTCAGGAACATACAGAAGATTTAGTAAACAATTAGCTCTATCAGCCACTTCAACATCAAATAAACAAAGCACTGTAACTCCCACTCCAGCTCCAATTGCACAAGTACAGCCATCTATTTCTACTGTTAATCAAGAAGCAGAAGAACTCAAAAAGCAAATTGAAGAGCTTAAAAAGAAAAACGCTGAACTTCAAGAAGAAGCTAATAAGCAAAAAGAAATCAATAAAGACAAATACAAAACTCCTGATAGTGATATTTCAGAAGCAGAGACACGTCGGACTCTTATTGATATTCGATTAAAAGAAATGGGGTGGAAACAAAATGTTGATTGGATAGATGAATATCATGTAGACAATATGCCAACAAGCCAATCTGGTGATGGCTATGTTGATTATGTATTATTTGATGACGATGGTAAACCTCTTGCTATAGTAGAAGCAAAAAGAGCAAAGGAGCCTGCAGAAGTAGGTCGTAAACAAGCTCAAATCTATGCTGATTTGTTAGAGAAAAAGTTTGGTGTAAAACCTGTTATCTTCTTAACAAATGGATTTGAGATAAAAATGTTTAATGACGGTTACCCTGAACGTCAAATTTTTACATTTTTCTCAAAGAAAGATCTACAGTCACTTCATTACAATCGAGCACATAGACAAGCTTTAAAGGACATAGATGTTTCAGGAATATGCGAACGCTATTACCAAAAAGAAGCTATCAATGCTGTATGCGAGCATCTAACAAAGTGCTTTCGAAAATCATTACTAGTTATGGCAACAGGTAGTGGTAAGACAAGAACTATTTTAGGTCTAGTAAAAACACTTGCAGAAAAAGGATGGGTTAAAAATATCCTATTCTTAGCCGACAGAACGAGTCTTGTGTCACAGGCTTATGGTTCAGCCAAAATCTTCTTAGATTCTTTCCCTCTAGCAAATCTATGTGATAGAAAAGCAGAAGAAAGAAATCCGAATGCCCGCATTATATTCTCTACTTATCAAACCATGCACAACATGATTGATGAAGCAAAAGATAAAGATGGAAAAAGAATCTTTACGCCAGGTCACTTTGACTTAGTAATCTGCGACGAGGCTCATCGCTCTATTTACAATAGATATCAAGATATCTTTAACTACTTTGATAGTTTGCTAGTAGGTCTTACAGCAACACCTAAAGATGATATTGATAAAAACACATATCAAGTATTTGGTCTTAATGATGGTGACCCTACTTACTATTACTCATTAGAACAAGCTGTTAAAGATGAATTTCTGGTTAACTATCATACATTAAAGGTAAAAACAGAATTTCTTGAAAGAGGCATAAAATATAGCGATTTATCTGATGCTGATAAAGCCGCTTGGGACTCCTACTTTTCAGTACTAGATGAAGATGAAATTCCAGAGGAAATATCATCATCAGCACTAAATAAATGGCTCTTTAATGCAGATACAGTTAAAAAGATTCTCGATGAACTGATGGAACATGGTTTAAAGCTTGAGAATGGAGATAAGATTGGTAAAACAATTATCTTTGCCAAAAACCATAACCATGCAGAATTTATTAGAAAAACATTCAATGAACAATACCCTTATTTAGGAAATGGTTTTTGCGATGTTATCGACAATAAAATTAAATTCTGCGACAGTTTAATTGATGACTTTAAAAAGCCCGATGGCAATCCTCAAATTGCAGTGTCTGTTGATATGTTAGATACAGGCATTGACGTTCCAGAATGTTTAAATTTAGTGTTCTTCAAACCTGTATACAGCTATGCTAAATTCTGGCAGATGATTGGACGAGGAACTCGTCTATGCAAGGGTCTAATAGATGGAAATGATAAAGAATACTTCTTAATAATTGACGCTTGCCAAAACTTTAATTTCTTTGAGCAGAATGCTCGTGGTATCGAATCATCATTACAGGTATCTTTAGAACATAGATGCTTTGATACTAGATTAAAGCTACTAAAGGCATTGCAGAACCATCCTGAACTTGACTCTGAAGAGTATCAAGGAACAACAATAAAAGACCTAATTGAAAAGGTAAAACTCGTTCCTAAAACTACCTTCTCTGCTTTAGGTCATGCAAAAGCGCTCGATGACTTCGTAAAGGAAGATAATTACAAAGCATTATCAGATGAAACCGTTGAAAATACTTCAAAAGAAATTGGACCACTTCTAATTTTGAATCTTGATGATCCAGTCAGTGTAAGACGCTTTGATACTATGATGTATGGTATTGAGCTTGCATATGTAAAGACCGATAAAAAACGATTCAAACCAGCTATTACTAGATTAAGAACAATAGCAGCAGATCTATTAGAAATTAAAGTACCGCAAGTTCATGATTATTGGCCAAAGCTTGAACTACTTTTAAAGGATGATTATATTGAAGCCCTTTCATTAAAGGATTATAAAAAGATCCGTATATGGATGGGACCTTTGACTGTATTTCTACCAGACACTCCTGGAGTTGGACCTATATTCATAGATTCTGATGATGAAATTACAGATGTTTCTTATGATGAAAGAGGTATTAGTGCACAACCTGCAAACACCTCTTTTGAGCCTTATCAAAACCGTGTACAAAGATATGCTAAAGAACATATTAACGAAGGTGTTATTGGCAAGATTCATCGTAACGAGAAACTATCATCTGGCGATATCAAAGAACTTGAAGATATCGTTTGGTCAAAGTTAGGTTCTAAAAATGAATATGATGAGACATACGATAAAAAGGACGTTGGCGTTTTAATTCGTCAGACTGTAGGTCTTGATGCAAACTCAGCCAAAGCTGCATTTTCAACATTTATGGACTCACATAATCTTACAGTCCAACAAACTGCATTTATCAACTTAGCAATTGATTACATTGTGGAAAACGGATTGATTGAGAATAGAACAATTCTAATGGGAGCTCCATTTGATTCAATGCCAATCAGTGCTGTTTTTGACGATGCAAGTGTCTTACAAGGATTCTTAGGAACTATTGATTCTGTAAACAACAACGCTTACATTTCAAGATAAATTATAGAAATTGCCTAGGATAAAATCTTAGGCAATTTTATTTAATATTTGTAAAAGTAAACTTCTCTTTTACATTTTCAAGTTTTATAAAAGCATTATCTTCAAGCTTATAAAACTCAATTTGTTCATCATCTACAGTACTTACTGATAAAAATCCCTTTTTATCCTCAATAAAGCTATCATCCACATATACAGTACAAACTTTACTTTTATTAGGAGCTAAAAAGTAATTTAGTCTCTTTTCTTTATAATCTACATCCATGGCACTTACATCAACTAAGCCTCTACCTGAGAGCTTAATTAAACATTCACGCAAGGTCCATAAAGCCGTAAATTCAGATAACTTTTCATCTTTTTCTAGTAAAGATAAAGCCTCAATCTCGGATTTAGTTAATACCCTTTTTATCAACCCTTCAAGATTTCCTCTGCTTTTTACAAACTCTAAATCAACACCAACTTCAGTGTCTGAAATAGCAATACAGATAGTTGAAGAGCTATGAGAGATGTTAAAGCAAGGATAACGGTTATCTAAAAAAAGAGGTTTGCCATTAGACTGAGAGATCATCAAAGGAAGAGATTGTATTTTATAAAACTCTTTAAATGCTTTTTGTAAAATAGCTCTGCCGGATAGGTATGAACGCGCTCTTGCTTGAGTGTAGTCAGATGCTTTCTCAAGATAAGCCTTATCAAGTGTTGGTATAAGGCTACCCGCGTTATCCATTGTAGAGAAAAAGACTTTCATCTACGTTTAATCGTCCTTTGCTTTTAGCTTATCTAATCTTAGATTATCAAAAAGATGTGGATTTGCTAAATTACTAGGACCAAAGCCAGGTTCAATCTTTTCTTTTGCTGGAGCTTTTTCAGCTTTTGTCTTAGCTTTTTCTAAATTTTCTTCATTTTTATCTGATTTTTGAAGATTTTCATCAGATTTTTGATTATTTTCTAAATTTTTCTCTTCTTTTTTATCAGGTTGCGTATTTTTATCTTTCTTTAGTTTATTTAAGAGTTTTACAAATAAAGTACGAATGCCATACCATAGGACAAAAAGTAAAACACCTAGTCCAACACCAAGGTACAGAAAATCAGTTTTTAAAAATTCAGAGTCAAAACCATATTCTAAAAACGTCTCTGATACTTTTTTAGGTAGAGCGATTGCAGTAACAAAAGGAATATTAGATAAAAGAATAGTCAAAATACCAAAACGAGTACGCTTTGGTACTAGAAGAAAAATAACGCCTAGCGTTGTAAGGGAAATGCCAATTCCAGAAAAAAGAGTTTGAGCGGCTGTAATATTAAGCATGATCTTTTAAAACTTGTTAAAATAGTGTTTATATAATTTTATCAAACAAAGGCATGTAAATGTTTATAAATACCCTCAATCCGATAGCTTTTTCTATTGGACCTTTATCTATCAGATGGTATGGCCTATTATTTTCTTTTGGTTTTATCCTTGGCTACATTATTATGCAGATCTTCTTTAAACAAAAGAAATATAAATCTGAAGATCTAGACCGTTTATTAGTATACGTTTTTGTAGGCACAGTTCTTGGTGCAAGATTAGCTCACTGCCTAATCTATGAACCTGATTTTTACTTTGCTCACCCAATGGAAATTATTAAAATTTGGGAAGGCGGACTTGCAAGTCATGGTGGCACTCTAGGTGTTATTGTTGCAGTTCTTTTATTCATGAGAAAAACAAGTTATAAGCTTTTAGACTTAGCTGATATGCTTTGTGTTCCAACAGCACTTGTCTGCGCCATGATCCGTGTGGGAAATTTCTTTAACTCTGAGATTTTAGGTACCGCTACTAACTCTGATTGGGGCGTTATCTTTATTAGATTAGGTGAGACCTTCCCTCGCCATCCTGCTCAGCTTTATGAAGCATTAGCCTACTTTGTAATCTTCTTAATTCTTATGGCTATATATGTATTCGTAAAAAAGAGACCTCAAGGTTTAATCTTTGGCCTTTTATTTACTTTAGCTTTTACAGCTCGTATGTTAATCGAGCCTTTTAAAGTAGAACAAGCTGACTACTCAACAGATTCTATCCTCAATGTAGGACAACTATTGTCTATTCCATTTATATTATTTGGTATAGCTATTATTATTTACGCTTTTATAAAAGATAAGAAAAACAGGACTTAATCAATGTCATTAGAAGTTGTAATCCTTGCAGCAGGCAAGGGTAAAAGAATGCACTCAATGCTACCAAAGGTTTTACACAAAGTAGCTAACAAACCAATGTTACAACACGTAATTGAGTCAGCATATGCACTTAACCCTAAAGCTATTCACGTAGTTGTAGGTCACATGAGTGAAAAGGTAGAGCAAATGATTGTCACTCTACCTGAGAATATTAAGTCTTTAGTAAAAATAGCTCATCAAACAGAACAGTTAGGTACAGGTCATGCTGTAGCTTGCGCTATGGGTGAGGTATCATCTGAATCTAACGTATTAGTTTTATATGGCGATACTCCTTTAACTCCTGTTTCACTTTTAAATGATTTAGTAAATGCTTTAGCTGATAAAGCTTTATGTGTACTAAGTGCTATTGCACCAAATCCATTTGGTTATGGTCGAATCATTCGTAATGAAAAGAATTCCCTTCAATGTATCGTTGAAGAAAAAGATGCTACAGATGAACAGCGCAAGGTAACAGAAGTTAATACCGGCATGCTTGTATGCAAAGCATCTGTTCTAAAAGAATACTTACCAAAAATTAAGAATAACAATAATCAAGGTGAGTACTACCTAACTGATTTATCAGGTCTTTTAGCAACAGAGGGCAAAGAAGTTAGCCTAATGGTAGCTCCTGATTTTGATATCTTATCAGGTGTAAATTCAAAGCCTCAGCTTGCTTTTGTTGAACGTCTATATCAAGAAAACCAGGCAAAAGCTTTAATGGATGCAGGTGTTACACTAGCTGATCCTAAGCGCTTTGACTTACGTGGCACACTTAAGTGTGGTGAAGATGTTTTCATTGATATTAACTGTATCTTTGAAGGCAACGTTGTATTAGGAAATGATGTTGTAATTGGTGCTGGTTGTGTAATTAAAAACATGACAATAGGCGATGGCTCTATAATCTCTCCTTACTCAGTACTTGAAGATTCTGAAGTTAAGAGAAAAGCTACAATTGGACCATTTGCTCGTCTTCGTCCTGGTAACGTACTTGAAGATGAAGTGCACGTAGGCAACTTTGTTGAGTGTAAGAAATCACATCTAGGTTTAGGTACAAAAGCTGGCCACCTATCTTATTTAGGTGACGCTCAAATTGGTAAAGATGTAAATATCGGTGCAGGTACTATCACTTGTAACTATGATGGCGCTAATAAGTTTAAGACCATCATTGGAGATGACGTATTTATCGGTTCAGATTCTCAGCTTGTAGCTCCTTGTGAAGTAAAGAGTGGTGTTACAGTTGCAGCAGGTACTACTGTAACTCGTAGAACTATCACCAACGAAGGTGCTTTAATTCTTACAAGAGCTGAAACTATCGTAAAAGAGAACTACCCACGTCCTCACAAAAAGAAGTAATTAAACCGCTTTAATAAGGCAAGATTTAGACTTTTGTTAGTTTTTATCTTGCCTTTAAATTTTATAAATCTGTTAGAATAAAGAATAAATAGTTATCTACAGATAATAATAACAATTCAAGGATCTAATATGTGCGGAATTGTAGGTGCAGTTGCACAACGTAATGTTTCACAAATTTTACTCGAAGGTCTTTCAAGACTTGAGTACCGCGGTTATGACAGTGCAGGTATTTGTACCGTTAACAATGGTGCTCTAAATTGCATAAAAACCACAGGTAAAGTTAAGAACTTAAAAGAAGCTGTTAAAGAAAAGGGCTGTCCTGGATTTACAGGTATTGCACACACACGTTGGGCTACCCATGGTGTTCCTTCTCAGGTTAATGCTCATCCTCATGTATATGACAATTTAGCAATGGTGCACAACGGCATCATTGAGAATTATGCATCAATAAAAGAAGATCTAATTGCTAAAGGCTACACTTTTAAATCTCAAACTGATACTGAAGTTTTATTAGGTTTAATCCATAGCCATTTACAGACTACAGGTTCATTATTTGAAGCTTTTAGAATTTCTTTAAATGAAGTTAAAGGTTCATTTGGTGTTGCCCTAATTGATAAGAACGATCCTACAACTTTATATGCAGCACGTTCTGGTTCACCTCTAATCATAGGTTTAGGTATTGGTGAAAACTTTGTAGCATCTGATACCTTAGCTTTATTACCAGTTACACGTCGCTTCATTTATTTAGAAGAAAATGAGATTGCAGTTTTAACTACAGAGACAGCTAAAGTATTTAACCTAAAAGGCGAAGAGATTGAAAAGACTGCAATTGAGTCTGATTTAGATGCTGAAAGCATTTCAAAGGGACAGTATCGTCACTTTATGCAAAAGGAAATCTATGAGCAGCCTCAGTCAATGCAGAACACTCTATTAGGTCGTCTAAATGGTGATGATATCTCTCTAGAGACTGTTGTAGGTATCGATGAAAAGACCTTTGCTAATATTGATTCAATTCAAATTGTAGCTTGTGGTACTTCATATCATGCAGGTTTAGTTGGTAAATACTGGTTAGAAGAGCTAACAGGTGTTGCAACAAACGTTGAGATTGCATCTGAATATAGATATAGAAAAGCAGTTGTAAGAAACAATAGCTTATTTATCACTATCTCACAGTCAGGTGAAACTGCTGATACTTTAGCTTCATTACGTTTAGCAAAAGAGCAAAAGTACGAAAAGACCTTATCTATTTGTAACGTAAATGGTTCATCAATTGTTCGTGAATCTGACTTTACATTATTTACTAAAGCTGGTGCTGAGATTGGTGTTGCTTCAACTAAGGCATTTACAACTCAGTTACTATCTCTTTTAATTCTTGCGTTAATTATTGGTAAGCAAAAAGGCAGTATTTCAAAAGAACAGAATCATGAGATTTTAGAGTCTATTAGAAAGCTTCCTACTCTTACTCAAGAGTTCTTATCTTGTGATAAGGATATTGCAGCTATTTCTGAGCAGTTCTCAGGCAAACATCACTGCCTATTCCTAGGCCGTGGCGTTATGTACCCAATTGCCCTAGAAGGCGCATTAAAGCTTAAAGAAATTAGTTACATCCATGCTGAAGGTTATGCTGCAGGTGAACTAAAACACGGCCCTATCGCTTTAATTGATAAGGAAATGCCAGTTGTAGTTGTAGCACCTGATAATGCACTAATGGATAAGCTAATCTCTAATGTTGAAGAAGTTCGTGCTCGTGGTGCTTTACTATATATCTTCAAGTCAGGAACAGCGTCAATGAAAGAAGACTCTCAAACTAAGCTTCTATCATTACCTGATTGTCCAGAAATTTTACAGCCAATTCTATTTACAATTCCTCTTCAGTTATTGTCATACCACTGCGCTGTAATTAACGGAACAGATGTTGATCAGCCAAGAAATTTAGCTAAGTCAGTTACTGTAGAATAAAAAGTCTATAATAAAACTAGATTTAGTATTTTCTAAAAAGATGTGTAGCGAAAGTTACACATCTTTTTTGTTTTATGAGGCGTAAAAATGAATAAATTAGTATTAAGTATTGGTGTTAGTTTAGCAGTAGCATCTGCTCTTAACATTGCAAGTGCAAGATTAGTAATAAACTCTGATGGATCGACAACAAATATTATTGGAAACCATGCATTTAACTCTGATGGTAGCTCTACAACTAGAGTCGGTAATTCATACTTTAACTCAGATGGTACCTCTTCAACTGTTGTTGGTAATAATATGTTTAATTCAGATGGTTCTTCAACCCAGAGAGTAGGCAATTCATACTTTAACTCAGATGGTACCTCTTCAACTGTTGTTGGAAACAGTATTTTTAATTCAGATGGTAGCTCTTCAACAATTATCGGATATTAAATTACACGTTGTTTAAATAAAAAATCTCCA
>CAZEXR010000085.1:0-9697 GCA_964516675.1 uncultured Enterobacterales bacterium | reverse complement strand
AATTTTTGAGCTTTGATATTTGCTCTCTTTTCAACATGTTTTTATGAAGATCTAATTTTTTTAATTATCTGTAACCTACTTTAATTGGTTGATTACATGAAGCTTGACACAAATAATAAGAAAAGAAAAAAAGTACATTTATTAAGTACCTCAGCTATTGCGTCTTTAATCGGCGTAACAGTTGCAGCTATTTATTTTTTAACACCTACATCTGTATCTTTAGAAGAAAAGATTGCTTCAACTCAATCTCCTGATGTTTCTTTAGCTTATTTAAAAGAGCTTGAAAAGACACATCCTAACGATCCGATGATCCCTTATCTTAAAGCTAAGATTTACTATGAGAAGGGCAATTACAATGAAGTAATGCGCCTTTTAGCTCCTCAAATTGTTGATGATCCTAAAGGCAGATCAATTGATACTTATATTCTTTTCTTAAAGAATAAGGTTGCACTAGCAGGCTCAATTGATAATCAAGATGATGTAAAGACCATAGAACAGATTAAGTCTGAACTAGATGTGTTTATTCATAGAGATTTTTCAAATGAACAGCTTTTTGAAATTACTGATTTATGTTTGGCAATTAGCGATCCAAAACGAGCTTATCAGTATTTAAAGAAAGTCGAAAATCCAAGTCAAAAGACCAAAGAGAGACTGTTTAATTTAGCTTTACAAAATGGTCTTTATGAAGATGCTGTTTTCTATAAACGTCAAGAATGTTTAAATAATGAAACATTAGATAATTACAAAGAATTATTTAATTTGTATCTTCAAGCTTCGTCTCCTGAGCTTTATAAGAATTTTATAGACACTTACAAAGGTTCATTACGAGAAAATCCAGAATTTATCAAAGCTCAAATCGATACAGCAAACAGATTAGGCTTATATGATGACAGTCTTGATTTACTAGAAAAACTTTGTGTAATTGATTCATCAGAAGAAAACCTAGAACTTTTAGCAACAGCTTGTGTATCTCAAGGTAAGTTAGATAAAGCTGCTTTAATTTTACAAAGAATTGTTTCTCAAAATAAATCTTACGAAGTTGTTAGAAGATTACACGATATTTTTATGTGGCAAGGTGACATTGAAAACAGCCAAGCTACAAGCTTAATGCTTTTAGATTTAAATCCAACCTATGAAGATTTAACTAGAGGTATATCAGAATCTCGTTCTTTAGCAGATCTTGAAAACATGAGTGTCTTCTACCACAAAATGGTAGAACAAGACCTTGTAAGTCCTGATTTATACAATGATTGTATTGATACCATAGAAAAGAATGATGGTACTAATAAGACTATTGAAGTTGTATTAGGTTTAATAAAGCTTGATCCAAAATCAGACGTTCTTTTAGGTCATAAGTTAAGACTTTATAGTTATCTAAATGACTATAAAACTGTTGGCCAAACTTATTTTGAGATTGCAAAACTTCGTCCTGTTTTACCAAATGAGGCTTTATATGCTGCCGATGCCTTCATTATGATTGGTGAAGACAAGCAAGCTCTAAAGGCTTTAACTACTGTTAAAAATTGGCAAGAATTTGATGATAACTTTGTACAAGAAGTCGCAACTCTAGCTTGGACTTGTGATGATAGAAATCTATCTTTAGTTGCACAAAACATCTTATTAGATAGAACTTCTGTAGTTGCAAACTCATATTTCCTAGTTAACAGTATCGGTCCCGTAAATAAGGAAAACTTAGATAAGTTAATAAAGTTCTATGAAGTTAATAATGATGAAAATGTAATGCTTGAGCTTTTATCTTACGCATCAACAAATTCAGATTATGAGCTTTTAGAAAAGTTAATTGATATGACAAAGGATAAGCCTTTGTATGTGTCTGATGCTTTATTACCTTACAGAGCAAATATCTTAATGCGTCAACGTGATTATGTTGAAGCTAACAAGATTTATACAATGATGCTAAAACGCAATCCACACAATATCGAAGCGATTGATGGTTTGGCAAATATTGCTTTAATTACAGATGATCTTCCACGTGCTCGTAAGCTTTATAAGCAGTATTCATCATTATTTGAGTCAAATCCTAATGCTTGGCTAGTAGCTGCTAATTTAGCTGATACTTTAGGTTTTAAGATAGATTCAAAGTACTGGTTTGAAAAGTATTTATCAAATGTTAAGAATCCTGAATTAAGTGTTTTACTCTCATATGCTTCTTTAGTTGAAGAATCAGGTTATATCGATAAAGCCTATAAGATTAGACAGTATATTGCAAAACAAAAGACCAAAGAGCTGATGGAATTACCTGATGATGAAATTACCTTATCATCAGTCGTTGCAACCTTGTTATCTCAGGATAAAGCAAGAGCTGTTATTGAAAGAAAGCTAAAGGATAAGCAAACAGATTCTCTTGCTTCTATTTATATTGCAACTTTACTTGATGCAAATGAAGTTAAAGGTGTTTTATACAAGAGAGCAAGAACTGCTTTATCAAAGGCCACATTAACAGATACACAAGAAATTGTTTTAGCAGTTCGCGCTAAAGATAAAAAGAAAATTGAAGCTCTTTTACAAAAGGGCGTAGGCATCTCTGATGCTAATCGCTATGAAGCTTTATCTAGAATTAACAGAAGACTTGAAGCATATCGCCTAGCTACATCAACTATCGGAACTCATAATAAGGCTGATGATGTGGTGTTACGTGATAGAGCTGCAGCTGATAGTGTAAATTACAGTCGTTCACTACAGACTTTATTTACTACTGTTACTAAGTGGGGCGTTCGTCGCTATGAAGAAATTTACCACGCTCCTTATAAACTAGGTCAATATACCTTAAATACCTCTTATCAAACCTCACATGCTCCTTCTGCTTTGTATACAAGTAAAGTAGAGGCAGAGAAGAGATTGCAAGCATCAGTATCTTTAGAAAAAGAAAAGTATACGCTAATAGGATCTGTAGACTTAGCAGATGGTGCAGGTAACGACAGATATGGCGTTAAAGGTGAGTTACTGTACAATTTGACAGAACGTTATTCTTTAGGTTTTGCTGTAGGTTTAAATCAACATTCTACTTTGTCTAATATGATGATGCTATTAGGTAAGGATAATTATGCTGAGGCTTCTTTATCAGCTAATCCTTTAGGCTCTGTAAATATATCTCTTACTACTAGAGCTCACGAGTATAAGACTCGTTTTGGCGAGAATATTGGTCATGGTGTAGATTTTGAAGGCACAGCCTCTTATCCATTATTCTTACATGATCCTTCTGTTAATTTATATATGTCTGGAGTTATTCAGAATAATGTTTTATCAGATATGGATCTTAATAAATCTAATGCCTATAACGGTACATCTTTAGGCAGTCCATTTATTACTGATATTAGAGCAAATCAGGCTGCCTCTTACACAGGAGATACAGTACCTCCTGATACCACTGCAATGGATAACTACCTAAATGTTCTTCAGAACAATTACCTAAATTCAGCATCATATATTTCACAGAAATATCGTCATTTAGGTTTTGGAGTTTCAATTGCTCATGGTATGCCACAGGTACCAGGTCCAAACGTCCCATCAATTCGTTATGTGTTTGATGTGATGGTAGGTTACAACTTTGGTGAACAAAAAGTTGATTCTGGTATTGCTATGGGAGTGGGCACAAGCCTGTTTAATGCCCAGGACGAATTATCTTTAAGAACAAGTTTTCAAACTGTAGATAGACAAGGTGATAGAGCTTTTAACATCACCCTAGGCTATTACAGCATTTTCTAGAATTTATTGAGGAAAATAAAATGCGTAAATTAACACCTTTAGTAGTTGCATCAATGCTTCTTTCATTAAACGCCTGTTCATCTTATCGTGGAACAGACAAGCTTGTTATCTCACAAGGTTCTACTTTTGCTTTGATGCCATTTGATAATCAGTCAAATACACCAATGGCAGCTCAAAATGTAAAGAATATTGTAAGTTCTGAGCTTGTAGCTCGCAATTTAAAGTACGTTACATTTGAGAATACTCAAGAGCCAGAAGATCTAAAGAGCATTTTAGATGACAACTTTGAAAAGCGTCAGGCTAAAGAATGGTTAAATACAGCTAGTTACAACTATGTACTATTAGGCTCTGTTGACGAGTGGAATTACAAAGCCGGCTTAGATGGTGAACCTGTTGTATCTGTAACTATTGAGATTAGTGATGCAAATGGTAAAGTTCTATACAAAAAGACTGGTAGCAGATCTGGTTTTGGTCGCGAGAGCTTAAATGGTGCTGGGCAGGATGTTATAGAAAAGATTTTATCTGACATCTCTTATAACTAATTGCACAGGCTGAAAAATGACTAAAAGTAAAAAGCTAAGAATTTTATTTTATAAAATTATAACTAGGGGTTCAGCTCATCCTTTGATTGCTTGGACTGAGACTTTACTGATATCTGCTTTTGCCGCTTTTTTATGGACAAATGCAATTAGTATTGAGGTAACCGATGCATCAGACACTGTTTCAATGTCGGTTGAATATACCCATGAATTCTTTTGGCCATTATTATTTGTTCTTTTAATTGCTTTAAGATACGGTTTTACTTTAGGCTTAGTATCCTCTATATCTACAATTGTATTAGCTTTAGTATTCTATAAATATCATGGTATTTACGAGTACTTTTCATTTAAACAAGCAGTGGGTATTTTAACTTTCGCGATGATTACAGGAGAGTTTCGTGATGCTTGGGATGAGCGTTTGCATAAAAACGATTTAAATTTCGATTTTATGACTCGTAAGTTAGACCTATTCACTCAGAACTATTTCCTTTTAAGATCTTCACACGATCAGTTAGAGCAGAGAATGGCAGGTCAGGTTGTATCATTGCGTTCTAACATTAGTGAACTTGAAAAGTTAAATGATAAATATCCTATTTTATCTACCACTCAGGAAAAACGTTTAGGCTATTTAGCTAATCCTGTTTTATCTTTATTGTCATCAATCGTAGGTATTGAAGAGGCTGGCTTTTATAAGGTAGAGAACAATAAGATTGATGGTAATCCTATTGCTACTGCTGGTAATATGCCAAAGCTTGATTTTTCTGATCCTATGTTAAATGAGATGCTTGAAAATCATAATCTATTATCACCTATTGATATGTATGACAATGATAATCAACCTAAGTATCAGCTATGTATCCCATTAGTAGATAGCACAGGTAATTTCCTTGCATGTGTAATTGCAACTCAGGTGAAATTCTTTACTTTAACCGCTCAGAATGTTGCTATTTTAAATCTTGTTTCAAGTTATGCTGCAGACATGTTATCTACAGGTATTATAACCCCTATTTTACAGTCAGAACAGAAACCGTTATTCTTAAAATATTTAGGTCAGGCAATTAAAGAAAATACAGTAAGAAATGAGCAAAGCTCAATTATTTTCTGCAAAGGTCATTCTAAGAATGTAATAAAGATTTTTGATAAGACTATCTCAAATCGCCGTGGTGCAGATATTTATTGGAGACTTCATGCTTTAGATGGCGATACCGTATTAGTAGTATTACTTCCTCTAACTTCACTTTTCCAAGCTCAAATGTATTTAGATAGAGTTCAAACTCAATTTAATCGTGAAAGTGAAGAAGGTGATGAGATTAGTATAAAAGGCCCAATGGATGTATCTTCATCTAATGAGCAAATGATTGAGGCTCTAAAGCAACTTGGAGTAAATGATGAAGATATTGCTTCTTGTTTTAAGCTTGATTAGTGAAATAGGAGCTCTAAGCTTCGTTCGCGTTGAGGTTATGGAGTTTAACCAGTTAACTTACTTCTTTTTACTTCATATTTTTGCGTGTGCCTTGGCTTCATATGCCATGTTGAAGAGTTTGCCTCAAGGAATTGTTTTTCAAGCTAAAAGACCTTTGATGTTTTTCTTTTTCATCTGTCTTTTTGTTCCTTTTTTCAGTTTTATTGGCGCTTTTATCTCTGTAGTTGAGTCATTGCTTCATCCAAAATACAAAGTGTTGAAAACCTGGAAGGAAACTCCTCGCGAGACTTTACCTTCAAACCCAAGAGATATGTTGTACTCAAAGTTTGGCACAGGTGCTTTGCGCGATATTTTAATGAATTCTCCATCAGTTGATAGACGTGTTGATGCAATTACCTCTGTATCTCGTTTACCTCGTTCTCAGAGAATTTCATTTTACAAGCTTGCGTTACGTGATCCTGCTGATGACGTACGCTTATTAGCATACTCACAATTAGATCCTCTAGAACAAGAAATCACCGATAACATTAAAGATCTAGAAGTGTTTTATAACAAAACACCAAATGCAGATACTGCTTATGATATTGCTCAGCAGTTCTGGGAATTATGCTATTTAGGCATTTCTGAAGGTGTGTTATTTAACCACTATATTTCTAAATCAAATGAGTGGTGTCAAAAGGCTTTATCTCATGAAGAAAGACCAAGCTTTAATTTATTACAAGGTAGAATTTATCTAGGCTTAGGACAAAGCGTTAAAGCAAAGGAATTTTTAGAGAAAGCTTTGAACTCACATATGCAACATAGTCAGATTGCACCTTATCTTGCAGAGTGTGCATTTAACGCTCATGACTATAAAAAAGTAAGAGAAATTTTTGGTTCTTTTTCAGCTGCTCAGGGATCAAAGTTGTCTCACATAAGGGAGTATTGGTTTAATGCTCAATAATACAAAAGTCAAAGAGACCTCTAGTGTAAAAGAGTCATATAACTCATTATTAAAAAAAGATGAGAGCTTTAATCAAGGTGCTAATGCAGATATCTGTTTGCTTTTAGAAGGTACCTATCCATTCATTCGTGGTGGTGTATCCTCTTGGGTTCATCAAATCATTTCTGGAATGCCCCAATATACCTTTTATCTTGTGTTTATTGGTGGTCAAAGAAGTGCCTATAAAAAAATGGCATATGAGTTACCTAAAAATGTAGTTGGTATGGAAATGCACTACATTTTACCTGAAGGTAATTTGTCTAAAAAAATGCCTCGTAATTCAAAGAATAAGAGTTTTTCATTATGGGAAAAAATTATTTCCTATTTTGATAAGCCTGATAGCTCAATTCCTCACGATATCTTAAAAGACTTCGCTAATGCTGTAGGAAACGATCCTAATGCAACTGATGATTTCCTATATAGTCGTGATTCTTGGGAGGTATTAACCTCAAGATATCAAGATGTTGATTCAGATGGTTCATTTGTAGACTATTTTTGGACTTACAGAACTATTTATCAACCATTAGTTGAATTGACCAAAATTGCCACAACCTTACCTAAGGTTAAGGTTTATCATTCTATTTCAACAGGTTATGCCGGTTTTTTAGGTGCTTTAGCTCACAGTGTTACAAATACTCCTTATCTGTTAACAGAACATGGTATTTATACTAAAGAACGTAAGATTGATTTGTCTTTAGCAACTTGGATTAAGAATAAATCAGATGCCTTAGATATCTCCATGTATACAGGTATGGATTTAATCAGAAAAATCTGGATTAACTTTTTCATTCAGTTAGGAAAAACTGCTTATCAAGAAGCCTTTAAGGTAACAGCTTTATTTGAAGGAAATAGAGCTCGTCAGATTGTTGATGGAGCCCCTGCCCAAAAGACCACTGTAGTCGTAAATGGCATTAAGACAAAACGTTTTGAAAAAGCTTATTCATTAAGACCATTTACACCTCCTCATGTGGTAGCACTTGTTGGTAGAGTAGTATCAATTAAGGATGTTAAGACTTTTATTCGAACTATTCGTGGTGCTTTAACAATTTATCCTGATTTAGAAGGTTGGGTTGTGGGTCCCAAAGAAGAAGATCCAAACTATGTAATTGAGTGTGAGTCTTTAGTTCAAAGTTTAGGTTTGCAAGACCATGTTAAGTTTACAGGTAATCAGGATGTAGCTGACATTATGCCAAAGATTGGCATTATGATGCTTACCTCAATCTCAGAAGCGCAACCTCTTGTTCTTTTAGAGGCAATGGCAAGTGGTATTCCTTGTATCGCAACTGACGTTGGTGCCTGTTCTGAAATTCTATATGGCGCTCCTAGTGAGCAGCCAAATTTAGGTCACTGTGGTGAGGTAATATCTATTGCCAATCCTGCTCAAGGTGTTCAAATGATCGAATATCTTTTTGAAGATGATGCTCGTTGGGCAGAGTATGGTGACAATGGACGCAAGCGTGTACTTCAAAGTTATGATGAAGCAATGATGTTTGATTCTTATAGAAAATTATATGAAGGAGCTATAAATGGCGGGAATAGGATTTGAGCTTCGTAAGATCTTAAAAAGAGACTCTTTAAGCTCAATTATTGAAGCCTATGGTATTGCAGGTATCATCAGCTCTGGTCCTTGGGTATTGTCAATTTTAGCTCTACTTTTAATCGGTATTATTAGTGTTGGTGTTGTATACCCAAATTATCTGATAATTCAGTTTTTAATATCGGTGACGTATATGATGGCAGGCTCCCTTATTTTAAGTGGAACCTTCCAAATTCTGTTTACTAGATTTGTGGCTGATTCTTTATTTATCAATGAAGATGGTCGAATTGTTCCTAACTTATTTGGTGCCATGTTAATTTTAACTGTGGTTGCAGGTATTGTTGGAAGCACTGTTTTATACTTCTGTCCTAGTATCGATTTTGCATCAAAACTTTGTATGTTAGGCTCATTTGTATTGCTTACAAATCAGTGGATTGTAATTATCTTTTTATCAGGTATGAAACGCTATTACAGAATTGTAGCTACAATTTTTGTAGGTTACGGTTTAATGGTATTGCTTTCATACTTACTGCCTCCATATGGAATATTTGGCTTAGAAGGAATTTTCTGCTTATCTCAAGCTATCTTAACTTTCTCGTTTTTGTTGCAAGTTGTAAGAGCATTTCCTGGACAAAGTTTTATTCGTTTTGACTTTTTAAATCATAAAAAAGCATTTTTTACACTGATTTTCTGCGGTCTTTTTTACAATATTGCTGTATGGGCTGATAAATTTGTTTTCTGGTTTAGATATGAAACTTCATATGCTCAGTTAGATATTTTAAGAGCTTCATATATTTACGATTTACCAATCTTCCTTGCTTATCTTGCAGTGGTTCCTGGTATGGCTGTATTTATTATGAGAATGGAAACAGACTTTACAGAGCAATGCTTAAAATTCTACGAGGCTGTTCGTTCAGGTGGCTCGCTAAATACAATTACCCTATATAAAGATCAAATGATTATTTCTTGTAGAAAATGTATCTACAAGATTTTTAAAGTTCAAGGTATTACCCTTGCGCTTCTACTTGTATTTGCTGACTCTATCTTAGAATTTTTGCAAATTGATGTTGTTTATTTGAATCTATTTTATGTGGACTTAGTTGGCGTAAGCTTGCAGGTTCTAGTGATGTCTATTCTAAATGTTATGTATTATTTAGATAAGCGTTATTCTGCTTGTATTCTTACCGCTATCATGGTGATCACAAACTTTACATTCTCATACATCACAGTAAATCTTGGTCCTATCTACTATGGCTATGGTTTTGCTTTCTCAATGCTAATTTGTACTGTTGTAGGTTTAATTCAAATTGACCGTCAGTTTGACGATCTTGAATATCAAACCTTTATGTTACAAAAGACCAATTAGTGTAAAAGGATAGGCTTAATTCAAATTACAGCCTATCCTATGATTTTAAAACATTTTCTTTTTTTTATTTGTAACTCGACTTTCCCACATAGGAAATTTAATCAAACCTTGATTCACTCATAGG
>CAZEXR010000084.1:0-9903 GCA_964516675.1 uncultured Enterobacterales bacterium | reverse complement strand
GCTTTAGCTGTATCAATGACACTACCTCCACCTACAGCTAAAACAAAATCTATATTCTGCTCTTTACCTAATTTAATACCTTCATATACAAGATCTGCTCTTGGATTTGGTTTTACACCACCAATTTGAACATAACTTACACGATGAGTAGATAACTGTTCTTTAATAGAAGATAAAAGTCCAGAACGCTCAACTGAGCCACCGCCAAAGACTAATAAAACTTTTTTAAAACCAAAGTCACTTACTATCTTGCCTGTCTGTGTACTTACGCCTTGTCCAAATATGTATTTTGTAGGGACGTGAAACTCAAAATTTTCCATGAGACACCTATAAATAAAAAGTCTTGAATTCATGCTAGCATATAGCATTATGAACTCAAGACTTCTTAGAGTATTTTATGAATTAAAGCAAAAATATTTTAAACATGGTGCTTAATTCAATTTTCCTAGATTATTTTTATACACTTGCCTTTGAAGCAATTAGATAAATTTGCTCAACATCTTTACGATGCAATTTAACAAAACCACCTACACTCTTAGAATCATCAGTTAAACCTAAGGTATCTAGCATATGAGGAATATCCTCAACCTTTGCACCAATGTCCTTAAAGTTTGTTGGCATGCCAATAGCATGTAAGAAAGAACGGAAAGCTTTAATACCTGCTTTGGCCATGCTCTCTTTGTCATCAGATACATCAATTGAAAATACTTCATGACCCCATTGGGCAAAACGATTTACATCATGTTTGTAAACATAATCCATCCAGCTTGGCATAATCACAGCAAGACCTGCTCCATGAGCAATATCATATAAAGCAGATAACTGATGCTCGATATCATGGGATGCCCAATCTTGTTCTCTATCTACACCACATAAATTGTTATGAGCCATAGCTCCTGCCCACATTACATTAGCACGAGATTGAAAGTTTGTAGGCTCTTTAAGAATTACAGGTGCATGCTTTACAATTGAGCGAATTAGACCTTCACAGAAATTATCAGTTACTGTTACATCAGGTGTATTTGTAAAATATCTCTCACAGATATGTGCAATCATATCAGTTACACCACAAGCTGTTTGATAAGCATTAACTGTAAAAGTAAGTGTAGGATCCATAATAGCGAACTTAGGAATAATTAGCTCTGAGTTGCAAGCATATTTAACCATTACACCGTTTAGTTCTTTGTTTATAACAGAGCCGGTTGAACTTTCAGAGCCAGCAGCAGGAATAGTAAGCACAACACCAACATCTACAGCTTTATTAGGGATTCTCTTTCCATCATAGAAGTCAAAGAATTCATTTGAATCATCAACAATGCCCATTGCAATAGCTTTAGCACAATCAATTGCTGAACCACCACCTACAGGTAATACTAAATCAACCTTTTCTTTGCGACCTAATTTAATGCCTTCATATACTAGATCTGCACGAGGATTAGGCTTAACACCACCTAACTCACAATGCTTAATGTTAAGTTCATCTAACTGTGATTTTACAGAATCTAAAAGACCAGAACGAACAACTGATCCTAATCCATAAACAACTAAAACATTCTTATAACCAAGATTGGCAATTGTCTTACCTGTTTGTAGTTTGGCATTCTCACCAAAAACATAGCGAGTAGGTACATAAAAACTAAAATTATTCATTATTTTTCCCAAGATTTATTTGATACAAAGACTTTAAGAAAGTTTAGGTTATTTTTAATTAAAAAATGGAATTGAGATTAGATTTTTTTGAATTAGTTCAAAATTCACTTTTATAAAATAATGTTTTTTTTGAGTAGCTGAAATTTTCATCTTGTAACATAAACATTTTTTAACAATTCATTTGAATTTAGTCTTATTTTCTTAATAATTTTGCAACTTTTTGTTTAAAATTATTTGACAGAATTGCTCCTATCTGCTTAACTTTATGATGTATATTCTTACGGTTATTGTTTAATAAAAACATATAACCATTTTCACATTCAACTATGAGGTTAAATGATAATGAAGCTATTGTCTAAGTGCCTTTTGACCACTGCTATGGCAGGTGCGATAAATTGCGCGATGGCTGAAAACAGCGATAAAGTAAATATCTGGAACTGGAGCTACAATATAGGAGAGCATACTGTAGCTAACTTTGAAAAAGACTCAGGTCTTAAAACCAACTATGTTGAGTATGACTCAAACGAGCTTCAAGAAACTCGTCTATTAGCTGGTAACACAGGTTTTGATGCTGCTATCGTTGTAAGTTATAACGTACCACGTATGGCAAAAGCAGGAGCCTTACAAAAGATCGATCATTCTAAGATCCCAAATTGGGTTAAACAGAATAAAGCTAGATTAGAAAAACTAGCAACCATCGATCCTAATAATGATTACGCATACCCTTACATCGAAATTTCTATCGGTATTGGCTATAACAAGCAAAAGATAGAAGAAGTTATGGGTAAAGATTTTAAATTTGATTCTTGGGATGATTTACTAAATCCAAAGAATTCAGAGAAATTAAAAAAATGTGGTATCGCAGTTATCGACTCACCTATTGAAGTTGTATCTGCTATGCAGCATTATCTAAAACAGCCTATGCGTTCTACTAATGCTAAAGATTATGTTAAGACCCAAGAAATCTTAACCTCTCTGGCTCGTAACACAGCTTACTTCCAATCAAATCGTTATGTAACTGATTTGGCTACAGGTGAGATTTGTGCTGCAATTGGTTATTCAGGCGATATTATCCAGGCTCGTCATTTAGCACAGCATGGTAAGCACAAGTACGATATTGAGTACACTATTCCTAAGGAAGGCTCAATTATGTGGTTTGACAGCTGGACTGTACCACGTGGTGCTAAAAATATAGACAATGCTATGACCTGGTTTAACTGGTTGTTAGATCCAAAGAACGCTCAAACACTTTCAGATGAAATTGGTTATGTAATGCCAGTTGATGAAGCTATGAACAACTTATCACAAGAATTACGTGATAACCCAAGTATCATGCTATCTGAAGAAAAATTAAAGACCATGTACTTCATGGAAGAGACTCCACAGAAGACTTCAAAAATTGTAAGTAATCTATGGAATGCTATGAAGATGGACTCAGCAAAAGATGGCGAGTCCGAAGATGGCGCTAACGGTTGGGATTAGTAATTAACTAAATCTTGTTAGTAATAGAAACACGCTTCTTACGTGGAAGTGTGAAATTTGATGAGACTTTCATTGATAATTTTGCTTTTATCAGGTCAGTCTCATTATTTTTTTCCATCAAGTTCTTAATCTCAAAATTCTTTTCACCATTATTAGCTTCACGAAGTTTATTTGTCATAACCGCTAAATGCTTGGTTACAATCACATCATGTAAAAGTTCTTTGTTAGGACGATGCTTTTTATTTCCACCTAAAAGTAATCTTGATTTAACTGGATCTAATTCTTTGTACATACTCTATCCTTAACATCTTGCATAATAATCAAATCTGAATGCCATACGGTCTTTTTTACATCACATATATTAGCAAATGAATTTACATGATAGTAACGCTTTAATATAACATTAGCAAAATTCTTTTTATCAACCTTAACATCACTTACAAAGATATAACGGGATGCTTGAACATGGTAAGGAGTTACTAATATATCCTTATCACCATTAGCAAGTTGAGCTTGAATTAAGTCATTTCTTTCAACTTCATCTGCTCTTGCCTGAAATAAAGCATTAACAGCATTTGTTGCAGTTAAGGCAAAATACACGAAAAATATAGCTAAGATGCTAATTAAGGTTTTATGTTTTACTACCCAAATTCTTTCATTAGCAATAGGAATATACAATGATATAACAGCTACAAGCATAAACACCGTAAAAGGAGCAGCTGAACGACCAGGAAAATTAGGAGAAAAAATCATAATTGCTAAAGATGCAAAGCCAATTAAAGCTGCGAAATAGGCACCATTTAAAGCTGAGCGATACTTATTTTGTAAATTATTTTTCTTCCATAAGAATCTAAAATAAATAAAGGTCAGAATAATCGGTAAGTTTTCAGCTAAAGATAAAAAGAAGATACCAATTGTAACTGACATATGAGCAAAATAGTTAAAAGTAACAGTCTGCTCCATGTGGTCAAGTCTTGCTTCATTACCAGGAGATAGAACCAAGGTTAAAAATCCGATGCCCATGCCTATTAGGCCTAGAGCTTGATAGATTTTAAGTTCTTTTTTAACTAGTAGATATAAGCACAACAAGCCTGTAATTGAACAAATTGCAAAACCTGTATTCTCATTACACCAACCTGCAATAATGCCTAAAACAAACATTACTAAACCAAATAAAACATTATGTTTTTTATCGGTATTTTCAATTGCAAATCTATATGGAAGTAGGAATGCTAAAATAAAAGTAGTTGTATATAGATAGTTACAAGAGGTAACTAACATGAATACAACCTCACCATATGCTCTTAGACATACCCATAAGCCCATAGTGATAAACACGACAGGTAAAAGAGGTAACTTAAAAGGATTTACCTTTTTTCCAAGTGCAAAAATGTAAATTAAATACACTAATGTTAGGTAGCACAATCCTGTGGCTAGAGCTGATACATACTTACCTGCTAATAACAAAGTTTGAGCTAGTACATGAGGTGGAGTTCTTCCGCCCCAATACAAATAATGACGGTATTGAGAAACAATAATGTCATAAAAATTTTGAACTTTATCATCAGTTAATTCTATTAACTGATAGCGATAGTCATTGGTGTAATATGGGATTAAAAAAGCAAAGGTTGTAATAAATACGAACCAAAAAGCTAAATAAAGAGATGTTTTTAAGTTAGACATTTATCGGACATCAAAATATAAGGTAAAATTACTAGTTGACTAGTATACCGCAATCAAAAAAAAGAATCGCAACGATGCAATTAAAAGATCTTCTAGAAAGTAGTATTAACACTAACTTTACAAGTACTCAAAAAAATATCGCTAATCTTAATTCAACAGGATTAGTAGGAAGTATTGGTGCCATTTATGAACAAAATAAAGGCCCAATTCTAATCGTATGTGCTGATAGCTTTGATGCAACAAGTATTAGAGCAAATCTTAAGGCATTACTTCCAACTACAAAAATTGAAATATTTCCTGATTGGGAAACTTTGCCTTATGATACCTTATCTCCTCATCAAGATATTATCTCAGCACGTATAAAGTTATTAGCAACTATTGCAGATCTTAAAGATGGTATTGTAATTACAACTGTTCAGTCAGTTATGCATCGTCTACCACCTGTTACATTTATCAAACAAAATAGCTTTTCTATAGCAAAAGGAAATATCCGTGACATCTCTATGATGAAAAGAGAGATGATTGCCCACGGCTACTTGCTAGTAGAACAGGTTCTAGCTCCTGGCGAATTTGCTATTCGTGGATCAATTTTAGATATCTACCCTATGGGTTCAAAAGAACCTTACAGAATTGATTTTTTTGATGATGAAGTTGATACCATCAGAACATTTGATATAGATACTCAAAGATCATTAAATCAAATTGATGAGATAAACTTGCTTCCAGCTCACGAGTTCCCTTTTACAGAACAAGCAATCAAAGAATTTAGAAGTAACTATAGAGATACATTTGTAGGAGCAAATTTAGCTAACCATCCTATTTATCAAGCAGTATCAAAGGGAGCAATTCCTGCTGGTATTGAATACTATATTCCTCTATTCTTTAGCGCCATGAGCTCAATATTTGAGTACTTAAATGAAGACTTTAATCTAATTACAGTCGATGATGTACCAAAGGCAGTTCTTGATTTTGATGTAGAAATTCATAAAAGAGCTTTAGAGTTTGCAGGTAACGCAGATCACCCTCCTGTTAATGCTTCAAAACTATTTTTAACCGTTAAAGAATTTGAAGATAATACAAAGAAACTAAAGCAAATTGCTTTATTCAAAAAAGCCTTTGATGAAACAAGTCTTCAAAAACGAGGATTTTATAACACAGACTTTTTACCTGTACCTCAAATTGCTTTTAATCATCAAGAAAAAGACTCTGCTAAAGAGCTAATTGCATTTACCAGCGACTTTATTGATAAAGGTGGCAGAATTTTAATGTCTGCTGTATCTGAAGGTAGACGACAGTCAATACGAGAGATTCTACCTCGTGTTCTAACAGATAAATATGGAATAAAAGCTGCTTCATCTCTTTCTGAATTTATTAACGCAAAAGATAAGCTCATGCTTACAATTGCGCCTTTTGATGAAGGTGTAATTATTCCAAAAGCTAAGCTTTGCTTCCTAACTGAAAGCGAACTATTCGGTTTTAAAGTTGTAAAACAACGTAAAGCATCTCATAAATCCCAATTATCCCAGGACACAATCATCAAAAATTTGTCCTCATTAACTGAAGGACAAGTAGTTGTACATATTGATCATGGTATCGGTAGATATCGTGGATTAAAGACATTAGAAATAGGTGGTGTTAAGGGTGAGTATTTAGCAATCGAATATCAAAACGGCGATATGCTTAATATTCCAATTACAGCTCTATCAAAAGTAGCTCGTTACTCTGGTACAGAGAATCCTCCTTTATCAAGACTTGGTAATGATACTTGGAATAAGAAAAAGCAAAAAGCAGTTCAAAAGGTAACAGATGTTGCAGCTCAATTACTTGATTTATATGCTCGTCGTGAGGCTGTAAAAGGTTCTTCCTTTAAAGTTGATGAAAAAGCATTAGACGAGTTTGCTTCAGGCTTTGGATATCAAGAAACACCTGATCAGTTAAATGCAATTACCAACACTATTGCAGATCTGCAAAAATCCCGTCCTATGGATAGATTAGTATGTGGAGATGTAGGCTTTGGTAAAACAGAGGTTGCCCTACGAGCTGCCTTTGTTGTTGCAAATTCTGGTTCTCAAGTAGCTTTATTAGTACCAACAACAATTCTAGCTGAACAACACTATCAGAATTTTAAAGATAGATTTGCAGGCACTGCTATTAACATTGAATTGTTATCTCGCTTTAAAACAGCTAAACAGCAAAATGAAACTATAGATAAAATTGAACAAGGCACAATTGATATTATCATTGGTACTCATAAACTTTTATCTAAAGATATCAGATTTAAAAAACTTGGTCTTATCATTGTTGATGAGGAACATCGCTTTGGAGTTAAACAAAAAGAGAGACTAAAGGAAATTAGAGCTTCTGTTGATTTATTAACACTAACAGCAACTCCAATTCCAAGAACACTAAATATGGCTATGGAAGGTATGCGCGAATTATCAATTATCGCAACTCCTCCAGAGCATCGTTTAGCTGTTAAAACCTTTGTAATGGAAAAAACAGATAGCACAATTCGTGAGGCTATCATGCGTGAACTACGTCGTGGTGGTCAGGTTTACTACCTGCACAACGATGTTGCCACCATTAACCAAAGAGCTGAACAGCTTGAAAAATTAGTTCCTGAAGCTCGTATTGCTGTAGGTCATGGTCAATTAAATGAACATGAGTTACAACGTGTGATGAGAGATTTCTACCATCAAAGATACAATATTCTAGTGTGTTCTACTATCGTAGAAAATGGTTTGGATGTTCCAACAGCTAATACTATTATTATTGATAGAGCTGATTTACTAGGTTTAGCTCAATTGCATCAAATTCGAGGTCGTGTTGGTCGTTCTCATCATCAGGCTTATGCTTATCTATTTACTCCTCCAAAAGCAGCCTTATCAAAGGATGCTAAACTTCGATTAGATGCAATTGCATCTTTAGAAGAATTAGGAGCAGGTTTTGTTCTTGCAACCCACGATATGGAAATTCGAGGAGCTGGTGAACTTTTAGGTGAGGAGCAATCAGGTCAAATTGAATCTGTTGGTTTTTCTTTATACTCGGAGATGTTAGAGGCTGCTGTTAAAGCACTAAAAGAAGGTCGTGAGCCATCTTTAGCAGAGCTTACACTAAATGAGTGTGATATCGATTTACATATTCCTTGTTTACTACCTACTGATTATATTGCTGATGTTAATACAAGATTATCCTTCTATAAGAGAATATCTTCATGTATAAATGCAGATAATTTTGAAGATCTAAAAGTAGAGTTAATAGACAGATTTGGATTCTTACCAGATGCAACAAAGAATCTTTTTGAAGTATCAGCTTTAAAGAAACTAGCAACAGACCTTGGCATTAAGAGAATAAATGGTGATGAGAAGGGTGGCATTATTGAATTTAATAATACCCACAAAATTTCTAATGACTATTTAATAAAACTAATGACCACATGTAGACATAATGAATACAGACTAACAGGTCAAAGCACTATGCGCTATGCTCTTCCAGAGTCACCTGAAAGGTCACGATTGTCTTTACTAAAACAGTTGCTACAAGCATTTGCTGCTAATAGTTCTCTTGCAAAATAACTAACTATCAATATCTGTAAACCAAGACTTTTAAATAAGTCTTGGTTTTATTTAAAATCTTTTAGCTCCAACTCTAATATTTTTAACAATTCAAAATAAAATAACACAAGATTTCAGTGTAAAATACTTATGAAGTACAAATTTTTTGTACTTTAAAGGATTTTAATCATGTTACTAAATTTTAAAGCTAAAAATTATAAATCTTTTTCAGAAGAATTAGTATTTTCAATGGAACCAGCTTCTAGACAAAAAGGTCTAGATTATAGTCTGCTAAAGAAAAAAATAAATAACAAAAACTATACAGCTCTTTGCTCTGCTGTAATTTATGGACCTAATGCTACAGGTAAAACCAATATTATTGGAGCTATAGAAACATTAAAAGCAATTATTTTAAAAGGAAGCATTCTAAATCAGAATGTAAACCTATCACCTAACATAGCTTCATCTAGACTTGAATATATTCCAAACTTTAAAACACCTGGTAAAAGCACAGACTTCTCTATCAGCTTTATTACAGATAATCTATTTATAGAATATGCTCTAAGCATTGACTTAGGTGTTTTTCTTGAAGAAAACTATCCACGAAAAATTCTGAATGAATCTCTTAGCATAAATTCAAAAATTGTTTTTCTAAGAGACTCTGTTAACAATATTTTTGAAGTTAATTTACCAAAAAAAATCGCAAGCAATAATCAAAATTTGACTAAAGCAACTCAAAACACAATGTTGCAATTAGCAAAAAACAGTTTATCTCAAACTGAGCTTTTTTTGACAAATGGATTTAAAACAATTTACTCGTTAAACCTATGTGAACAGATTTTAAAATGGTTCAATAATAAGCTACATACAATTTATAGATCTAACGATGCTAGATGCTGTCCAATTATTTCAGACTCAGATTGTATTCTTGTAGATAAATCAATTTCCGAAGCTGCAAAACATTTTGGTATAACATCTAATGATATAGGCTATAAAGTTCTAGAAGAGGGTAAGTCACCAGAACTAGTATCAATATTCGATGAAAAAAAAATAATTCGAGCAGAATTATTCGAATCTTATGGAACTATCAGATTTATTAATGAGTTTCCTTTAATTTTAAATACATTAAAAAATGGAGGAACACTTATAATGGACGAATTTGATGCTTCAATTCATCCAATGGCCTTAATGGATATCATTAACATATTTCATAATGATGAAATCAATGTAAATAAAGCTCAACTTATTTTTAATACCCACAATCCTATTTTTTTAAATAGTACTCTCTTTAGACGAGATGAAATTAAATTCGTGGATAGAGAAGAAACAACACAAATGAGTATTCACTATTCATTGTCAGATTTTAAAAAATCAGCTGGAGTTAGAACAGGCGAAGACTACTTAAAAAATTACTTTATTAGTAAATATGGTGCAATTAAAAATATCGAATTTTCAGATATTGTTAAAAACTGTCTTACACAATCCCTAGACACAGAAAAGAATCAAGCTAAATAATGAAATTAGAGAAAAGAAA
>CAZEXR010000083.1:0-10111 GCA_964516675.1 uncultured Enterobacterales bacterium | reverse complement strand
TTAAATACAGTCATTTTCAATTCTGACCTTTCAATTCTTGTGTGGATTTATGTATTTTCTAGAGCTTCTTTTAAATCTTTTAGAACCGACTCTCTTGAATAATAAGGAGTATTCTTTCTTTTAATGAGCACGCAATGATAATCATCTACGTTATAGTCATTGATTGTTTTGTTTTCTAAGGCTGTTTTATTGTTATTGAATTGTTTATTTTTAAATACAAGCCAGATATCCCCGCTTATATCATTTTCAAATTGCACTGATGCTTCATGTAACTTTTCAAAAGAGATTTTGTTTCCAGATGCATCTGTAAAGATGATATTACGTGCATCAGAAGAATCGTTATCAAGTATCACTAATCTGTCAAAGCACCATATAACATGCCTATTAAAGGGTTTAAATCCACAATTGGAGAGCATGCTTCTAGCCTCATGCATTTGATTGATTTCATTTAACTTTAAATTGATAACTAAATCTTTAAGGGCTCCACTACAGGCACAACCACGAACTAGAAAATCAATATGAGTATCAGTTAACTTCATATCCTTTAAAAAATCATTTAAAGCTCTTAGCTCATATGGATCAAAAAGATCAAACATGCCATTTTGTAAACAAAAGTTCTTACCTAAAATATCTTGAAATTCTTTTGACTCAAAATACTTACGGGATGCTTCAAATCCATCTATACAAGTTTCAACAGAAATTTTTGCACCGGCAAGCTTTTCTACAATAAAACTCCTTTCTGATTTTTCATTTTCGCCAAAGATGACGAATGCAATATTATTATTTGGATAAAAGCCATTTAGTTTTCTTTTAATAAATACATCTTTAAAAGTACTCATAGAAAAATCCTCATTAGTAAAAATGCTTGTTTGATTGTTTTGTATTCATGATTTTATTTGGAGTTTTGCTAGCGACTAGATACAAGAGGAGGAACGACTTACATAGAGAAAAGTAAGCAGCCACTAGCAAAATAGGTTATGAAAAGTAAGAAACTTTTCATGAAATTCTATGGAGAATTTAAATAAATTTATTTATACCTACACCATTAATATAATATATTTTTTATATTATTATAAGTATTTTTTATGTTATTATAAGATTTTATTAACTATTATAAAAATTACAATACAGGCGATTTAAAAGGGATTTTAATGGTAAAGTTTTTTGAAAACACGTCAAAACTTGATTAGTATCAAAGCAATAAACCAAGCTAAGACTTTTCTAAAAATAAAAAATGATTAAAAAAACGAACGAAATAACGAAAGAATAAATCAGCAATTAAATATTGATGAGTTCTGTTAATTTACAAACAGTCCATCAAAATTACTTATATCCATGCAAAGTCATAAAGGCATAACATAATTTATAAACATAAGGAGCTAATATGGAAGAAAATACAAAAGCATCAAAAGACTTTGATTTACAAAGATTTATAGATGCGCAAGCTACTTGCTATGAAACCGCCATCAAAGAACTTAAAAACGGACGAAAAAGAACTCACTGGTGTTGGTATATTTTTCCTCAAATTGATGGTCTTGGACATAGTCCTAAAGCTAAATACTACTCTATTAAAAGTATAGATGAAGCAAAAGCTTACCTTAACCACCAGATACTAGGTCCACGCCTTATTGAAACTTGTAAAGTAGTATTGTCATTAGATAAAGACAATTCTCTAGATGTATTTGGCAGCCCTGATGATTTAAAAGTAAAATCCTGTATGACTTTGTTTTTTAAAGCCTCAAATAATGAAATCTTTGTAAAGGTTTTAGACAAGTACTATAAAGGAGAGCAAGATATTCTTACAATAAATATCCTTAAAAAAGCTGATATTTAGTTTCTAAAAAGAAGTAGTGAGAAAAGTACCTATAAATAAGCTCATTTTACACTCACTATTTCTGTACTTTATTACAAATAAATCAACCTACTATGTTCATTATGATAAAATAGCGCAATGTCATTTTATAAATAAGTGATTCGTGAAGCAGGAAACTAACGTGAAAGCTAAGAGATCAACTTTAAATCTATGTTTATGTGGCTTAATTACAGCTGCAACAATTACATTAAGTGCTTGTTCAACAAGCGAAGCAACAAAAAAGGTCGTGGAAGCTAATGCATTCGGTCCTTTAACCTTAAACACACAGGATTACCAAACAGCTTTGAATGAAGCTTCTTCAGACAAAAGCTTTAAAGCTCTAATTCTTTTGACTCGTTCTAAGATTGTATCTAACGACTTAGACGGCGCCCAGGTATCAGTAAATGATCTTTATGCTAAAGCTCAAAGTGCTGTACAAAAAGATGAAGCTGCTTTAGTTAATGCAATGTTATTAACTCGTCTTGGTCAGGACGAAGAGGCAAACGAAGTTTTATCAAACGTAAACTACAAAGCTCTTCCAAAACAAGACATCTCTTATTTCTTAATTCTTAATTCAAACGTAAATGCACGTTTATATAAAAAGAATCACGATGTAAAAAATGAGATTGTAGCTTTCAAGAGTAAGTCTGCTCTACTACATTATGTAACAAAAAAGAACGATAGATTAACCATTCTTAATCAGTCAGTTGCATTACTAACACAATTAGATGAAAAGACCTTATCAAACGCAATTAACAATGTTAAAAACGACGTTGATAAAGGTTTCTATGAATACGCAATCATCAGCAAATCATCAAACGACGATTTAAAACAGCAAATGATTGAGTCTTTCTCACAGAAATATGAAATGCATCCTCTAGGTGAGCTGATTGCAGCTAACCAAACTAAGGCTCGTGGTGTAACACCTACTGAAACTCAAGAGGATAGCAAGGTTATCGTTGATAATTCAGCAGCCACAAATGAAACAGCTGAACCTGTTAATGCAACACCAGTTAATATTCCTGCTAATGCAATTTTCAGCCTACATGATAATGATCAGATTGCAGTATTACTTCCTCTATCAGGTCGTTTTGCTTCAATCGTAGGTGAACCTGCTAAATTAGGTATTTTAACCGCACTTAAAGATAGACAGTCTCAGGCAAAAGTAGTGTTCTACGATACCAACAAGACTAATATCTCTGAGATTATAAATACCATTTCATCAAATGGTACCAAGCTAATCATTGGACCTGTACTAAAGCCTGAAGTAACAGCTTTAAATAACTCAGGCATTAAAATTCCTTCAATCGTATTAAACTCACCTGAAGGTAATAAGCCTGTAAATCAGTGGTACTTTGATTTAGGTCCAAATTACGAAGGTGCAATTGCTGCAGCTAAGATTTACGCTGACGGTCATAAGAAACCAGTTGTAATTGGTCAGACTAGTGACACAAGCTCACAGCGTTCAGTACAAAGCTTCATGAACACCTACTCTAAGGTAAGTAAAGATGCTGTAATTTGTAACTACGCCGATCCAAGTGCAATCAAATCAGCTCTTAGTGCTTGCCCTTTTGCAAGTGCAGACTCTGCTTATGTAAATGCTTCTGTTATTGATGCAGTAAGCATCAAGGCTTTAATTCCATCAAATGTTGCTGTTTATCTAACCGATAAGAGCTACATGGGTGTAAATAATTCAGCTCAAGAGTTCGCCCTAAAGGGTGCTCAATTAGGTGAAATGCCATGGCTTGTAACTGATAGCCCATTAAAGGCTTCTTTCATGAATACTTTACCTAAGGCAAATCCACAGGTTCAAAGAATCTTTGCAGCAGCCTATGACTCAGTAAACTTTGCTTTTAGCATTGAGAACCTAGCTGCTAATAAAGATGACGTATTACATGGTTTATCAGGTGATATCTCACTTGGCAACAATGGCTTAATCGAATCAACACCTATGTGGGTTGAGTTAGGAAAGTTAAGATAATCGTCTTTTATAAGTTTTCAAAGGCTCTTAAGTTTACTTAAGGGCCTTTTTCATACCTACCATAAATATGGTTACTAAAATTAAAAAGCCCGCCCAAAGATTAAGTCCCAATTTTTGACTTAAATCAGATAAATATCAGTTCATATCTTCTTTATGTATATATAATAGAAAAATAGAGTAAAACAAATTTAAGGGTACAGACCGTTATGAAGAAAACCTTATTAGCAATAACTTCAGTTGTAATTTTAAGTTCACAAATGTCTTTTGCTGACGAAATTAAAGAATGTAAAACTGCGCAAGATAAAATCGATGGTTGTATCGAATTTGTTTACAGAGATACATTAGCAAAAAAGATTGAAGAGCAAATTCCTTACGTAGAAGGCAAGATTGAAGGTATGCGTAAGTGGTTCTATAAGGATGGCAGTTTAGGTTGGGAACAGCCTTATATCCAAGGTAAAGCAGAAGGCTTACAAAAGATTTACTATCCTAGTGGCGCAATCAAGATTGAAGAAACTTACAAAGACGACCTTGTTGAAGGTCTAACTAAGTGGTACTACGAGAGTGGAAAATTATATCGTGAAGTACCAAACCAAAACGGATTTAAGAACGGCGTTGAAAAGTGGTACTACGAGAATGGCACTATTCTTCAGGAAATTTCATACGTAAATGGAAAGAAAGACGGCGTAGAGAACAAGTACGATGAGAACGGTAAATTGACTGCAACTCGCACTTTTAAAGAAGGAGATCTTCTAAAAGGAAAGTGTGCTAATGGCAAAGATATGACCGAACAGGATATTGAAAACTTTAAAAAATTCCAGCCTTACTGCAAATAAGTAAGCTTATCTGTTAACTAAAAAGGGAGTTCAAATGAACTCCCTTTTATATTAAAACTTTAATTTAGAACTAATCATCAACAAAGGTAAAACCTGGGGTCTTATCTTCAGGCTTATTTATTTTATCTTCTTTGTCTTTTGACTCATCTAAATCACATTTCTTTTTAGCAATCTCTTCATGTTCTTCAAAGTCAGGTTCATCTGATTCGTCGATAGTAATACAGTCTGAAGGATGAAAATCCTCTTCCTCAGGCTCATCACTTTCGCCAATATTCACAGAATCATCATTATCTAACTCAAAGCTAGGACCTGATAGTGTACCTTCATCTGGATATAAGTCTTCATCTTCAGGAGCTAAATCTAATTGTTCAAGAGCTGAACCTATAGGAAAAGCTGTACCTGTTTCAAGAGAGATTAACTGCTCCATTGCATTAAAGGGAACGAATAATTCTTGAGATACGCCTTTAAAACGAGCTTTAAAATAAATTCCATTATGACGACAATCATAGTCGGCAATTGCAGAAGGTAATAAAGATAAGATTATTTGACCTTCTTTTACATAATCTTGAGGGACAATAACGCCCTTTACAGTAGCATCAACTAATAAATGAGGGGTAAGCTCGTTATCAAGTAACCAGTCATAATAAGCTGTAAATAAATATTTCTTTAAGCTAGTTAACTTTCTAGACAATTCCATTTGTGTAACTCCTCATGTTTCAATTTATTATACCAACAATTTAAGATGTACACACATAAAAAAACCCCTGCCGAGGCAGAGGTTTTTGATCGATTTGAACAATATAAAATATTGTTGAATTCGTATTAACGCTTTGAGTACTGTGGACGTTTACGAGCTTTGTGAAGACCAACCTTCTTACGCTCAACTGCACGAGCATCACGAGTAACGAAACCAGCCTTACGTAAAGCAGGGCGGAATGACTCGTCGTACTGCATTAAAGCACGAGTGATACCGTGACGAATTGCGCCAGCCTGACCAGTGATACCACCACCTACTACAGTGATGAATAAATCAACTTTGTCAGATAACTCTAATAATTCTAGAGGCTGAACAACAATCATACGAGAAGTAGGACGACCGAAGTACTGTTCAAGAGCCTTACCGTTGATCTCTAACTTACCTGTACCCTGAGTTAGGAATACACGTGCAGTTGAGTTCTTACGACGACCGGTACCATAATACTGATTTACTGCCATTTGCTACTGCTCCTATAACTTGATAACCTGAGGCTGCTGAGCAACATGATTATGTGTCTCACCAGCGTATACCTTTAGCTTACGGAACATAGCACGACCTAGTGGTCCCTTTGGAAGCATACCGCGTACTGCTGTCTCGATAACATCTTCTGGCTTACGTGCTAAAAGTTTCTCGAAAGATTCTGACTTAATGCCACCTGGGTAACCAGTGTGGTGGTAATACATCTTATCAGAAGTCTTGTTACCAGTTACTTTAACCTTAGAAGCGTTGATTACGATAACGTAATCACCAGTATCTAAGAATGGTGTGTACTCTGGCTTGTGCTTACCGCGTAGGCGAGTAGCAATTTCAGTAGCTAGGCGACCTAAAGTCTGACCCTCAGCATCAATAACTAACCAATCACGCTTAATGGTAGATGGTGTTGCAACGAAAGTTTTCATTAAAAACCCTTTTTTTTGAAGGAATAATTCCTTTAAAACTTACAGATAAAATTATCTGCTCTCTTTCCAAACAAATTAATTTCTTAATTTGCATCAAGTAACACAGGTGGGAATCCGGTTGCCTGATTAGAGGGGCAATGGAGTATTTTAAACAATAAATCCCTATTTTTCAAACGTTATTTTACCTATTTTCATATTTTTTTCTATACTAAAAAGGTTTTTATTTTTCTCTTTAAAAATCATAAAGTTATTTATTTGAAAGGTTTTATTTATTCATGTATGTAAAGTCAGTATTATCCTAAAAATTAATGTTTTGTGCTCTTCACTTGTTATTTTGTTCAATTTAAAGACTTGTGTTAAGTTTATTTAACATGGTTTTAGTTAAATTAAGAGCACAATGAATTTTATCCTAGATAAGATTTCCTCTTAAAATTACCTGTTCTAACTTTAAAGTCTTTTTATCAATTAACAGAATATCAGCTCTCTTACCTAGTTCTAAAGAACCTACCTTGTTATCAATCTTTAACACTTTAGCCGGATTTAGGCTACAAGCTATAAGAGCCTTTTCAATAGGAATATCGTTTTCTTTTACGGCACAAACAAAACAGTTATATAGATTAGTAACGGAGCCTGCTATTGTTCCATCATCAAGTTCTGCTCTATTTCCTTTAACATTTACTTTCTGTCCGCCAAGCTGATATTGACCATCTTCTAAGCCTGTAGCTTCCATTGAATCAGAGATTAGTACAATGTTTTCAAATAATTTAAATAAAAGTCTTACAGCTCCTTTATGGATATGAACTCCATCGCAGATAAGCTCTGCATAAATTTTATCGGAATATTCAGATGCTGCTGCAATTGGACCTGGGGCTCTGTGATGAATAGGATTCATTGCATTAAAGGTATGAGTGAGCTCTCTAGCACCAGAGTCAATTGCTTTTAAGGTATCCTCATAAGTGGCACAAGTATGGGCAATTGAGAAATTAACCTTGTCTTTGTATTTTTCAACTAACTTACAAGCTCCGTTTATTTCAGGAGCGATAGTTACAACCTTTACAAGCCCCTTACCTGCTTTTATCAAATCATCACAAACGCGCTCATCAGGAGCTAATACAAAAGTGCCATTTTGTGCACCTTTCTTTTTCTCATTGATAAATGGGCCTTCTAAATACACACCTTCAACTGATGACTGATTGGTCTTAGGTTTAAAGTTTAAAGCATTAGTAATTGCTGTTTTAATACTATCTACGCTCATAGTCATTGTAGCAGGGCTTATTGATGTAATGCCGTTACTTGCTTGGTATGAAGCTATGGTATCAATTGCTAGGGGACTTTCATTCATAAAGTCCTGTCTGTTACATCCATGAAAGTGAATGTCGATAAAACCTGGCACCACATACATACCTGAAGCATCGATTTTTTGAATATTGTTTTTATTTTTTAATTCAGATTTATCGCAAATTATAGAGTCTTTTATATATAGACTATCTTCGATAAAAGCGCCTTTTGGGCTAAAAACAGTGCCATTTTCAATGATCATGCGTAAGTGCCTATTTTCAATTTAATCTATTTTTTTTATATGAAAAAAATTATTAGTTTTATCAGTTTAATATAAGGAACAATGACATTATGTAATTGTTATCAAAATTTTAACAAAATCAAATACTAACAGAACGATTTTTATAAGATAATAAAAGTAGTTTTTAATCTTGGTTTTGCTTTTTTTAGTATATTTCTTAGATTCATCTAAGTATTTACTAAGAAATACAATTTAATCTTTGACTTACAAAGTGCATGTAAATGCTCTTTGAATATAAGGTGATATATGGACTCTTATGCATTAGACATAGCCCTCTTTTTTGGAGGCTTCATAGTTGGAGCTGCAGTTTGTTATGTAGTTTTAGCTCAAATCTACAAACACAAACGTGTAAAAGACGAACTACTAAAAGCTAAGAGAGCTGCGGTTAAATCACAGCGCACCTTAGACAGATTTTTAAAGACCTCTCTTGATATGTTCGGAGAGCTTGATACTGCACATAGACAATATGTTCAGTTTTTAAAGGAGACTGCTCAAAGAATTGCCCCAACAGAGTCTGAACTACATACTTTTTTAAGTACTGAAGCTCATGAACTTCCAACATATAAAGGCAAGGATGAAGAACAAACTCACAGTAAAAAAGATTCAACAAGTCTAGACGGTACCTTAGATGAGATACAACCACCTAATGTATTAAAGAGCCCAGAGATCCCTGATTCACAAATCGTACAAGAGATTTTGAAAAAGGAATCTGAAGAGGCTAGTGAAGAAGAACTTGAAGACGATAAAACCGAAGAAAAAATAAAAGTTTAACAATTTCCTTTAGGAGTTAAGTTTAAATGATAAACAAGATTAAAAACACCGCATCAGTATTAGCCCTTTCATTGGCAATTTTCTCTGTAGCAAATACAGCAAACGCTGCCGCTCCAATTTTAGGAGACTTAATTGCAAAGGGTGAAACACCTTCTTTAGCACCAATGTTAAAGACTGTATTACCAGGTGTTGTTAATATTTCTGTAAAGGGCAAGAAAGCCGTACAAGGTGGTAACGGTATTCCTGATGAATTTAGATTCATGTTCCCAGGTATGGATGATGTTTTTGGTGGCGCACAGCCTCAAAAGCGTGAATTTAGAGCATTAGGTTCAGGCGTTATTATCAATGCTGATGAGAGCTTAGTAGTAACTAATAACCACGTTATCGATGGTGCTGATGAAATCGAAGTTCAGTTATCAGATGGTCGTGAGTTTAAAGCTAAGTTAATTGGTACCGATCCACACACCGATTTAGCCCTCTTAAAATTAAAAGATGCTAAAAACTTAACTCAAATCAATCTAGCAGATTCTGAATCTCTTGAAGTAGGTGACTTTGCTGTAGCAATTGGTAATCCTTACGGTTTAGGTCAGACTGTAACTTCAGGTATTGTTTCAGCTTTAGGTAGAACCGGTTTGAATATTGAGAATATTGAAAACTTTATTCAAACAGATGCTGCTATTAACTCAGGTAACTCAGGTGGTGCTCTAGTTAACCTTCAGGGTCAGCTAATTGGTATTAACACCGCAATTATGGCTCCATCAGGTGGCAATATCGGTATCGGTTTTGCAATCCCAGCTAACATGGTAAAAACTGTTACTAACCAGATTTTAAAGTATGGTGAAGTTAAACGTGGCCTACTAGGTGTTCAGGGTACAGAGTTAAATGCAGATCTTGCTCAGAGCTTTGGCTATGACAAGTTATCAACAGGTGCCTTTGTTAACGAAGTTATGAAAGACTCAGGTGCTGATAAAGCTGGTATTAAATCAGGCGATATCATCACTGCAATCAATGGCAAGCAGGTAAAATCATTTGCAGCATTAAGAGCATCTGTAGCAACACAAAGAGCTGGCGATGAACTTACAGTTACAATCTTCCGTGATGGTAAATATCAGGATGTAAAAGTAAAACTAGGTGATGGCGCAGTAGGTCAGAAGGTTGATGGCAACGACGCAAAAGAAATCTCACCTGCTTTTGAAGGCGCTTCATTTGAAAACGCAAAAGATAGTGGTGTTGAGGTTACAGACGTAGTTCGTGGCTCAATGGCAAATCGCTTTGGCTTACGTAAGGGTGACGTTATCACTGGTGTAAATAGAGCTAATGTTAAGAACTTAAATGACTTAAAGAAACAGCTTGAAAAAGAAAAGGGCAAGATTTCTGCTATCAGAATTAACAGAAATGGTGGCACCTTATACATCACATTAAGATAAAATTTCTTTTCT
>CAZEXR010000082.1:0-10117 GCA_964516675.1 uncultured Enterobacterales bacterium | reverse complement strand
TTACTTATTAAATGGCGATATATAATAGCAGAATATTACCAATTATTTTAAAAAATGCTAAATAATAGCATTATTAAATCCAAACTGTCTCCAAGCCTCATATGCTACTACTGCAACTGAGTTAGATAGGTTTAGGCAACGGCTATTTGGCGCCATAGGAATTTTAATTCGAAGATCTTCAGGAATGACATCCAACACTTCATCAGACAAGCCTTCTTTTTCTCTTCCGAAGATTACATAGTCACCATCTTCGAATTTAAAAGTAGTGTGAGAATGATGTGCTTTTGATGAGGATGCAATTAAACGCTTTGGTTTTTCTGTTTCTAAAAACTGTCTAAAATTAACATGAACTGTTAAGTTGCATAGTTCATGATAATCAAGGCCTGCTCTCATTAGTCTTTCATTATCTAGATAGAATCCTAATGGGCCTACAAAATGAAGTTTTGCTCCGCAGTTTACAGCAAGTCTAATTACATTGCCTGCGTTAGATGGCATTTCAGGTTGGTATAAAACAATGTTAATCATAATAAATACTCAAAAAATATAATCTCACTATTATAACAAGTTCTATCCAATTTCACTCGTGATTTTGTCGTCAAAGTGAGCACTGAAAAATTGAATGAAACATTGATTGGTGCTAACATTGTCAAGTTTAAAGTATGATATAAAATCTAATAATTAAATAAACACTATGAAACAGCAGTAGTGTGTTAACAAAGGATAGCGGAGGCTCATATGCAATCTCGCCCATATAACGGAGCGAATAAATCACAACCAATAGGATTGTTACGAAAAGTCCTATTTGGAGCTGCTTGTCTTATAAGTTTTATATGTGTCTGCTGTTTAATTTCATTTAAAAGCAGTACTCAAAATGCAATGAATGGCGAGCTAATTACTGATGCTCAGTCATCAAATGTCGTTGCAAGTACTGATAATTCTGTTTTCACAATGATTTTTGATTATTTTGGAAATGTAACCTATTTTTTCCCTCTGCTATTCATTTATGTAGGTTACAAACTATTTATCAAAAAGTTTGTATTAAAAGAAGTTGATTTCTTTTTTGTGGGAATTTTTGTTTTAGGTTTTGACCTATTAGTTTTAGGCCTATGTGCTTTATTCTCTGCTTTATTTAGTGGCTCTGATTCTGTACCTGGTGGCATTTTAGGTGATTTCTTTAATCTTTTCTTATCTCGCCTTCTTCCAACCCCTTTATCAACTTTAATTCCAATAATTACTACCTTTGTTGGTTTGTTTTTATTTACCGCAAAAGGTCCTATTTGGTATTGCGATAAAATCGGCGAGCTAATTAGTATTTCTATTGCTAAGATTACTCATAAACCTATTGCAAATGAAGAAGATAAAGCTTCTGTAGTAGAACCAAAGACAGAGCCTACAACATCTGTTTTTGATGCTCCAAGAGAAGAGCCTTTAAATAAAATTGTTAAGACTAAAGAAGAAGATCATAAGGTAATTAAGCCTAATATGTCAGCAGCTCCCTTTTTTGGTGGTAAAAGAGATGAACCTAGTTTTGGCGGGGTTAATCAAGGCCCATCATCTTCTGTAAAAACACCTTCTACTTTTGCTAATTCATCCTTCCCTGAATTTGGTGGCTCAAGTAGAGAAGAGTTTGTAAAACCTGTTACTCCAATTGTTAAAGAAGAATCTAAGCATACAAAAAAAGCTTCTTATAAGAGTCAAGGTCATGAAAGAATTGAACCAGGCTTTGGTGCTTTAGAAACTCCTTTATCAACTAGCTCAAGAAATGTAAGCAAAGAAGGATATGTAACACCTGGTGTTCAACCTTTAGTAAATAACTATGAGTCTACATCATCAGAAACAGCAAGCTCTGCTGATAATTATTCAAATGGTCCTTCAACATATATAACTGGTGCTTCTTTTTCTAATTCAAATCAGGCTACAGCTCCTGATTACCAAAATTATCAAGAAGAGAACATGCCTGTTAAAACTATCATTAAAGATAACAGACAAACAAAAGTTCAAATCCCAACTGAAAATGTGAAAAAAACAGTTATAACTAGATTATCAAATGATGCACCTACTTCTACTAATGTATTTAGTTCAAGTTCATCTAGAGTAAGTAGTTACAATAATGAATCCCAAAGTGATAATAGTAAGACATCAACTATTATTTATAAGGCTGGAGCTAATCATCTTCCTCCAACCACAATGGTTGGTAACCCTTCTAGAAAGGCAGAGGTTTCTACTGTTATTACTCGCACTACACTTGTACCAAATACAGGAGTTGATGCAAATATAAATACAAATACTTCAACAGTAAGTGGCAAGTACTCACAAAATGCTAGCGAAGAGTTAAATACTAAATCTCTAAATGATGGTGAGAAGTATGAGAATACCTCAACCTCATCTTCAATGTTCCCAAGCTCTGAAGAAATTGAAGAAAATGTAATTAACTTTTCTGATCTGGCAGGTGGTATTGCTCCTGAAACTAAGAAACCTGAGATTAAAATCAACGGTTTGAGTTCTGCTTTTATTCCTACTGATGACATAAAGCCAAATGAGAATAATGTAAATAAAGATAAGTTAGCTCCAACTGCTAGTGCTTTAATTAAGGAATCAGATAGCTCTTTTGAGATGTACTCTCATGGAACTCGTGGGGTTAATTCTGCAAGCCCAGTATCTGAGAATAGCATTGCAACATTAGCTTCAATTAAAGCTTCAGATGAAAAAGCTCCTGCTCCTAGTAGTTTTGCTGGCAACAACTTATCTTCACAGAATATAAGTACTTCACCTGTTTCATCATCTGCTTTTGTTACTACTCCTTCTGTAGAGACATCACAAAATGCTTTTGAAAATCCTAATTCAGGCGCTTTTACTAATAACACTGAGCACACAGTCATCTCAAGAGGAGAGACTCCATCATTAGGTGCTCTTAATACAACAAATGTAAATAATGATTCATTGTCATCTGTAGGCACAGATACTTATGGTAATTCTCAGGATGAAGTTCCATTTGGCTTAAAAGTAGAACCTAAAAAGAATCCTATTACCTCAATGCCAACTGTTAAATACTCAGTATCAACAGAGACAACCCCAAAACAAATCTTTAATGAGTGGAGACCTCCTTTCTCATTATTAGCTCGCTCATCTCAAGATGTATTTAATAATGATGATGAAATCAATAATAAGATAAACATCATTGATACTTTCATGAGAGATTACAATGCAAAGGCTAAGGTAGCTGATTTTGTAAGTGGTCCTGTAATTACTCGTTTTGATTTAAGTTTAGAGCCTGGTGTTAAGTCTAATTCTATTTGTACATTAAATACTGATTTACAAAGAAGTCTTATGACAAATAAGATTAACATGATACACGCCGTACCAGGTACTCCGTACATGGGTATTGAAGTTCCTAATGACAATAGACAGACAATTACTTTAGGTGATGTTGTAGATTCTGATGAATTCTTAAATTCAAAAGCTTATCTTCCTATGTGTATCGGTGTTGACACCATCGGAGCTCCTGTTGTTGCTGATTTGGCTGTTGCTCCTCATCTACTAATTGCAGGTACTACAGGCTCTGGTAAATCAGCTGGTCTAAATTCAATGCTTGTATCATTATTACTAGCAAGATCTCCTGCTGAACTACGTTTAATCATGGTTGACCCAAAGACTGTTGAATTTACCCAGTATCAAGGTTTACCTCATTTATTAACACCTATTATTACTGATCCTGAGGCTGCAACCGCTGCTTTGGCTTGGCTTGTAAAAGAGCAGGAACGTCGATATAAGTTACTCTCAGCAATGGGCGTTTCAAATATCCATCAGTGCAATGACTTAATCAAGCAAGAGCAAGCAAAAGGCAATGTTGTATATGACCCTGCATGGTCTGCAGATATGGGCGGAGAGCCTCCTGTATTAAAACCAATTCCATATATTATGTTAGTTGTCGATGAGTTTGCAGACTTAATGGCAATGGCTGCAGGTAATAGTAAAAAGGGTAATAACCCTCCTGATGCTTTAATCGGAAGATTAGCTGCAAAAGCTCGTGCTGCTGGTATTCATTTAATTGTTGCAACACAAACTCCTCGTGCTGATATTGTTACAGGTCAAATTAGAGCTAATATGCCATCAAGAATTGCATATACCGTTCAAAACTCTCAAGAGTCTAGAATTATTCTTGATGAGGTTGGTGCTGAGAATTTACTTGGCAATGGCGATATGATGATTAAATATCAGAAACTAAGAAATAGTCAGCTATTCCGTGCTCATGGCCCATATGCAAGCAACGAAGATGTGAAGAACGTTGTTCATGCTTGGATTGAAAGAGCAGGTGAGCCTGAATATGTTGAAGGTGTTACTGACATTATTGATGAAGAAGAAACAGAAGATTCTGATTCAGGTGATACATACGGTTCTGGTAAAGTTGATGAAAAATTTGATGTTATTGTAGATTGGATTAGAACAGTATATGTAGCAGAGAATAAACCTTTGTCAATTTCTGCAATTCAAACAGAACATGCAATTGGATTTAACAAAGCAAAACGTATTCATAATCAGCTTAAAAAACAAGGCATTATTGATAAAGACGGCTATATCATTAACTAAGGTAGAACTGATGAATAAGATTTTTAAAATTACAGCTATTGCCCTTGCTCTAGTATCATCACAAGCGTTTGCTGATGCAAAACAAGATTTACAAAATGAGCTTAAAAAATATGATGCCTTATCAGCTAGTTTCAATCAGAAAGTTGCTAAAAAAGATGGTACTGTAATTTCAAAGACCGAGGGAACTCTTGCTCTTAAAAAGCCTGATTCACTTATGCTTCATACAGTAAGTCCTGATGAACAAGTTTTATTTACGAAAGGTTCGGATGTTTATTTTTATGATCCCTTTGTAAATCAAGTAACTATTTTTGATAAAAAAGATTTATATTCTTCACCATTCTTACTTCTTACCTCAAATTCAAAACAGGTTTGGGAGCAGTACAAGGTAAAGAAAAATGGCGATACCTACACCCTTGAGCCAAATGTTAAGGGGGATGTTTTCTCAATTGATGTAAAACTAAATTCTGGAAATATTTCTCAATTAGCTATCACCATGAAAGATGGTAATTTAAATACTTATAATCTTGCTGATGTGAAGTACACTGTAAGTGCAACTGCTTTTAACTACGACATTCCTTCGGATGCGCAGGTAGACGATGAGCGAAAATCAAATTGATTTGTTCTCCTCTTACGAACAAGAGGAACTTGATAAAAAAGAAATGGAAAAACTTTCTTTAGAACAAGAAAGTGAATTTGCTCCTTTAGCCTCTCGTCTTCGTCCTCAAACAATAAATGAATATATAGGTCAGTCACACCTTTTAGGTGAGGGCAGACCTTTACGTGTCATTTTAGACCGTGGACAGTGCTATTCAATGATCCTTTGGGGACCACCTGGAGTTGGTAAAACAACTTTAGCTTTACTCTTTGCTAAAGCTTGTAATGCGTTTTTTGAACAAATCCCTGCTGTAACCTCTGGTATTAAAGACATACGAGAGGCTGTCGATAGAGCTGTTTTACGCAAAAAAAGAGGTGTAAAAACTCTTTTATTTGTCGATGAAGTTCATCGTTTTAATAAGTCACAACAAGACGCTTTTTTACCTCATATTGAAAATGGAACCATTACTTTTATCGGTGCAACTACTGAAAATCCTTCATTTTCTTTAAACTCAGCATTACTTTCAAGAGCAAGAGTTTATGTGTTACAAAAGTTAACCGAAGAAGAATCTGTAAAACTTTTACATAGTGCTCTTGAATCTGAGCGCGGTCTTAAAAAAGAAGATATTGCTTTAGCTCCTGGCGTAGAAAAGGCAATTGTGGATTTAGCTACAGGTGATGCTAGATACTTACTTAACATCCTTGAGATGGCATCTGATTTAGCTGCTCCCATAAAGCCAAAGGGTAAGATTTTAACCTTAGCAATGGTAGGCGCTGTAGCTGGTAGAAAGTTAATCAATTATGATAAAGGCGGAGATGCTTTTTACGAGCTTATTTCTGCTTTCCATAAGTCAGTTCGCGGAAGCGCTCCTGATGCTGCTTTATATTGGTATGCAAGAATTTTAGAGGCTGGTGGCGACCCTTTATATGTTGCTAGAAGACTACTTGCAATTGCTACAGAAGACGTAGGTCTTGCTGATCCTCGTGCTATGGAAATATGCCTAAATGCTTGGGATATTTACGATAGAGTTGGAGCCTTTGAAGGCGAGAGAGCGATTGCTGAAGCTACGGTTTACTGTGCCTTAGCACCAAAGAGTAATAATCTTTATACTGCATTTAGCAAGGCAAAAGAAGATGCTCGTGAACATGGCACACTTGAAGTTCCTATATATCTTCGTAATGCCCCTACTAAGCTTATGGAAAATTTAGGTTACAAAAAAGGCTATCGTTATGCTCATGATTTTGAAGGAGCATATGCAGCAGGTGAGAGTTTCTTCCCTGAAGAATTGACAGGAACTGTTTATTATCATCCATCAGATAGAGGCGCTGAAATGACTTTTTCAAAGAAAGAGGAGTATTTGCGCTCTAGGGATGAAGCTGAAACTGATAAGCGATATAAAGCTGGATTTGTAGGTTCTAAAGTTAAGTTTAAATAAATCCTTCAAACTTAAAATAATAGCTCAAATATTTTAGTTCAATATGTTAAAATTACGGCCGAGACTTAATTACCTCTTGGCAATTAAACATATTATTTTTTATTTTATAACTGTTGGCAATTATCCATGCTTGATTCAAGATATTTGCGTGCTGATATTGAAGAGGCCGCACAACGCCTATCAACCCGTAACTACACTTTAGATGTAGAAAAAATCAATAAATTAGAGTCATTACGTAAAGACACAATGACTCGCACTCAGGATCTCCAGGCTAAGCGTAACTCCTTATCCAAGAGCATCGGTCAGGCAATTAAAGCTGGTCAGGATGTAACTGAGATTAAGGCTCAAGTAGCTGCAATCAGTGAAGAATTAGCTGCCGTTAAAGTAAAGCAAGATGAAGTTTTAAAAGAACTTAACGACATAGCTTTATCAATTCCAAATCTACCTGATGCTTCTTGCCCTCTAGGACCAGATGAGTCAGCAAACGTTGAAGTTAGAAAGTGGGGCACACCTAAGAAATTCGACTTCGAGGTAAAAGATCACGTAGCAATCGGTGAAGGTCTAGGTATGCTAGATTTTGATACCGCTCGTAAAGTAACTGGTGCTCGTTTTGCATTTATGAAAGGTGCAATTTGTAAGTTACACCGCGCATTAGTTCAGTTAATGCTAGATTTACACCAAGATCAGGGTTATACAGAAGTTTACACTCCATACTTAGTAAACATGGATTCCCTATATGGTACAGGCCAGATGCCTAAGTTCTCAGAGGACTTATTCCATACAAATCTTGATGGTGATTGCGATGGTGATGGTGTTAATCATCATTTCTGTTTAATTCCTACTGCAGAAGTTCCACTAACTAATATGGTTCGTGATGAAATTATTGCAGAGCAAGATTAACCAATTAAAGTAACCGCTCACACTCCTTGTTTCAGATCTGAAGCTGGTTCTGCAGGTCGCGATACTCGTGGCTTAATCAGAATGCATCAGTTTGATAAGGTTGAGATGGTTCAGATTGTTAAACCTGAAGATTCATGGGCTGCTTTAGAGCAGTTAACAGCAGATGCTGAGTCTGTATTACAGGCTTTAGAGATTCCTTATCATGTAGTTGCTCTATGCACCGGTGATATGGGCTTCGGTTCTGCTAAGACATACGATATTGAAGTATGGTTACCAGCTCAAAACTGCTATCGCGAGATTTCATCATGCTCAAATTGCGTTGATTTCCAAGCTCGTCGTATGCAGGCTCGTTTACGTCGTAAGGACGGTAAGGTTGAACTTGTTCATACCTTAAACGGTTCTGGTTTAGCTGTTGGTCGTACATTAGTTGCTGTACTTGAAAACTATCAGAATGCTGATGGTTCTGTTACCGTTCCTACAGTACTACGTAAGTATTTAGGTGGCTTAGAAGTTATTAGCGCTGAGACTAAGTAATGTCGACATTAACCGCACTTGATTGGGTTATTCTAGCTGTCATAGGATTTTCGTCCTTGATGTCTATTTTTAGAGGCTTCGTAAAAGAGGCCTCCTCTATTCTATCGTGGGTAGCAGCCTTCACTATCGCAAGCAAATTCTACTCACAAGTCTCAATCTACCTTACCTTCTCTAATGATGATCTAACCCGAAAAGTAATAGCAAGTATCCTTCTCTTTATTGGATCTTTGATTGCTTTAGGTTTTGTATCAAGCACTATAAGTTCATTAGTCAAAAAGGCAGGCCTTTCAAGTTTTGATAGGCTTTTAGGTGTGGCATTTGGTGTGGTTCGTGGCGTGTTAATCGTAAGTGCAGTTCTTGCCTTATCTCAGATGCTTAATAAGCTACACATCCTTACTTTTATACAAGATTACCCTTGGTACAAAGATTCACTATTTGTACCTGAGTTACAAGAAATTGTTAATTGGTTCTTCAAATATATGGGAACCCCTGAAACCGGAGCATAACTATGTGTGGTGTTGTTGGAATTGTAGGAACATCTCCTGTCAATTTATCACTTTATAATTCTTTACAGGTGCTACAGCACCGCGGTCAAGATGCCGCTGGTATTGTAACTGTTGATGAATACGACAATTTTCATCAGCGTAAAGCTAATGGTATGGTAACAGAAGTCTTTCAGCAACGTCATATGCTAAGACTTACTGGCAATATAGGTATTGCTCATAATCGTTATCCAACAGCAGGTTCTTCATCTGCAGCTGAAGCTCAACCTTTCTATGTAAATTCACCATATGGTATTGCTTTAGCTCATAATGGTAATTTAATTAACTCTAAAGAGTTAAAAGAGAAATGCAAAAAGGCTCGTCGCCACGTAAACACTCAATCAGATTCAGAGATTTTATTAAATATCTTTGCTTGGAAGATTGAGAAAATTGCTCATGATATTCCTACAGCTGATGACATCTTTGAAGCTGTTTCAGGTGTTTATGATGAGATTAAAGGTGGCTATGCTGTTGTAAGTCTTGTTTTAGGTGTTGGTCTAATCGCTTTCCGTGATCCATTTGGTATTCGCCCAATGGTTCTAGGTGAGAAGATTGATGCTAATGGTAAAGTTCAGTATATGGTAGCATCAGAGAGTGTTGCTCTTGATGTATCTGGCTATAAGTTAGTAAGAGATGTTGAACCTGGTGAATGTTTACTAATCACTAAAGATGGTCAGCTATTCTCAAGAATTTGTGCTAAGAACCCAACATTAAACTCATGTATTTTTGAGTATGTTTATTTTGCTCGTCCTGATTCAATTATTGATGGTGCTTCTGTTTATGCCACTCGTGTACGCATGGGTACTAAGCTTGCAGAGCAAATTCAAAATGAACACAAAGACTTAAAGATCGATGTTGTTATCCCAATTCCTGATACATCAATTGATATTGCAGTTCAGATTGCAAGAACACTAGGTGTTCCTTACCGTCAGGGCTTTGTAAAGAACCGTTATATCGGTCGTACTTTCATTATGCCAGGTCAGAAACAGCGTAAGAAGTCTGTTCGTAATAAGTTAAACCCAATTCCTGCAGAGTTTGAGGGTAAGAATGTACTGCTAGTTGACGATTCAATCGTTCGTGGTACAACTTCATTACAGATTTGTCAGATGGCTCGTGAAGCTGGTGCAAATAAGGTATTCTTTGCTTCTGCATCTCCTGCTATCTCTTATCCAAACATCTACGGTATTGATATGCCAACTTCAAAAGAGTTGATTGCATACGGTCGTAGCAATGATGAGATCTGTAAGGCAATTGATGCTGATGCTCTAATCTATCAGAAACTTGAAGATCTTGAAGCATCTGTAACTGAGGAAAATCCAAAGTTAACTAAGTTTGATACTTCAATCTTTACTGGTAAGTATATTGTTGAGCCTGCATCAGATTACTTTGAAGCAATCGATAAGCAACGTTCTGACGATGCTAAAGCAGATAAAGCTTGGAAGGATTCATCTGATTCTGAAGTATTAGATATTTTTAATATCTAATTAAAAACAAAAGAATAATAAGCCTGTTTCATTATGTTAT
>CAZEXR010000081.1:0-10310 GCA_964516675.1 uncultured Enterobacterales bacterium | reverse complement strand
GAAGAAAAATTAGAAAAATTTAAGGACGTGTGTACTAGTTTGTAAACTTTCGGTTCCTAATTTCATCTTCCGTTCAAATCTTATAAAAACAGTTTTATGTATCTTCGTCTTAATGGCTTAGAATATAAGTAATTACGATTATCTGTTTAATTGCTTTCTTATCTTTTGGATTTTCAATGAAAAAATTTGTTATATCTTTTTTATTATCTATTTGTGTCGTTTTAAATGTTAGTCTGGCAAATGCTAACGACGATTTTAGTATTATATCTATATCTGATGAATTGTTTTCTTCAAAGCTTTATGGTCGTTCTTATAAAACAGACTGCAACGTTCCTCAATCTGATTTAAGAGTAGTTAAGGTTTTACATAAGACACTTGATGGTAAAACTAAAAAAGGTGAGCTTATTGTAAATAAAGCTATAGCCAAAGATGTCAAAGAGATCTTCGAACAGTTATATCTGAACAATTATCCAATAGAAAAGATAAGACTAGTAGATGAATATGAAGCTAATGATGAGTTATCTATGGAAGATAATAACTCATCAAGTTTTAATTTTAGATTTATCTCTAATAGTAAAAAGGTTTCTAAACATGGACTTGGTTTAGCTGTAGATATAAATACTTTATATAATCCTTATGTCTACTATATAAATGATAAGTTGTATGTTGAGCCTAAAAATGCTTCAAAATATGCAGACAGAACTAAAAACTTTTCTTATAAAATTGATAAAAATGATCTAGCTTATAAGTTGTTTAAAAAGCATGGTTTTATCTGGGGTGGTGATTTTTCGAAACGTAAAGATTATCAACACTTTGAAGTCACCGATGAGCTTGTAAATACCCTTTATCCAAGCAAATAACAAGTAAAATTTTACCATTTAAATAGTAATTATTCTCAATAGAAACGTTGGCAATTTATAAAATATGATCTATATTAGTAGATAGATAATAACTACTTTTAGGACGGTTAAAATGGCAAAGTTTTATAGATGCAATCATTGCGGTAATATCCTATCTTCAATTAAAGATAGCGGTGTAGTTCCTGTTTGCTGCGGTTCTCCAATGACAGAGTTAATTCCTGATTCTGTAGATGCAGCTTTTGAAAAGCATGTACCTGTAGTCGAAGTTACAGACTCTGTTGTTGAGATTTATGTAGGTGAGGTTGCTCATCCTATGATTGAAGCTCATTACATTGAATGGATCGCATTAGAGACAAATCATGGTATTTGTATTAAATACTTACAGCCAGATGATGAAGAAGCAAGTCATAGCTTTGCTTTAGCAGAATTTGAAAAGCCTGTTTGTGCTTATGCTTATTGTAATCTACATGGACTATGGAAAAAGTCTATTAGATAAGTGAAAGTATGAGGCTAAAAGGCGGAGGTGATTTTTGCTTCACTTCCGCCTTTGTTGTATTGATAATTTCTTTTAGTACTTAATCTGTGAAATCATTGATTCAAGATCTCGTTTGATTATTTGTGGATCTAGAACATCAACTAAAGTATCAAAGCTTAGATATATAAGCTCCTTCATATAAGTTCCTGCTCCATTACCTGTATAAGTTACACTTAAATTGTGTAGTCTAGGATCAGCATTTTCAAGTAATTTTGCCTTTACGTTTTCAATAGCATCAATGTGTTTTTCAAATGCAGAACCTGCAATATATACGTTTGACACGTTGTATATAGGTGCAAGAACGGAGATTGCAAAGAATAGAGCATCCTCAGAGTGTTCTCCAAATACACCTAGGGAATTTTCAAAGCCATAAGGATATGGTAAGTGTGAACATTCAGGGAAAGATTGATTTCTACCAAGTTGCATTTTATTGTCTAGGAAGATACCTAAGGCAACAGAACCCTCACCGCACTGAATAACGATAGCAGAGTCTGTATTAACATCTTTATTATGGTGTAATGCTAGTAGATAGCCATAACCAAAGTTAAATACAAAAGTTCTTATCTTTGTTTTAGAAGATATAAGTTTTGCAAATTCTATATTTTCATCTTTTAAACAGTTATTTCGATACATGGTACCAGTTTCGCCCTGCTCGATTGTTGCCTGAGTTGCAATAACTGTAGATAAAATAAGTTCGCGTTTTAAAAAATAGCTTTTAGTTAAGTGGTCGATGCCAACTTCTAATGTATTTATAAAATCATCAACATTGTCACATTTAGGAAGATCAATATATCCTAATTCATGAGAATGGCCGTATACATAAATATATGCTCTAAATTCCCATGTGGTATGAATAACAAGAACAGTGCAATACTGCATACTGTCAGCAATACGAAGTGTCTGACGAGGTCTTCCTTGTTCTTGGGTGTATTCGTTGTCTTCAACTTTTTCAACGATGCCAGGAGTGATTAGATTAAACACAAGCTTGTGGATGTGTGATTTACTTAATCCTAATTTTTCACATAATTCAGCTTGCGAACATGGAGTTCTATGGAGAACTTTTAATATGTTTTTTAGATTATTTTCAGCCATTTGCTAGTTTACCGTTTCATAAAAGTCCAACAAGGATACTATCTACTACAATAAAGACAACATTTAATTAACAAAAACTTAAAAAGTGTCTGTAAAATAAGTTTTCGACGTAATTTTTTATCTAAACCGCTTTGCTTTTGTATATTTTATTATATAAGTGTTTACTTTTTATGTTTTGATTTTTATATAAATAGTGTGCGCAAATTCATCCTTTTATTTAATGAATTTCAGAATATGCTTATTTATTAAGGAGTAATACCGCATACGACGAATGGATGTATGCGGTAAAAAAAAAGGCTAGTCTTTTTTCTGTTCTGAATTTGGATAGCAACCAAGAACTTTCAATGATGACGTAAATGGTTTGATATCCTCAAGAATATCTTGCATTGCAGAGGATGCTAAGTTTGCTTCAATATCTGCAAAAAATATCTCTTCCCAGGTTTCACGACCTGCATTAATTCTTGGTCTAGAAATTAACTTAGTTACATTTAACTTATGTTTTGAGATTTCTGATAATACAGATATTAGAGAGCCAGGTGTGTATTTTTGTACACTAAAAGAAAGGGAGGTTTTCGCTTCAATTGGCTCTGGTACAATAATAGGAGTCATTGATATAACAATAAAACGTGTAAAGTTATGAATGTTATTTGCAATGTTATCTACTATTGGTAAAAGATTATAGAATGATGCTGCCATATGAGAGCCAATTGCAACATGGCGAGGATCATTCTTTTCTTTAATGATTTCCATTGCCTCTGAAGTTGCTTTTGTATAATGAACATTAGCATTAGGCAACATATCTTTTATCCAACGAGAGCATTGAGCTACAGGTTGTGGATGAGAGTAAACGTCAGTTACTTTATCAAGCTCAATTTGAGTTGTTGCAAGCACAGCATGGTCGATTGGTACAAATAATTCGCCTACGATAAATGCTTTTGTGTTTTGGATTACATCTAAAACATCGTTTATTGCACCTGAACTTGAGTTTTCAATAGGTAATACACCAAATTCTGTTTTACCTGTTTCCACTAATCCTACAATTTGGGAGAAAGATTCACAGCCTATTGCATCAATTCTTCCGTGGTAGCCTTCTAAATATTTCATGGCAGCAACATGAGAATAGCTACCAGTTTTTCCAAGATGAGCAACAGTTGCATCTCTTATAACTGTATTTTTATTAGCCTCAGCAATAATTACACGTTGTTCTACAGAACAAGTGTGTCTCATTATCAGCTTATAAAGATCGGAAAGATATGAAGGAGGTAGACCCATATCGTGAGCTTTTGCTCGTAAGGTTACAAGTTTTGCATGTTCACGTACAGGATCGGTAATACTTTGATTATGAGCTAATTTATAGCGAGCAATATCAGTTGCAACATCCATACGTTCACGAAGTAGTTGTAATATCTGTGTATCAATTCTGTCGATATCATTACGACACTGCAATAGGTCTCTCATATCAATCCTTAATAAATTTATTTCTTAAGTTATTGTATCAGTTAGGTTATAAAAGATAAAAAAAAATGCGGACAGTAGAGTAAAGCCCATTTTTTGATCAATCATAACTAATCAATAATGCGGCTTTACTTAGTTTGTCCGCATTTTTTAGAATTTATTCGAAATTACTCGCGTTTTGATAATAGCTTTAGAATTTCGATGTATAACCAGCAGATTGTTACTAGTAATGAGAATGCATTGTAGTATTCAAAGTGCTTTGGTAAACCTTCATCACAAGCTACCTGGATGTTTTCAAAATCTAAAACTAAGCTAAATGCAGCAACAGTGCATACAACTAAAGAAATAATGATTGATAAAGGACCTGTTTGAGGTAGGAATGAACCTCCAAAAAGAGATACAACGATGTTAATCAAATATAGAACAAAAATGCCACCCATTGCGCCAGTGATAATTGACTTGAAGCGCTGAGTTGGAACAATTATTTTGAACTTCCATAATGCAAGCATGGTCATAACAACAACGAATGTAGATAGAACAGCTGTAGTTACGATACCAGGCATTTTAATTTCAAACATTGCTGATACTGAACCTAGAGCACAACCTTCTAAAATAGCATAGATAGGAGCTGTGATAGGTGCAGCTGTAGGCTTAAATATGGTAATAAATGCAACAACTACTGCTGCAATTAAAGAACCATAAATTAAGAATGTAGGCATATGTTGTGCGTAGAAAATTTGACCTAAGGTATAGCTCATTGCTACGTAACCTACAACAAGTGTAAGTGCTACAAGAAGTAGAGATTTGGTTGTAGTACCAGAAATGGTTGCACCCTGTTCAATGCCACCAAAATTGTAAGCACCTGCGTTTTGTCTTAAAACAGAGATTGCAGGATTAGATGATTGCATGGTAAGTCTCCTTAGAAATGACACCTATTATTTTATATAGTGTCTTTTATTGCAATTTAAAGAGTAATGCTAAAATATATTACTTTTTTATGATTATACATTAACAAACAAAACTTATAATAAGCTTTGAGTGAAATATTGAAATAATTGGAGTCATGATGGCAAATTGGGCAGATATTATCGGACCTTTAAAAAAGTCTGATGCTTTTTTGAACGCTTTTAATTATCAAAAGCAAAGAAGAGCAGAAGGCTTTAATGTTTATCCAAAGGGAAAAGATATATTCAACGCATTTAGTTATGCTCCATTTGAAAAACTAAAAGTTGTGATTATCGGTCAAGATCCATATCATGAAGAAAACCAAGCAATGGGACTTAGTTTTTCAGTTCCTGTAGGTGTTCAAATACCGCCTAGCCTTAGAAATATATACAAAGAGTTATCTTTAGAAATTCCTGGCTTTACTATTCCAAATCATGGAAATTTAATTCCTTGGGCACGACAAGGTGTTTTACTTTTAAATGCTGTTTTAACTGTAGAACAAGGAGAGGCGAATTCTCATCAAGGTAGAGGTTGGGAACAGTTTACTGATGACGTTATTAAGGCGATAAACGACAAAACTGATCATGTGGTTTTTTTACTTTGGGGAAATCCTGCACAAAAGAAAGGTGCTTGTATCGATACCAGTCGTCATTTAGTCCTAAAAAGTGCACACCCAAGCCCTCTTTCTGCATCTAGAGGGTTTATTGGTAATAATCATTTTTTACTTGCTAATAAATACCTTACTGAAAATGGTAAAAAAACTATAGATTGGCAGTTGCCCCTAATATTAGATGGTTCAGAAGAATTATAATTATTTTTGAACAATTCTATTTCTTGCATATTTTTATTAAATAAAGGCAAAATATTGCCTTTTTCTTTTATTTTATTGCCTAATATTGTCAAATTATAGAAAAGTAAAATTTCTTAAATTCTAGAAATAATGAATTTATTTATAAGATAATCATTATATCCACAACTGCTTTTAAGATTAAAATCGAGCATATACAGCACGTTATAAAATTAAGTATCTTGTTCTATGTTCTATTAAAAACAGTAACTAATATCGAGAATGTTTTTAAAATAAGAAAATCGTTATATTTTTAGCGTTAAATAATTCTTAAAAAAAATAAGTTTTATTAGTAAATACTAAGTTAATTCAAAGAATTATTTGTTACGTAAAAAAAAACTAACAAATTTAAATATGAAAAAAAATTGATGAAGATGTTACTTTTATATAAATAAACTGTGACCTAGATCATATAAAAATGTAGTACATTTTGCTATTATTTCTACGCTATGTAGTTGATGATGGTTTTAATCCCCCAAAATCTGAACCATCAAAGATGATAGCTTTCATAAAGGTGAATTTATGGATGAGTATTGACTATTGATACTCATCCTTTTTTTTATTATGAATTTGCGTTTATTAACTCAATAATTTTTGAAGCAATATTTTTTAAACCATGTTTTGAAAATACGCCTCTACAGTTTTCTTCATATAAAGCTTTATTTTCTTGTAGTTCTTTTAGTGCTTGCTCAATTTTTTTGTCATCAGTAAGTTCATTTACTTCAAGAGAGCAACCTAATTTTAAATCTCTTACAAGTGTATTAACGCCTTTTTGGTTATCTGCAATTTCAACGTTAACTGTGGGAATTCCTGCCATTATTCTTTCTTGGAACATTCCTCCACAAGCCCCAATGGCAAAATCAGTATTTGCAAATACCTCGGGTACGTTGCTTGTATGAGAAATGACTTTTATATTTTCAAGATCTTTTGTAAGACTTTGAAGTTTAGTATGATCTGGATTTGATACTCCAGATATCACGGTAAAATTGTATTTTTTATAAAGAGATCCTTTTAAAATGCCTTGTATAGTATATAAGCAGGCATGGGCTGGATCTGAGCCTCCAAAGTTTACTAAAACTCTTGGAATTTGAGAATTTAGATTCTTTGTTTTGATTATTTTTGCAAATTCAGGCTTAATGTAGTTATATTCACGACCTAATCCTAAAAAACAGTTGTTAGGCACTTTGCCTTGATAATCACTTTCATTTCTATAAAGCCACTGATCAAAAAGAACATGGCACATATGATGACGCACTAGATCATCAATGACAGCTATTTTAGAAAAAGGATAAAGCTCTTTTTCAAAATCATAATCTAGAAAGTAATGATCAATGAGTACAAGAATAGGATTTAGAGCAAGAACCTCATGTACTAATTTGGCTTTTTGACAGACAATAATTTGCTTATATTCATTGCATTGAGCTTTTAGTTCACTGCTTATTGAGTCTGATACAAGATATAAATTAAAATCCTGTAAAAATCGCAACAGGCCTTTTATTCTCATAAGGTGACCTGTTCCGATATCTTTATCAGCTTTGAAAACGACGACTATATTTTTATTCAAGGTTTAACTCTTTAACAACTTTTGCCATTGCACAAGCTACATCCCAATCCTCAGGCGTATCAATATCTATAACTCTATGACGAGGCATAATAAATGGTATGGAGCCGTTAGATTTCCCTGTTTCTAAAACAGAAGCAGAATAAAAATAGAAAAGACCGCAATCTTGATAGGTTTTTGTCAAATCTTGAGAACGAGACATTGCAAATTTAGGTTCACGATATTCAAGGCAACCATCATCATTTATTATAAAAGCTCTTTGAATTGGAAAAGGAAATTCACATACAGAGCATAAAACATCTTTTTTGCTTTTAACAAAATCATCAAAAGCTTTTTTCAAATAAAGTTGATTTATAAGAGGAGTTGTAGCGTAAATACAGCAAATACCATCAACTTTTTTGCCTAGATTTACTAATTGTTTGTATGCATCGACAGTTACAGCAAATGTACCTGTAAAGTCATCTGCTAACTCTTTGCTTCTCATAAAAGGCACAGAAGCACCAACATTTTTTGCAACAGATGCAATTTCATCATCATCTGTAGAGACTATCACATCCTCAAAAACTCCACTCTCTAAAGCAGCTGTAATTGGGTATGAGATAAGAGGCTTACCTAAGAAATCTTTGATATTCTTATGTGGAATTCGTTTTGAGCCGCCTCGAGCTGGAATACAAGCATAGAAAGCCATTTATTTATTCTCATCAATTAAACTAAGTAAAGTTGCAGCACACATTTGCTGATCTAATTTCTTTAATTTAGGAAATAAAGGAATAGACAGTGTGTGTTCAAAAAAGAATTGAGCACCTGCTAAATCAGGATAATTCTTTATCTTTTGATAATAAGGGTGTTTATAAATTGGGAGATAGTGGACTTGAACACCAATTCCTCGTTGTCTCAAGATATTGTAAACCTCATCCCTTTTTCCAAAAGGAATTCCAACTTGATAAAGGTGCCATGAGCTAATGGAATCATCGCTATCTTGTTCTGGCAATGTCAAATTCTTATCATCAGATAAAAGTTCTTGATAATCTCGTGCCTGAGCTCGTCTTTCAAATAAGAACGATTCAATCTTATTTAATTGAGAAATGCCAAGAGCAGCCTGCATATCTGTTAATCGATAGTTAAAGCCAAGGTCGTGCATTTCATAGTAAAAGTTTGCCATGTCTTGATTTATAAGATTAGCTTTATCATGCTCAATTCCATGAGACGAGTATTTTTTCATAATCTTATAAAACTTTTCATTATTTGTAAGACACATTCCACCTTCAGCAGTGGTGATAATCTTAACAGGATGGAAACTAAATACAGTAATGTCAGAGTATTTGCATGCTCCAATCTTTGAGCCTTTATAGATTGAGCCTATAGCATGAGCAGCATCTTCAATTAGATAAAAACCATATTGGGCTTTTAATTGCGCAATGCGCTCAAGATCAACAGGACGACCTGAAAGATGAACTGCTACTACGGCTTTTGGAAGTTTATTTTGAGCTTTAGCTTCAATTAACATTTGTTCAAGACAATCTACATCAAGATTACCTGAATATTTATTAACATCAATGAAGTCAACATCAGCTCCAAGATATCTAGCACAATTAGCTGATGCTACAAAACTTATGGCACTTACAAAAACTCTGTCACCATTTTGAATGCCAAGGGCAATCATAGCTAAATGCAATGCTGAAGTGCATGAATTAACACCCACAGCAAATTGAGCATTTACATACGAAGCCACTCTGTCTTCAAATTCTGTAATGACAGGTCCACAAGTTAGAAATCCAGAGGTAAGAACATCTCTTACAGCCTCCAGATCGTCATTTTCAATTGTCTGAGTGCTGTAAGGAATCATTATTTCACCTTGTTAAGAAAGTCTTTAATCTCGTCTACTGATAGATAAACAGGGTTATTAAATGAATTGTATTCAAATCCTTGTTTAACTGGTTTTCCCTTTTCGCCTAAATTTGTTGTTAGGTAATGAAGAGGACCAACACTTGTAAAGGTTGTGATGGATGGTCTGATAATAAAGAACTTATCAAATTCGATTACATGTAGTGAATCATCACAAGGACACATAAGTTCGTGAATCTTTTCACCTGGACGAATTCCAACTTCCTTTTGAGGAATATTTGGTGCAATAGCTGTTGCTAAATCAACAATTTTAATTGATGGAATCTTTGGAACAAATGTTTCTCCACCATGCATTCTAGCTAAGGCCATTAAAACAAAATCAACGCCTTGATCTAAAGAAATCCAAAAGCGAGTCATGGTTTTTTCTGTAATAGGAATGAATTCTGCTTTTTCATCAGCTAGTTTCTTAAAGAAAGGTACAACACTACCACGAGAACCTGATACATTGCCGTATCTTACGATTGAAAAGCGTGTTCTACCTTCACCTACAAGATTATTAGCTGCTGTAAACAATTTATCAGAGCAAAGCTTAGTTGCTCCGTATAAGTTAATAGGATTTGCAGCTTTATCTGTAGATAGTGCAACTACTTTTTCAATATTTGCATCTAAACAAGCTTCAATGATGTTTTCTGCACCGTTAATATTGGTTTTGATGCATTCCATTGGATTGTATTCAGCTGCAGGTACCTGTTTGATAGCAGCTGCATGAATAACAATATCAACACCTTTCATTGCAAGCTTTAGACGAGTTAAATCTCTAACATCTCCAATGAAATAACGAAGTTTACTTGCATGCTCTGCTAAACGCTGTTGCATTTCATATTGCTTTAATTCGTCTCGAGAGTAGATGATTACTTTTTTTACAGGATAGTTGTCTAATACTGTTTTAACAAATTTATTACCAAATGAACCGGTACCGCCTGTTACCAAAATAGTTTTGTTTCTTAGTAACTCTGTTATTGTTTCTTTAATATTCATTATTTGTTTGACCTTAATTTGATGTAACGATACCGTATTTTTTCATTTTTTCTACAAGGGTTGTACGTCGTAATCCAAGTACTTCTGAAGCCTTAGCAACCACACCATTACTTTGTGCTAATGCTTGTTTAA
>CAZEXR010000080.1:0-10408 GCA_964516675.1 uncultured Enterobacterales bacterium | reverse complement strand
AATAAAAATTTAAAATTGCAAAATTACTCAAATTCTTAACTTAGATTTTGTTAAAATTACTTGTCAAATTTTTTAAATATTAGGATTGCATGTGCGCCTTTTTTATCCTTTAAGCTTAGCTATTGCCATTAAATACGGCTTTAAAAGTAAAGCTCATAAATTTGCTTCTTTCGTAGCTATTCTTTCCACCATTGGTATTGCAATTGGTGTTGCAGCTTTAATCGTTGATACTTCAATCATGCAAGGTCTTGAGAATAGACTAAAAGGAGCAGTGCTAAACGACACTCCTCATGTAATTGTTCAGTCAGATGCATCTGACACTAAAGAGCTTTTGAAGCTAAAACATGTAATTGCACTTGCCCCTTTTGTTCAATCCCAAACACTTATGCAAGGCCCAAAATCTCTTGCCCTTATAAAATTGCAAGGCATTGATGAAAATAAGATTTTACTAAATAAAGGCACCACAAAAGATAAATTACACTTAGTCAAAATTCCTTCAAAAGGCAGTTTTATATTAAACGCAGAGGCTTCTTTATACATTAAAAATGAAATGAAGCTTAACACCAAGGTAAGACTAATAAGTACTGTAAATGCTCGTTATACCCCAATGGGATTAACCCCAACTCAACGTCTTTTTGTAATGAGAGATTACTATCCATCTACAAGTTCAGCATCCCTTGATAGTGCGATAGGAAATTATGACGACGTTCGTCGCCTCTTAAGATTACCAGAGGCAATAAGCTCATACAGATTATGGTTAGATGATCCTTTTACAATTGATAAGGTATCAAAACAATTACAACAAAAAGGCTATAAATTTACCGATTGGAGAAGTGAACAAGGCGAGTTTTTTAAAGCTGTAGCTATGGAAAAACTAACTATGTCCATCATGCTTTGCCTTGTAATTATCGTTGCCTCCTTTAACATTCTCTCTGCCCTTACTATGATGGTTAGTGCAAGACTTACAGAAATTGCCATCTTAAAAACCTTAGGTCTTACAAATAAAAAGATCCTCTCAATTTTCATTATGATGGGTATATTTTCAGGAGTGATTGGAACTATAGTTGGACTAATCATAGGAATACCACTTACATACTACATTTCTCTGACAATGAGTAACACAGGTAACTTTGGTCAATTACCTGTATCAATTGAAACATTTAATATAAGCATAATTGCACTTGGATCATTGCTTATGAGCCTTATTTGCACCTTATATCCTGCAATCAAGGCTTCCTCAACCGACCCTGTTACCAATTTATGCCGAGGCTAAACATGAGCAATATTATTCTAAAAGCAAGAGACATTACCCGTACCTATTTTGAAGGTAAAGTTGAAACCGACGTTTTAAAAAAAGTAAATTTAGATATTTTCTCAGATGAAATCACTGCAATCATAGGAAAATCAGGATCAGGAAAAAGCACGCTTTTACATATTTTAGGTACTCTTGATACCCAAACAAGTGGCTCCATTTTTTTCAAAGATAAAGATCTATCTAGCTATACAGCTAATCAAAAAGCTGTTTTTAGAAATGAAAATTTAGGTTTTGTTTACCAGTTTCATCATCTGTTAGGTGATTTTTCTGCAGCCGAAAATGTAATGATGCCTTTGTTAATTAAGGGTACAAATATAAGTGATGCTCAAAAGACAGCTGAAGAATATTTAACAAAAGTAGGACTATCACATAGAGTAAATTACCGTCCATCAGAACTTTCAGGTGGCGAAAGACAGCGTGTTGCTATTGCAAGAGCTCTTGCAAATAAGCCTGATTTAATTCTTGCTGATGAGCCAACAGGTAATTTAGATGCACAAAACGCACAAGATATTTTTGATTTATTCACTCATTTGGTTAAAAACGAACATATCGCAGTAGTTATGGTAACTCATGACAATACACTTGCAGCTAAATGTGACAGAGTTTATCAAATGAAAGACGGAGTTATTGAAACAAATGAAGCTTAGTATAAAGCTTGCACTTCGTTTTTTAGGATCTAAAAGATATGGTGCTTTAGCCAGATTTATCTCGGTTGCCTCAACTACAGGAATCTGTGTTGGTGTTTGCGCACTAATTATAGGTCTTTCAGCTATGAATGGCTTTGAGTATGAATTAAATAACAGAGTCTTATCTTTAATTCCTGCTGGTGAATTAAAATCCTACAATACAGACGGATTTGAATATTTAGAACAGGATTTAAAAGCAATCAACTCAAATCCTCATGTAACTGCAAGTGCTCCTGCTGTTTCTATCAATGGAGCCTTTAGTTCAGGTACAACATTTGCACCTGCACTAGTAATTGGAATTACTCCAGAGCTTGAAACAAAAGTAATTTCACTTGAAAGATTCATGACATGCAAAGCATCAGAACTTGATAACGTACCTCAAAAAGATGGTGTTATTTTAGGAAATGGAATTGCTAAGAAACTGAATCTTAAAATTGGAGATACTCTTAACCTATCCGTTATTGATACTAAAACCTCCAATGATGGCTTAAGTTCAATGGTAGTAAAATCCCTTACCGTCATAGGTCTGTTTAAAACAGGCGGACAAATTGATGGTAATTTTGCATTTATTCATATTGATAAAGCCATGGAAATGTCTGCTTTAAAAAGGCCTAACACCATCCATGTTGGCATTGATAATATGTTAGAAGCAAACTATATCATTGAGGAAGCAACAGCAAATGTAAGAGATCCTGCTGATGTTAAAACTTGGATTGATACACAAGGTAAGCTTTACTCTGATATCAACATGATTAGAACAATTATGTATTTAGCAATGATTTTAGTTATAGCTGTAGCTTGTTTTAATATCGTATCAAATCTTATTATGGCAGTTAGTGAAAAGAGACACGAGATTGCAATCCTTATGACCATGGGCGCCAGCAAGGGTCTTATCATTCGCTCATTTACGCTAATGGGAATATTTTCAGCGTTAAAGGGATGTATTTTAGGTGGAGTTTTAGGATCTTTAATATCCCTTGCCACACCTTATGTAACCTCTAACTTTAAAGATTGGTTTGGTATTGAGTTATTAAATGAAGATATTTATTTTATTAACTTTGTTCCTTCTAATCTTGAGATAAAAGATGTGATTATGGTTATTTCATGTGCGCTTATCATGAGTTTCTTAGCATCTATCTACCCAGCATTAAAGGCATCTAAAGTAGAACCAGCTCAAGAATTAAATCTTTAAGCTAAATTTACTTGCAAAAAAGCCTGTCACATAATAAATGAAACAGGCTTTGTAAAAGATAAAGAGCTAGATATTATTTAGCAGGTCGCCAAACTTTAACATTATGATAACCCTTTTCTTTTAACTGTTTAGTTTGCATTGTACTCATTACACCTTGATCGCAATATAAAGCATAAGTCTTTAATTGATCTAATGTATTAAAATCAGATGCGGTCTTATAAAAAGGCATTGTAATAACCTCATTGTCTAAACCACACAATGGATGTTTTTCAACATCATCAGGAGCTCTTACATCAAGAACAACATCTGACTTATTAAGTTCAGTTACAATTTCCACATCAGTCTTTAACTTTGTTGTATCCTCTGGGATATTGTTGATATCAACAACTCTCATAGCTTCAATTGCTTTTTCTACAAGATCAGCATCCATCTTAGCCTCTTCTTCTTCAACAAAAGAAGCTGTTGGGCATACATTTGGATGGTCTGAAATTACACCACAATACTCAGGCATTGATTCGGCAAAACCGATTGTTCCGATTTCACGAGACTTATCGATAATCTCTTGCTTATCAGAAGTAACAAGAGGACGGATAAGTAAAACATCACAAACATTATCAATATGATTTAAGTTACGTAGAGTCTGACTTGAAACCTGACCTAAAGACTCACCAGTTACTAAAGCTTCAGCATCAAACTTCTTTGCAACAATGGAGCCTATGCGCATCATCATTCGTTTTAGTATTACACCACGCACACCGTGATGAGTACGTTCTAAAATTTGACCTACGATAGGTTCAAAAGGAATAGTTACAAAACGAACACGATGAGATGAAGCAAATCTATCCCAAATAAAGTAAGACTCTTGTTTAACACCAATTTCATGAGCGGTACCACCCATGTTAAAGAATAAGTAATTTACGCGACAACCACGATGAATGACATTGTAAGTTGATACACCACTATCAAAACCACCTGAGATTAAAGAGAACACATCTCCTTGAGAACCTACAGGATATCCACCAATACCTAAATGCTTGTCACCTGATAGATACGCTACCTGATTTTCAATTTCAATATGAATCATTACATCAGGATTATCAAGACACACGCCTTTATTAGGGAATGATGCTTTGAATTTACCACCAATTACACGTTCAGCCTGCTGAGAATTGAACTCATGATTACCTTTTCTCTTAATTCTTACAGCAAAGGTTTTATCAATAATGGTAGGACCTACTCTGTCCTTAATAACATCATATAACTCATCTAAAGTAGTAAATGGAAACTCATTTACTTCCATAAATGAATGAATGCCAGGAATTCTTGAAAGCTCTGTAACAGCCTGTTCTTTAGTTACAGGAGTTTCTTCATTTCCAAAATTAACAATCACCTTATCCCACTGAGCTAAAGCAGTAACAGGTACCTTGTGATGTTTGCAAACATTAACGATATTCTGACGAACTAATTTAATTAGACGTGTACGAACTGGTTTGCTTTTAATTGAAATTTCAGGGAATAATCTAATGATGAACTTCATAATTTTCTCGTAGTTTTAGATACGCAAAAGGCTCCATTCAAGGAGCCTTGATTTAATTGAGTTTAATTACTCGTGATCGTGGTGGTGACGACCGCAGCAACAATGATGCTCGCCTTCTTCACCATCTTCATGGTGATGACCTTTACCATGACAGCACTCATGTTCACCATCTTCATCATCGTGGTGATGACCGTGACAGCACTCGTGTTCACCATCTTCATCATCGTGATGATGACCGTGGCAGCAATGATGTTCACCATCTTCATCATGGTGGTGACCATGACAGCAATGATGTTCATGTTCTTCTGAAGGACAGTGACCGCCAACATGAGCATGACCGTGCTTTACTTCTTCTTCAGTAGCTTCTCTAACATCTTCAACAATGATTAAGAAATTTAAAGTCTTGCCTGCAAGTGGATGATTACCATCAACTACAACAACATCATCTTTAACTTCTTTAACCACAACAGCCATTGGACCATTTGGAGAATCAGCTTCAAATACGTTGCCTTCTGCAACTGCAAAGTCACCAAATAGCTTTCTATCGATTGTCTGAACTAAAGTATTATCAATTTCACCATATGAATCTTTTGGCTCAAGAGTAATAGTAAACTCATCGCCCTTTTCATGGCCTAATAAAGCAGCCTCTAGGCCTTTTACTAAATAGCCATGTCCAATTAAAGCTGTTACAGGCTCACCCTGCTGGGTTGTACCTACAACCTGACCAGAAGTTTCTGTCACTGTGTAGCTTAGTGTTGCTACTGTATCTTTTGAAATTTTCACATTAAATTCCTTGAGTTTATCTCTGTGTTAGGTTTTTAACAATTGGTGTAAAACCAGAAGGAGCAATTTCTCCTTCCTTAGTATCTGTATCTCTTATAACAAAAAACTTGTCATTGTTTGACTTAAGTCCTTTTAAGCAATTCTTATCAAGAGATCCTGACTTATTAAAAGCTAAGAACTCACCATTGCTGTTAGACTCATAAACAGAACAATCGTCTGCATTATTTTTTGTTGCACTTAAAACTAATTTAAAACCATCAGCTGAAGCGTTAACTTCAAGTGAATAATAAGGCTTCAAATTAGCAGATATATCAACAGTACAACTATCGTATACTCTGTCTATTGTGCCACAAGTCTGCATATATTCGGAATCTGCAACAAGCTCATTTAAAGCTAAAGAACGGATTTCATCGGATGCTAAACTGTCATCAACCTCGACTGTATCAGCACTTTGTTCAACAGAATCATCTCTAGCTGAAATTTGCTCATTTTTATCACTAGATTCTACTTTCATTACGCAACCACAAATAAAGCAGCTAATAGCAACGAAAAGGCATGCAATTCTAAAAAAGCTCAATGATCCATCCTTTTGATAAATCGGATTAAACATGTTTTATTTATCCTTATTAAAATAAGGAGCTGCGTACATAGCCTTTACACGTTCACGTAAATGTTCAGGATAAGAGTTAATTCTATCGTTGAATTTCTGTAAATCTTCAGAACTTACATTCTGAGTAACGCCTGCACTAATTAAAGTTGTAGGATACATTTGGTAGTTATTCCAAACAAACTTATCAATGATTGTAGCTAATTCTTCAGCAGTTTCAAAGCCATCATTAATAGGGGAACCTGCAACTAATTTAATATGACCTTTATTGCCACGAATACCACGAGTAATAGTATCAATATCTTCAAATTTATCTTTATGATACTCACCATTTTTTTCTTTTTCGTAAAGCTCATTTGCTTTGGCAAGATCATTAGGATCGTATTCATAGGTAATTGAAACAGGAACAATATTTAAAGAACTCATATATTCTTTGAAATTCTGCTTCTTTTGACGGCCATATAAAGATAGCATCTTTAGAACTGCATCTTCTGTCTTATCATTACCATCTTTTGCTCTACCTTCACGTTGAGCAATCCATACAGAGGTATTCTCTTCTACAGATAATCCAATGTATGAAGATAAATGAGTTAATGCTTTTAATTTCTCACGAGGAGCTTCCACAGAACGGCGTACGATAAAGCTTCTGTTTAATCTCATTAAAGATGTAGCAGCAGGAAGTCTTAAAAGATTATCTCCAATTGCAATTCTTACTGTATCTCCACCTGATGCGATTAAAGCTAAATCGATAAAAGCAGGATCTAAAGAGATATCACGATGATTTGAAATAAATAAATAACCTTTATTCTTTTCTAACTTGTCAAAGCCAACAAGTTCAACTCCATCTGTAGTTGTTTTGACAACCTTTTCTACAAAAGAAGCAACTATGTTTTGAAAATCTCGAATAGACGTAATCTTTGTAATTTTTTGCTTTAAATAAGCCTTAACAAAAGGCTTTAAAAGGAATGACAATTTCTTATAAACAACAGGGTATCTGAATTTTAAAATACTGTTAATTACAAGATCATCTGAAATAATTTTTTGTAGTTCGGCTTGTACCTCGTCGTCGCGACAAGGTCTAATATCATCAAAAATAGGATCATTTGAAGTTAATTTTGCCAAATCTTTTGAATCAGTAGTCATGTTATTTTTGTACCAAGTTTTTTCGATGGTCGCTATTTTAACAAAATATTGAACCTTTTATACATTTTAATGGACTCCATTTAGTACTTTATACTCAGATGCTGCAAAGGTATCAGTCATTCCAGAAATATAATCTACTAAAAGTCTTATTCTCACATACATTTCAGAGAACTCTTTTCGATTTAGGCCTGCAAAATAAGCATCTTTATGTGATCTTGAAATTCTAGAGGCAATTCGCTTGCAGAAAGGATCTCCTCCTTTAGCACTTAACTCTAAAACGAAATCCTTTTCGCTTTCAAATAAAAGCTTTTGATAAGCACTAGATAATCCTCGAATGTAACTTGCCCCCGATAAATCAAGAGTTTGAACTTCAAAATGATTATAAACATATTCATTTTCAAAGTTTTTTAACATTTTTAAGGCTGTAATTCCAGGATAGTCACCAAAAGAAAAATCAGGTTCTCCAGTTTGGATATATTGCGATAAATTTGAACTAATCGCTGTTGCAACATCTCTTATGTAGTAATAAGAGATGACATCTCTTAAATATGAAAGAGCATCGGTTTTATTTGAATAAAAAAGAGATTTAATCTTCTCTACATCAAGCATTTGTCTAATTTCATTAAGCTCAGGATAATTAGAAAGTTGTTCACACAAAGCTATAATAGTATGGCTTGATACAAGACCTCTATCAAAGGCATCTTCTAAATCTGCCAAAACATAAGCTAAATCATCAGCAAATTCAACAATAGTTGCAAAAGGATGTCTTGTATCTCTATCACAAGATTCTCTTATTTCGTCTAAAAGATACTTCTCTGATAAAAATACTCCTGCATTTGAATAGGACCAAGAATAAAAATCACTTTGAATTCCATTTCCAGATGAGCCTTTACCTTTACCAAGTAATAGCTCCTTTACTATATAAGGGACCTTAATTACAGAAGCATATTGACCTAAAGTTAGATTTAAAGTCTGAATAGAATTACATATTCTAAGACCTTGAGCATTACCATTAAAAGTTAGCAAGTCATCTTTTTCAGCAATTGATATTTCAGCACTAATATATCTATTTTCAACTGTTTGTTTTAGCCAATTTCTAATTAGAGATTCTCCAAAATGACCAAAAGGAGGGTTACCTAAATCATGAATTAAAGAAGCATTATATAAGCAGCTTACCATTGGTTGTAAAATTGGAGATAAATCAACTTCTTTCACCTCTTTTACAATCGCAAAGGAAATAAGTCTTGTGTATTCTTGAACTTCAAGAGAATGTGTAAGTCTATTACGAGAGGCAGCTTTTACATCAAGAGGAAAAACTTGTGTCTTTTGCTGCAATCTGCGTAATGGAGAACACATAGAAATCTTTAGGCGATCACTTTCGATGCCGTAAGATGGGAAGGAAGAATCAGACAACTCAAAAAGAGTTTGTCCCTTAGATAAAATATCGCCCCTTAAGCGTTTTGAGCAGAAGAGGCGAGAAGATATTTCGTTAATATTCATTAAACAATCTTAATATGAAGGCATCTGAACTGGGGCCTTGTAATTATCGAAATTCTCGAATAATTCAGGCTCTGTTAAACGAAGTTTATTCAACATAGCTCTTGTAACTAAGGTTACGCCACCTTCAGAACGATAGAAGCGTTTTGCATCTAATATAGGATCTTCACCAATAATCATTCCTCGAGGTAACTCACATCCTCTATCCATTACAACCTTAGTTAAACGGCATGCTCTGTGAATAATACAGAATGGCATAATTACAGATTCTGACAAGAAACAATTTGAGTGAACTCGACATGAATTAAATAGTAGAGTTTGACTAATTGAAGAACCAGAGATAATACAACCTGCTGATGCAACAGAATTATGTAATATTGTTGAAGCACCAGATATATCCTGAACTAATTTAGCTGGAGGTAATTGAATCTGATTAGTCCAAATAGGCCAGTTAAAGTCATAAATATCTAATTGAGGTTCAATGGATGCAATATCCATATTAGCTTCCCAATATGCATCTAAAGTACCGACGTCTCTCCAATAAACAATATCCTTATTGCCTCGGTTACGGATACAAGACTTTGAAAAATCATGTGCATAAACTTGATGCTGAGCAACTAACTGAGGAATAATATCCATACCAAAGTCACGATGAGAGCCCTTAGTTGAAGCATCCTTAGCTAGAATTTCATATAAGTAATCAGCATCGAACACATAAATACCCATTGAAGCCAAACTCATATACTGATTTGATGGCATTGCAGGTGGATTTTCAGGCTTTTCAATAAATTCTGTTACAAGATTATTGCTATCAACATTCATAACACCAAAAGCTTTAGCTTGTTCACGAGGAACAGGAATGCAAGCTACAGTCAAAGGACCGCCCATTTTGATGTGATCCATGATTAGATTTGCATAATCCATCTTATAGATATGGTCACCAGCTAAAATCAACACATATTTAGGTTTGTGATCTTTGATGATATCGACATTTTGGAAAATAGCATCTGCTGTGCCTTGATACCAATGTTCTTCATCTAAACGCTGAGATGCAGGTAAAAAGTCAATGTACTCATTTAACTGGTTACGGAAGAAAGACCATCCTGCTTGTAAATGACGTAAAAGACTATGGGATTTGTATTGGGTAACAACACCAATACCTTTAATACCAGAGTTAACACAATTAGATAAGGCAAAATCAATAATTCTGAACTTACCACCAAAATATACAGAAGGTTTTGCTCTTGTATCGGTTAATGCTTTTAGTCTACTACCTCTGCCGCCAGCAAGAATAAGAGCCATAGTTTGCTTAACCACGTCACGTGCATTGTCCATTGAGCCACCTCTTTTAATCATTAGTCGCAATTTTTTTAACTAATACTAATTCTAATATGAACAAGGCAATTTTGCAGATTTTATGTTCCTTTTTGCGATCTAAATATGATTAAAATTAAATATTTACTATTTTTATTTTAAATCAAAATGTTAGTTAAAAAAAACGATTACACATACTGACAAAGATCACATTATTAATACAAAATTAATAAAATATTAATTTCTCCTAAAAAAATTAATTAAAGGATTTTTTTTTAAAGACGTTAAAAAATCAAAGGCAATTAAAAAGCCTTAATAAAGAAAAATTACAGCT